>JAFRVX010000128.1 GCA_017438305.1 Lachnospiraceae bacterium | reverse complement strand
CCATAAAGCTTCCCGGAGAGGATAAACCGGACTATCCCCGGATGGATACCTCCGCCCATGTGATCAAATATTACCTGATCATGGTGGTAACGGTGGTGGCCTATTCGTCGGTCCTGGTATTCAGAATGGATGACGGTCTTTCCAAAGAGACCTTTCTGGAATGGGGCTATTATATCAGCCAGTATCTGGATGCCGCGCTGATCGGCGGGATCCCGGTGACCATTCTGGTGTCCGTGATCAGGACCCGTACCATCACCATCAACGAGCGCATGGTGCTGGCTTTCCTGATCGTAGGCATCATCGCTTCGGCGCTGGGCGCGTATCTTCTGTACCGGAACACCCTTTATCTGGATCCCGAGCTGTTTACAACGTATGACACGCTGGCGAATCCCGAACTTCCGGAGTGGAAGGAAGAGTATGAAGGTGCGCTGATCCGGTACCTGAATTACTGGAAGCAGTATTACGTCATGATCGCCGTTATGCTGAACAGCCTCCTGGTGATCGAAATGCTGTTCATGCGTTCCATTGAAAAGAAGGTCACAAAGCCCATCCTTCATCTGACCGACGTCCTGGGCCGTTATACGGGGCTTGAGGAAGAAGGGGAGTTGAATCCCGAGGTGGTAAAGCTGGAATGCAAGCCTTACCGTTACGGTTACGGCGAAGTCAGCACCCTTACCCGGACCGCAGTCAATATGGTCAGCGAGATCGAGAACTATACCGCGAACCTGCAGTCGGTGACGGCAGAAAAGGAGAGGATCGGGACCGAGCTGGATATCGCTTCGAAGATCCAGCGGGATATGCTTCCCGGTGTTTTCCCGCCCTTCCCGGACCGGACGGAGATCGACCTCTTTGCCAGCATGACGCCGGCAAAGGAAGTGGGCGGAGACTTCTATGATTTTTACCTGATCGACAAGGATCATCTGGCCCTGACCATTGCGGACGTCTCCGGCAAAGGCATTCCGGCAGCGCTCTTCATGGTGATATCGAAGACCCTGCTCCAGAACCATGCCCAGGCAGGCGGGACGCCCAGAGAGATCCTGACCTACGTCAATCATCAGCTGTGCCAGAACAATACTTCCTTTATGTTCTGTACTGTATGGCTCGGCATTCTGGACTTAAGAAACGGAAAGCTGAGGGCAGCCAGCGCGGGTCACGAATATCCGGTGGTGAAGCGGGGCAGCGGGCAGTTTGAACTCTTTGAGGATCCCCATGATCCGCCCTTGGGCCTGCGGGACGGCATCCGGTACCGGGACTATGAACTGGAACTTGCTCCCGGCGACTGCCTGTTCCAGTATACAGACGGCGTCGCGGAGGCCGAAAACGCTGCGGAAGAGCAGTTCGGCACGGACCGCCTGGCGGAAGCCCTGAACCGGGACGTAAGCGCCGGTCCCGAAAAACTCATCGGAAACATGTATGAAGCCCTGGGCGGCTTTGTCAGAGAAGCGCCTCAGTTTGATGATATCACAATGCTCTGCCTTCGGTACCTGGGACGTCCGGAAGCCGCCGACGACCACGTCATCCGGAAGGAATGCACGGTTCCGGCAACATTGGAGAATCTGGACGACCTGAACGATTTTATCTCCCGGGAACTGGAAGCGGTGCAGTGCCGCAGAGAGGACCGGTTCAGGATACTGCTCGCGGTGGAGGAGATCTTTGTCAATATCGCAAAATACGCCTACGACGGAAGCCGGGGCAATGTTACCCTCCAGTTCGCCTTTGATGAAGAGAAAAAGTTCGTTGAACTGACCTTTTCCGATCGGGGCATTCCTTTCGACCCCACCGCGAGAAAAGCGCCGAAGCTTACCGCCGACGCGGAAAAACGCAAGGAGGGCGGCCTGGGCATCCATATCGTGAAGGAAACGATGGACCAGGTGAAATACGAATACCTCGGCGGGAAAAATGTGCTCACCATCAGGAAAAAGATAGAAACTTAAGGAAGCCGTTCAACGGACAGACATCGACGGCGCGGCTTCGTGCCCGGAAACATGATTTAAGAAGGCAGCAATATGAAGAAAAGAATTAAAGAAGCGCCCTGGTACGCCTACGCCGTGGCAGCCTGCATAGCGGTCGTTCTGCTGGTGATCCTGATGCGGTCTGCCGAGGTCTGGAAGCAGGTCAGAACTTTTGTCGGCTACTTCCGGCCGGTGATCCTGGGCTGTGTCATCGCCTACATTATCAATCCTCTGGCGGAGTTTCTTTCCAGAACGCTTTTCAGACGGGTAAAAAAGGAAGGCAGACGGGATCTTCTGTCGAACATGATCGCCTTTATCGTGGTGCTCCTGCTGCTGGTGTTCTTTGTCATGATCCTGATCCCCCAGCTGATCGACAGCATCGGCTTCTTTGCCGGGAACCTGGGAGGCTATATCAGCTCCCTGATCAACTGGCTGGAAAACTGGAGCGTCACCAGCCGCTTTGATTTCAGCGAGCTCATTTCCTCATCGGAGCATCTGCTGGACCGGTTCTATGAATACGTCACGGAGAACATTTCCAGCATACTGGAGGCTTCCGCCAACGCCGGAAAAGGCATCCTTCAATGGGTCATCGCGGTCATCCTTTCCGTTTACCTGCTGTTTGCCAAAAAGAGGCTGAAGGCAGGCGTAAAGAAGCTTTCGCTGCTGGTCTTCGGAGAAAGGAAGACCCTGGGCGCAGCGGATTTTATCGGGAAATGCTCCCAGATCTTTAATCAGTACATCGTCTTCAACCTGATCGACAGCCTGATCATCGGAACGGTGACGGCCATCTTTATGGCGCCTTTCCGCATGGCCTATATCGGCCTGATCTCCTTCCTGGTGGCGCTCGCCAATCTGGTGCCGACCTTCGGTCCGGTGGTGGGAGCGGTGCTGAGCGCCTTCATCCTGCTGATGATCAATCCGGCCCATGCGTTCATCTTCCTGATCTTCTTCATCGTGCTGCAGACCATCGACGCGTACATCATCAAGCCCAAGCTTTTCGGAAACTCCCTGGGCATCTCCGGGCTGCTGATCCTGGTAGGCGTTACGGTGGGCGGCAACATGTTCGGCGTGGTGGGCATCCTGATCGCGGTTCCTGTAGTGGCCATCCTGGACCTGGTCTATTCGTCCTATTTCCTGCCCTGGCTTGAAAGAAGGAGAGAAAGAAAGCGGGCGGCGGAAGGCGCGGAAGGCGGTTCCGGGCCGGTGACAGCGGCGGGAGAAGAGACAGAGACCCTGACAGAAACAGGATCAGAGACAGAATCCCTGACGGAAACAGGATCAGAGACAGACGCTCTGGCGGAATCAGGATCAGAGACAGAAGCCCTGGCGGAAACAGGATCAGAGACTGTCGGAGAAACAGCACCGGAAACGGAAACTTCTTCAACTGAATAAGACGCCGGGTTTTGGCTTGCAATTATTTTTTAACTCGGTTATACTTACCCCGGAATCATTCTGAAAAACTATAGATACCTTTCAGAACAAGTTATGATAGTGACACTGCAGGAGGAAAAAAATGCTGAATATTGCCAAGAATATTGAGGGGAAAAAAGCGGAGATCATCCTGGAAGGCCGGCTGGATACCGTGACCGCTCCCGAACTGGAAACGCTGCTCAAGGAGCATATCGACGGTCTGGAGGAGCTGGTCCTGAATTTTGAAAATCTGGACTATATTTCTTCTGCAGGCCTGCGTATCCTGCTGTCATCCCAGAAGAAGATGAACAGACAGGGCGAGATGAAGGTGGTCAACGTCAACGAGACCATCATGGAGATCTTTGAAGTCACCGGCTTTACGGATATCCTGACCATCGAATAAGCTCCGGAGAAGACCCCCGGCTAAGAAAAGAATGCGTGTGTAAAGAATGCAGGGCTGCCCTACGATAGGGCGGGGCTCTGCCCGGAATACAGTTCCGGTATGCGATGCCGGAATAAAACAGGGAAAAGGGACCGGGATCCTACGGCCGGTTCCTGTCAAAAGCGAAAAAATACGGTCCGGCGGATCGGAAAGAGAGCGGCCGAAACCGCGTTTTTCAAGATCTTCCGGGCGGATAAGAGGAGGAAATCATGGCTGATAGTTTCGTAAAGATCAGGCTTCAGGGAAGGATCGACTCGAACAATGCGGCTGAAGTGGAAAAGAAGATCATGGCTGAACTGGATGAAAAGAAGCCGGCAGCCGTCGTGATGGACGCGTCTGACCTGGAGTACATCTCCAGCGCGGGTCTCCGGGTGCTTTTGCGCATCAAGAAGACTTATCCGGATCTGTCGGTCATCGGCGTCAGTTCAGAGGTCTATGAAATTCTTGACATGACGGGCTTTACCCAGATGATGACGGTGGAAAAAGCCTACCGGGTGGTCTCCATCGAAGGCTGCGAAGAGATCGGAAGAGGCGCCAACGGAACGGTGTACCGGATCGACCAGGACAACGTCATTAAGGTTTATAACAACGCGGACGCCCTGGCAGACATCCAGCACGAGCGGGAAGTGGCCCGTCTGGCGCTGATCCTGGGCATTCCCACGGCTATCTCCTACGACGTGGTGAAGGTCGGAGACAGTTACGGTTCCGTTTTTGAACTGCTGAACGCGAAGTCCTTCTCAAACATTCTGGCGAAGGAGCCGGAAAAGTTTGACTGGTGCGTTAAGGAATACGCGGACCTTTTAAGAAAGATCCACGAGACAGAGGTCCCGGAAGGAAAACTTCCCGACATGAAGGAGACCGCCGTAGGCTGGGCCCGCTTCATGCAGGACCATCTTCCGGAAGAAGCCGGGAAGAAGCTGGTCTCCCTGATAGAGGCCATTCCCGAGGATAATCACATGATCCACGGCGATTATCATACCAAGAACGTGATGTTCCAGAACGATGAAGTGCTTCTGATCGACATGGATACCCTGGCGGTGGGCCATCCCATCTTTGAACTGGCCTCCATGTACAACGCCTTCATCGGCTATTCCGAATATGATCATGAAACCATCAAGAGCTTCCAGGGCTTTGATTTCGAGACCGGCACCGCTTTCTGGAAGGCTGTGCTCGCTGCCTACCTCGGCACGAAGAACGAAGTCAAGATCAGGGAAGTGGAGGATAAGGCCAGTATCATCGGCTACACCCGGATGATCCGCCGGTCCATCAGAAGAAACGGCCTGGAGACCGCAGAGGGCAGGGCCGAGATCGATCTGTGGACCAAAGAACTCCTCGAGCTGCTGGAAAGAACGGATACCTTGCTTTTTTTTCAGAATGAGCTGGAGGTAGAGGCTGATCTTGACAACCTCGGGATCATACAGTCCTTTATTGAAGAAAAGCTTGAAAGCGCGGACTGTCCTTTACCTGCCAGCCTTCAGATACAGGTAGCGGCAGAAGAGATCTTCGTGAATATTGCCAATTATGCCTACGCGCCGGAAAAAGGCAAGGCTGCGGTACGGGTGGAGATTTCCGAAAAGCCGGTGACCGTGACCCTGACGTTTATCGATCACGGCATCCCCTTTGATCCCCTGGCCCAGGAGGATCCGGACATCACCCTTCCCGCCAGCGAAAGAAAGATCGGCGGCCTGGGCATCTTCATGACCAAGAAGACCATGGACGACGTGGCCTACGAGTATAAGAACGGCCGGAACATCCTTACCCTGAAGAAGATCCTGGATTAAAGCCGGAAACGGACGATTTAACCGCAGCCGGAAGAACGGATGTTAAATCAGGGCCGGAAGCCTGAACGTTGAAAAACCAGGATCGGAAAAAGGTCGGTAAAGAAGGAACAGAATCATGCGGAACAGCAGATTTAAACCGGATTACCTGGTCATGGCCTTTGCACTTATCGCCATCGTCATAGGCGCATACATCACCTTCTTCGAATCCGAGGGGTTCAAAAAGACCAAAGCGGTCATTGTCTCTGTAAAAGAGGTGAGCGATCCTTCGGCTTCCAACCGGATCTCCCATCGGGCGGAAGTGGAATATGAAATTGACGGAAAAACCTGCCGCCAGTTTCTGGACGCCTGGAGCCCCGGCTGCAAGGTTGGGAAGACCATAGACATAGCCTATGATCCGGCGGACCCCATGAAGATCCGCGGCGGATCCTGGATGGGGATCTACTTTATGGCTGTTGGGGGAGCGGTCTTTTTCGGCACGCTGATCGTGTTGATCAGAAAGAAAAAGCGCTGACCCATCAGAAACAGGAAACCTGAAAAGAAACAGTAAAACGATAAGAAGCAGAACCTGTCATTACCGGCAGGTGCGTATCCCCGGGCGGTACCGGAAAGTGAATATCCGCCCGGGTTTTTGTGACCCGCGGCAGAGACATTGACGGATATTAGGAAATGACCTGTCAGAGGCGATATTTATTACCAACAGGATCAGCCAATGGAAATGAACAGAGAAAACAAGGCGCCCGGCTTTATCAGGATCCGGGGCGGCCGGGTGCATAACCTGAGAAATATCAACGTCGATATCCCCCTGAACCGTCTTACGGCCATAGCCGGCGTGTCGGGTTCGGGAAAATCCTCCCTGGCCCTGGGCATTCTCTATGCCGAAGGCTCCCGCCGGTATCTGGAGTCGCTATCGACCTATACCAGGCGCCGGATGACCCAGGCGGAAAAAGCCCAGGTGGACGAGGTGCTGTATGTGCCGGCAGCGCTGGCTCTGAGGCAGCGGCCCGGGATCCCCGGCATCCGGAGCACCTTCGGCACCGGAACAGAGCTTCTGAATATCCTGAGGCTCATGTTTTCGCGGCTTTCCAGCCACAGGTGTCCCAACGGC
The DNA here is from genome assembly GCA_017438305.1 of Lachnospiraceae bacterium. Taxonomy (GTDB): domain Bacteria; phylum Bacillota; class Clostridia; order Lachnospirales; family Lachnospiraceae; genus UBA1267. The sequence goes on along the minus strand of JAFRVX010000128.1, from coordinate 23,484 downwards.
CATTATGTAAAGCCATCGCTTAACGTGGCGGCGGGGTTGCCTCTTACCTGTCCGGAGTGCGGCGAAGTCTTCTTTGCACCAGGGGCGGAGGAGTTGGCCTTCAACAGCCAGGGCGCCTGCCGGAAATGCGACGGCACCGGCATCGTCCGTACCGTGGACGAATCCACCCTGGTGCCGGACGACTCCCTTTCCATCGATGAGGGGGCGGTGCTTCCCTGGCAGACCCTGATGTGGTCCCTGATGAAGGACATCGCCCGGGAAATGGGGGTCCGGACCGACGTGCCCTTCCGGGAGCTTACCGAAAAAGAAAAAGAGATCGTCTTCCACGGACCGGCCGTCAAAAAGAATATCATCTACCAGAACAGGACCAGCGGCGCCGCGGGCGATATGGATTTTACCTATTTCAACGCGGTCTATACCGTGGAAAACGCCCTGTCGAAGGTAAAAGACGAAAAGGGCATGAAACGGGTGGAAAAGTTCCTGAAGCAGGAAGTCTGTCCGGACTGCGGCGGCACCCGGCTTTCGGAAGCGGCCCGGGCGCCCCGGCTTCAGGGCATTTCCCTGGCGGATGCCTGCCGGCTGACGCTGGATGAGCTGAAACTGTGGACGGAAAAGGTCCCGGGATCTCTACCGGAAGAGATGCGTCCCATGGCGGAAAGCATCCTGGATTCCTTCCGGGGCGCGGCGGGAAGACTTATGGAGCTGGGACTGTCTTATCTGACCCTGGACAGAAGCGCTTCCACGTTATCTACGGGTGAGCGTCAGAGGATGCAGCTGGCGAGAGCCGTAAGAAACCGGACGACAGGCGTGTTATACGTCCTGGACGAGCCCTCCATAGGGCTTCATCCCGCAAATCTGGAAGGCCTGAAGGGGGTGATGGAGGATCTTCTGAAGGATGGAAACACCGTCATCCTGGTAGACCATGACGTCCAGGTGCTGAAGGAAGCCGGCTATCTGATCGAGCTGGGACCGGAGGCCGGGGCCAAGGGCGGGGAGATCATCGCCCAAGGGGAACTTGCGGAGATCGAAAGGGATCCCCGTTCCCGCATCGCGCCTTATCTTTCCGGAAAAACCAGGGTGGCCGTCCGGAAACCCTGCGGAAAAGAGGAACTGTTCCAGATCGGGACGATAAAACTCTCCACCCGGGAGATCCATACCGTACAGGCTCTGGAAGTGCTTTTCCCCAAGGGCCGCCTTACGGCCGTGACGGGAGTCTCAGGCTCCGGGAAGACCACCATGGTGCTGGAAAGCCTGATCCCGGCCCTGGAGGCGATGACCCGCGGCAAAGAGCTGCCTTCCCATGTAAAAGAGATCCGGGCCGAAGGCATCCGCCAGGCCAGGCTGATCGACGCGTCTCCCATAGGGATTAACGTCCGGTCCACCGTAGCCACCTACGCCGACGTCCATGATGAACTGAGAAAGGCCTATGCCAGAACGTCTTCAGCCCGGGAAAAAGGGCTGAAGGCCGGAGATTTTTCCTATAATACAGGCAGCCTACGCTGTCCGGTCTGCGACGGCACCGGCTCCATAAGCCTGGACGTCCAGTTCCTTCCGGACGTGGACATACCCTGTCCCGAATGCCGGGGATCCCGCTATTCGAAAGAGGCCTGGCTGATCAGAAGGATACCGAAAAAGACAGAGACCGGCTATTCCCTTCCGGAACTTATGGATATGAGCGTTGATGAGGCTCTTTCAGCCTGTTCGGACCTTCCGCAGGTGTCGAAAAAGCTGCAGGTGCTGCATGACCTGGGGCTCGGCTACCTGACCCTGGGGGAGGAGACCCCGGGTCTTTCCGGGGGTGAAGCCCAGCGGCTGAAACTGGCGTCGGAGATGGGAAGAGGCCAGGAAGACACGGTCTTTGTTTTTGACGAACCCACCATCGGCCTTCATCCCCTGGATGTAGAGACGCTGCTCAAGGTTTTTCAGCATCTCATCGGGCAGGGCGCCACGGTCATTGTCATCGAACACGATACGGACGTGATCCGGAACGCGGATTACATCATTGATATGGGCCCCGGCGGCGGCAGATACGGCGGCAGGATCGTGGCCTGCGGGACGGAGGAAGAGATCCGGAAGACAGAGGAAAGCCTTACGGGAAGATACCTGTGATCCGGGAAGGCCGGAACAGTATAAAAATTTTTTATCAGTAAAGGGCCTGTCCGGCGGAAAACGGCAGGCTCTTTATTGTTCAGAGCCGGTTTTTTTGCCCTTTTTTGTTTCAAAATTTGAAATTATACTTATTTTGTTCATAAATTGTTCAAATTTGTTCCGAGACACCTTGACAAGGATATAAATAGAGTTTATACTAAGCAGGCTTTTATTAAACGCCACCCTGTGGCGTAATTTTATTGGAGGATAAACATGAAGAAACTGATTGCTGTTCTTTTAGCAGCTCTCATGTGCCTTTCTGTTCTTGCAGCCTGCGGCGGCTCTGATGGTAAGGATACCACCAAGGCTTCCGAGAGCCAGGCAGAAAGCACCAAAGAAGGCGAAAGCACTAAAGAAGGCGAAAGCACTTCTCAGGCAGAATCTTCCGGCAATCCGGAAGAGACCTACAAGGCTCAGTTCATTATGTATGTTGCCAACGACAACTGGCCGCATATGCAGAACGTTATTGATGCTATCAAAGAGCTCACCAAGAAAGAGCTGAATATCGAAGCTACCGGCCTTCCCTATACTCTGGGCGGCGCTGCGCAGCAGGTTCCCCTCATGCTTTCTGCTCAGGAGCCCCTGGATATCATCAACCAGACGACCCCGGTAGATTACTATGAGCAGGGCTTCATCATTGATATGGCTCCCTACGAACAGTATCTGCAGGGCACCATCAATGATGTTTTCGGCAAAGACGAAGTTGAAGCTTCCAAGAGAAACGGCATGCTGCTCGGCTTCTTCCCCAGAATGGAAAGAACCCACCGCTACGGCATGGCTATGAGAACCGATATCCTCAAAGAGGTCGGTTTTGATCCCGAAACCATCAACGGCGACATCGACGATGCTTTTGACAAGGCTACCGAGATCTTCAAGGCTGTTCATGAAAAATATCCTGACATGACCGTCATGGGCGGTACCTACAACTCCAACCCCGCCTGCAACCAGCAGCATACGGACTCCCTGACCGACGGTTACGGCGTTCTGGACAACTACGGCGACAACTTTGATGTAGTCAACTTCTATGAAACCGATTACTTCAAGAAGGCAGCCGAATATGCCAAGAAATGGTTTGACGCCGGTTATATCCAGAAGGATATGCCCACCAACCAGTCCGATGGTTATGAATCTCTGGTCAAGGCCGGCAACACCTTCGGCGGCTGCTGCCCGATGAAACCCGACTCTTATGCTGAAAAGAGAGATCAGTGCAACCATGACATGACCATCTTCTACTGGAGAGAAGATATGATCACCGCCTACAATGGTTCCGGTTACGCTATTGCCGGTACCACCAGAGATCCTGTCCAGGCTGCCCGTCTTATGGAGTTCATGTTCACCAACCGTGAGTTCAACGACCTGATCAACTGGGGCGTTGAGGGCGAAGACTGGGTCGAGAATCCCGACAACGACAACCAGGCTATGTATCCCGAAGGCATGACCGCTGAAACCCAGACCTACCACAACTCTTACGGCTGGATCTACCCCAACCAGAGAATTGCCCATGTCTGGGAGAACAACGAGCCCAACATGTACACTGAGATCTACCCCAATGCGGAAAAAGATTCTCACAGGACCAAGGCTTACGGTTTCATCTTTGACAACACCGAATATCTTGACCTGATCGGCGCTCTGAATAATATCAGGGATCAGTACTGGTACACCATCGGTGCCGGTGCTGCCAAGGATACCGAAGCTACCATCAAGACCCTGAATGACAAGATGTATGAATCAGGCCTGCAGACCCTTATGGATGCCAAGCAGGAAGCTCTTGACAAGTGGTGTGAAGAGCACAACGTCAGCAAGTAATTCAGCTGAATGCTTAAAAGGCTGAAAAGTGAAAACGGAGAGCGATCTCACAGTTTGCGGCTTGTAAGCCTAATAGTTAAGCCTTATATGGCAAAACACCCGTCCGGCGATCCCGAGCGGGTGTTTTTTATGAAGAAAAGAAGAAACCATAATGCAAAAAGATTCATTCCTGCTATGGAAAAATGCCGTGTTCTGAGGTAAGATAAAAATGATCTGTCAAAGCTGCTGACAGGTCCCGGTCCTTTTCCGGGGCATTCCGGAGCTGTTCTGAAGCGGGTATTCAGGCACAGTACTGAACCGGGCATTCAGGCACAGTACTGATCCGGCGTTCAGGCGCCGCTCCGGACCGGGCGTTCGGGCGCAGTTTCGTTCCCGGTATTCGGGCATGATCCCGCTCAGAGCTTGAAATCGATAAAGAATAAGGAGTAATTATGGCAGTAATCGATATTTTTGAAGGCTATTTTCCGGCTTCCTGTGTTTATAACGGCAGGGAACGCCATGCCGCGAAGGTCACACTGACCTCCGACAGTGAGAAGGGGCAGATCCGCTATGAGGCGGCGGTCACCTTTTTCCCTCATGACGATGAAGAAGACTTTGCCGTAAGCTATGATGCTTATGCCAGCCGGGTGATCTATGAAGGAAAAGGCCGCCGGTCCAAAAAGAAGGAGAAAGTTTTTCTGGAGGAACTGCCTGACATCGTTCGGGAACTTTCCGAAGAATTAGAAGGGGAAGTGGACCTGGAGCATCCTTTAAGAGAGGTCCGGCTGGGCTGACCTGGGCCGAAAAAGGGGCTGTTAACGGAGTCTGCAGTTATGCAGGCTTTATAAGACTTTACAATTTCTGTATCTGTAAGAATCGTTTTGCGAACTGTCAGGGAGCTTTTCTTTAAGTTGACAGAACAACAGCTTTACGGCTATACTGTTAGCTATCTTATAACAGGTGAGGATCCTTATGCTTTCGGTACGCTGGAGGCCGGTGGGGAAGGTCAGCCATATCCCGTCCTTCGGGGAGGCCTTTTATCGGCATCTCTTTTCCTATAGAAATCCCGATGTTTTCAGAGCATCGGCCACAGCCTGGAACCTTCTGGAAGAACTGCTGGAAGAGCAGGGGCTGGGAACAGGGCTGGCTGCCTTTACGGACAACGGGAAGCCATATTTTGAAGACATGACAGACCTTTATTTCAGTCTTTCCCATTCGGGAACCGTGGCGGCGGCAGCGCTGGCCGACGTTCCTGTGGGGCTGGACGTGGAAAAGATCCGGGAAAGCTACCGGGAGTCCCTGATAAACCGGTGCCTGTCCCCAGAAGAAAAGGCGGTTTACGACGGGGATTTTACCCGGGTCTGGTGCCGCAAGGAAGCCCTCGCCAAGCTTTCCGGGGAAGGGATCTTTGTGTCGCCCGTAAACATAAACACCCTTTCGGAGGAAGCGCTTTTCCGGGAGGAGATCATAGAAGATGCCGGACAGGCCTACAGGCTGACGGCGGTTACATTGCAATCTACAGACAGGTCCTTAAAAGGGACCGGGGAAATGAAGGGGGAATGATCTTATGAAAGAACTGCTGGATATGTTCCTGACCTTTGCCCGGATCGGCGGACTGACCTTCGGAGGCGGCTATGCCATGCTGCCCATGCTTCAGAAGGAAGTGGTCGAGAAACGGGAATGGGCCACGAACGAGGAACTGATGGATTACTATGCCATAGGCCAGTGCACGCCGGGCATTATCGCCGTCAATACCGCTACGTTTATCGGAAACAAGGTGAAAGGCGTGATCGGCGGCGTCGTGGCGACCCTGGGCGTGGTTTTCCCGTCCCTGGTGATCATCACCCTGATCACGGCCTTTATTTCCAACTTTGCCCATCTGGCGGTGGTGCAGAATGCCTTTGCCGGCATCCGGGTCTGTGTTTTTATCCTGATCCTGAACGCGGTGGTCAAGCTGGGAAAGACGTCCATTAAGGATGCCGTCACCCTGGGGATCTTTCTGGTGGTCCTGATCGGCTCTTTGTTCCTGGACTGGTCGCCCATCATCTTTGTGCTGTTTGCCGGCGTTGTCGGCATCCTGGCCCAGGTGCTTCTTAAAAAGGAGGGCAGGAAATGATCTACTTACGGCTTTTCTGGGAATTCTGCAAGACCGGTCTTTTTGCCGTGGGCGGCGGACTGGCGACGGTGCCCTTTTTACAGGACATCTCACAGCGGACCGGCTGGTTTACGGCGGATCAGCTGGCGGATATGATCGCGGTCTCCGAATGCACGCCGGGACCCATCGGCGTCAATATGTCTACCTATACCGGCTTTATCGTGGCGGGGGTGCCCGGCGCCGTTGTGGCGACCCTGGGCCTGATCTTCCCGTCCATCATCGTGATCCTGATCGTGGCCATCATCTTAAAGGCCTTCAAGGATAACAAGTACGTCCAGGCAGCCTTTTACGGGTTAAGACCGGCTTCCACCGGACTGATCGCGGCGGCCTGTCTGGGAGTGGCGGCCATCGCCCTCTTTAATACGGGAGCCCTTGACAGCCTGAAAACAGCCTTCTCCGGCATCCGCTGGCCCGCCATCGTCCTGGCGGTGGTCCTGTGGCTTCTGATGAACCTGGGGACCTTTAAAGGCCTTAAGGAGAATAAGGTGCTGGCGAAGATCAGCAAGCTGCACCCGGTGGTCTTCCTGGCCCTGGCGGCGATAGTCGGCATCATTTTCAAATTCGGGACGAAATAACAAAAAAATCGCCCGGAGAATGTCTGGGCTGAAATATCCGGCATACCCGGCGGACAACTGCCGGAAGCGGGTGTTCTGTATACTGTACGGTCATATAAAAGTATTACGAAAATACAGCGTACGGAAACATAACGGAAAGTATAACGCACGGAAAATAACAACAAAAGCTGCAGCGGAAAATAACAACAGAAAATACGACGGAAAAACAACGTATGGGAAATAACAAAAAAGCTGCAGTGGAAAACAACGTACGGAAAAACTGATGAAAAATAAAAAAACGAAGCGGCCTCCCCGGTATTTCACAGGGGAGGCCGCTCCGTTTTTATACTTCATAATAAATGATACCGATCCGGCTTCAGAAAAACTATTCAACTTCAGAAAAACTATCCGGCTTCAGAAAAACTATTCAACTTCAGAAAAACTATCCAGCTTCAGAAAAACTATTCAGCTTTGGAAAGCTGTTCAGTTACGAAGATCATCTGATCCCGGAACATCTGATCCCGGAACATCCGATCCCGGAACGTCCGATCCCGGAACGTCCGGCCCTTCCTTTACTTCTCAATCAGCTTCAGCACGAAATCGTTCATTTCTTCCTTGGTGATAACATCGGTAAAGCGTACCGGCAGGGTCCGCAGTTCCGCCAGGTTTTCCGGAATGGGAACGCCGGAGGAAGCGCGGATCGCGTCCATGAGTTCAAATTCCGAGTCGGAGAGGGGCAGCCTTAAGCTGTCCGAGACCGCCTGGGGGAACTTGTAGGGCGATGCCGTGGACAGGACGATATTCGGCAGGGAAGCGTCCGGATCGCCGGAGGAGGAGAAGTCTTCCGAGACTGCCCAGGCAATGGCGGTATGGGGATCCATCAGATACCCGTTTTCTTTGAACACCCGGCCGATGGTCTTTTTGGTGGCCTCGTCATCCGCAAAGCCGCAGGCAAAGGTTTCCCGGATCTTCTGTAAAAGCTCCGGCGTTACCTCGTACCGGCCTTTTTCGGAAAGGTCCCGCATCAGGGACGCGGTATAGGAGGCGTCATTCCCGGAAAGCATGTACAGGAGCCGCTCCAGGTTGCTGGAGACCAGGATGTCCATGGAGGGGGAGATGGTCTTGTAGAAAGGCCGATTCCTGTCGTAGACGCCGGTGGTCAGGAAATCCGTCAGGATGTTGTTGGTGTTGGAGGCGCAGATGAGCTTCTTTACGGGAAGGCCCATGCACCGGGCAAAATAGCCTGCCAGGATATCGCCGAAATTGCCGGTGGGCACCGTGAAATTCACGGGATCGCCGGCGGCTATGCGGCCTGAGCGGATCAGATCCGAATAGGCTTTGAAATAGTAGACGATCTGGGGCACCAGGCGGCCGATGTTGATGGAATTTGCGGAAGAGAGCACCGTGCCCTTTGCGGCGCAGGTCTCGGAGAGGGTCTCGAAGATCTGCTTGACGCCGGTCTGGGCGTCGTCAAAGTTGCCCCGGACCGCGCAGGTGCGGACGTTGTTTCCCCGCTGGGTCGTCATCTGGAGCTGCTGCACCGGGCTGACGCCGCCGTAGGGATAGAACACCAGGATGCGGATTCCGGGAACGTCCTTAAAGCCTTCCATGGCCGCTTTTCCGGTATCGCCGGAGGTGGCAGTCAGGATAAGGATGTCGGAGGCGCTTCCGGTCTCCTTGGCCGCAGCCGCCATCAGGCGGGGCAGCAGCTGCAGGGCCACGTCCTTGAAAGCCAGGGTGGGTCCGTGGAAAAGCTCCAGGACATAGTGGTCTCCCACGGCCTTCACCGGGGTGATCTCCTCGGTGTCAAAGCTGTTTTCATAGGCCTGGCGCACCACCTCTTTGATGTCCGAAAAATCGTCAAAGAAGAAGCTGAGGATGCGCTCTGCCATCTCCCGGTAGGGAAGCTGGTAGAGTTCCTCTGCCTTAAATGAATGAAAATCCAGATCCAGGGGCATAAATAGGCCGCCGTCGGGGGAAAGGCCCTTAAGCACCGCTTCTCTGGATGGTAAAATGTTCTCATTTCCTCTGGTACTGGTATATCTCATTTGTATTCCTTTCACGCTTGCAAATAGATAAAGAGTATGATAAACTTTTTTCCTGATAAAAGCAAGCCTTTCCTTGCTTAAAATGAAAAAGGCCTGCTTTGGCTGAATGAAAATTTATACATGATATTGAAATTCACATAATATTTAGCGCAAAATTCAAACGAGCGGAGACGGCCCGGGAGGCCCGGTGAAACCGTAAGGATTCCGGCCGGTGCCGGAAATCGGTCTTAAGGAAAAAGAGTTCTGACAGCAGCCTGCCTGCTGTCCGGTAAGAAAGGCTGGTAATAGAATGAGAATCGGACTTCTTGGACATGGCACCATCGGTGTCGGCGCAGACAGGATCATAAAGGAAAGGGAGGATATGGAGGTCGTAAAGATCCTCTCCCTTGTTGTCGATGATGAAATGGCCGGCCGTACGGCGGCTTCCGCGGAAGAAATCATGGAAGACCCTTCCATCGATACGGTGGTGGAAGTCATGGGCGGCATCCATCCGGCCTTTGAGTATATCAAATCGGCTCTGGAGCATAAAAAGAACGTGGTGACTGCCAATAAGGCCGTCGTGGCCGCCTGCTATGACGATATCCTGGCTCTGGCGGAACAGAACGGCGTCTCCTTCCGCTGTACGGCGGCGGTGGGCGGCTCGATCCCGTGGCTTGTGAATATCGAGCGGGCATGCCGGGTGAACGAACTCACGGCAGTGGGCGGCATCATGAACGGCACCACCAATTTCATCCTTCATAAGATGTTGACGGAAAAGGCCGAATTTGACGAAGTGTTGAAGGAAGCCCAGGACCTGGGCTACGCCGAAAAGGATCCTTCCGCGGACATCGACGGCGATGATATCAGAAGAAAGCTGCTGATCTCCGCCAATACGGCTTTTGGGATCTCCCTTCCGGAAGATGACGTACAGACCTTCGGCATCCGGAACGCGCGGCTTAAGGACTGCGAGTGGGGTGCGGATCAGGGCCTTACCCTGAAGCTGGCGGGTTTCTCCGAAAAGAAGGAGGACGGCAGCGTTTCCGCCTATGTGGCGCCGGTCTTCCTGGGAAAGGAAGACGTGCTCTCCGCGATCCCCGCAAATTATAACCTGGTGCGTTATACCGGCACCTACTGCGGCATCCAGAGCTTTATCGGGGAAGGCGCGGGCCGTTTCCCCACCGCCCACAACGTGGTGGAGGACCTGATCGATATCCTGGAAACGCCGGAAACCTTCTATACCATGAAGCGGACGGCCTGCCCGGTATCCAACGAAAGCGTCCTGCTTCCCTGGTATATCCGGACTGCGGAGGAAAGTCTTATCCCGGAAAGCTTCAAGGCGGAAGCCTGCAGAGGCGTTTTTGTGACCGCCAGGGTCAGCGTGAAGGAAATGCTGGACTGGGCAGTAAAAAGCCTGGAGAAAGATAATAAACTGTTTATAGCCGCCATCGGCTGATCAGGCGGGAAGCGGAAAAAACATAGACCCGGAGGGCTGAGAGGCCTGTACGGTTAAGCGGTAAAACAATATACCCTGCAGACTCTGAAGCCTGTTCGGTAAAGCGATAAAGCAATATACCCTGCAGACTGTTTGGTCCGTACAGGGCAGCGGAAAGGGACAGCATGCTGAAAGTAACCAAATTCGGAGGCTCATCGCTGGCGGATGCCGGCCAGTACAGAAAGGTAAGAGAAATCATTGAAATGGATCCCTCCCGCTCTGTCGTGGTGGTATCTGCCGCGGGAAAACGATTTTCCGACGATCATAAGATCACGGATCTTCTGTATCTGTGCAGCGCCCATTTAAAGTACGGCGTGTCCTGCGGCTCGGTCTTCCAGATGATCAAGGACCGTTACGTGACCATCCGGAACGAACTTAAGCTGAAGGTGGACATCGAAAAGGATTTTGACGACCTGTGGAACGAAATGACCGGCGGCATCCAGGAGGAAAAACTGGTGAGCCGGGGCGAATATTTTTCCGCGAAGCTCATGGCCGCCTTCCTGGGCTATGAATTCATCGACGCCGCCATGTGGCTGAAATTCAGACTGGATGGCAGTGTGGATAAGGAGGCTTCTTATGAAGCCCTTTCCCGCCTGGCATCCGGCAGGAAGTGCGTGATCCCCGGCTTTTACGGCGTCATGCCGGACGGCAAGATCCGCCTCATGGACCGGGGCGGTTCCGATATCACCGGCGCTCTGGCAGCGGCCGCTCTGGAAGCGGACGTCTATGAAAACTGGACCGACGTTTCCGGCATCCTGATGGCGGATCCGCGTATCGTTCCGGAGGCCAGGACCATCAGCCGGGTCACCTATTCGGAGCTCCGGGAGCTGTCCTACGTGGGTTCCCAGGTGCTTCATGAACAGACGGTCTTCCCGGTAAGGGAAAAGAACATCCCCTTAAACATCAGAAATACCAATGATCCCACGAATCCCGGCACCATGATCCGGGAGAGCTTCGATTCCGCGGAGGAAGATAGCCTCATCACCGGCATTGCCGGAAAGAAGGGCTACGACATCGTGACCATCACCAAGAACGGCATGTCGTCGGAAGCCTCTTCCCTCAGACGGATCCTGGAGATCTTTGAAAAATACAACGTGGTGATCTCCTACGCGCCGTCGGGCATCGACGTTTATTCCGTGGTGGTGGAGACCGGCGTTTTCGACCCGGTGCGCTACCAGATCCTGGCGGATATCCAGAAGGAGATGAAACCGGACCACATCCATGTTTCGGAGAACATCGCCATCATCGCGGCCGTCGGCCGGAAGATGGCCTTCCGTTCCGGTTCTTCCGGAAAGATCTTCCAGGCCCTTGGCGAAAGCGGCGTCAATATCCGCATGATCTCCCAGGGACCCGAAGAATTGAACATCATCATCGGGGTGAAGGAAAAGGACTTCAATACCGCTGTTTCATCCCTGTATCATAAGTTTGTGCAGTAAGTTGAGGAGAAGATTATGAAGACCTATAATGTTGCGATCCTTGGCGCCACCGGCGCCGTCGGCCGTGAAATGATGAAGATCCTGGAAGAGCGGGATTTCCCGGTGGGAGAGCTGAAGCTTCTTGCCAGCGCCAGGAGCGTCGGAAAGCTGCTGCCCTTCAAGGGACGGGAGATTGCCGTCGAAGAAGCGAAGCACGACTCCTTTGCCGGCATGGACTTTGTCCTGGGCGCTTCCTCCAACGCGGTCGCCAAAGATATGGCTCCCTATATCGTGGAAGCCGGCGCGGTATTTATTGACAACTCATCGGCCTTCCGCATGGATCCCCAGGTTCCCCTGGTGGTTCCGGAGATCAATGCAGAGGACGTGAAAAACCATCACGGCATCATTGCCAACCCCAACTGCACCACCATCATCACCACAACGGCGGTGAATGCCCTGAACAGCCTGTCCCCCATTACGGCCATGATCGCCTCCACCTACCAGGCGGCCTCCGGCGCCGGCGCCAACGGCCCCGTGGAGCTTATGGCGGAAGTGGAAGCCGGGCTTAAGGGAGAGATCTACGAGCCGAAGGTGTTTGTCAAACAGCTGGCCTACAACGTGATCCCGGATATCGGTTCCGCGTCGGATCATGACTATACCACGGAAGAACTGAAGCTCTTAAACGAAGGCCGGAAGATCATGCACCTTCCGGAAATGAAGGTCACCTGCACCTGCGTACGGGTGCCCGTGGTGCGCTCTCATTCCGTTTCCGTAACGGTGCAGACGAAGGATAAGATCACGGTGGAACAGGCCCGGGAAGTCATTTCGAAAGCCCCTGGCTGCCGTCTGGTGGACAACCTGGCCGCCCATGAATATCCCATCCCGCTGGAGACCTCGGACCAGGATCTGGTCTACGTGGGCCGTATCCGGGAGGATATGGTGCTGGACAACGCGCTGGCCATCTGGTGCTGCGGAGACCAGATCAGAAAAGGCGCCGCCACCAATGCCGTTCAGATCGCGGAATGCCTGATCGGATAAGGAGAGCCGCGGGAGGCTCAGATACAGCTGAATAAAAACTCGGAGAGGTCCGGAAGCCGGTTCAGGCGTTCCGGACCTCTGTTTTTTTATAGAAAACCATAGGTTTTTTTGGTGCTTTTTTATTCCGAAAGATGCTATAATATTCTATCATGCCGGTTTATGCCCTGAAATGGCGGACCTCATCAGTCACCTGCGGGAGGACCTCATCAGTCACCTTCGGTGACAGCTTCCCCAGAGGGGAAGCCATAACCGCCTTCCGGAAGAGAAGCAACAGCCTTCCCCTCTGGGGAAGGGGGACCGCCGAAGGCGGTGGATGAGGTTTGCAGCAAATGACGTACCTCATCCGGCGCTGCGCGCCACCTTCCCCAAAGGGGAAGGCTTTGGGGAAGGCTCTGAGGCTTGGCGGGCATGGCCGGATACAGTCGGAACAAAAAACAGACGGCAATTAAAACGGTAAGTAAAACAATACTTTAAAACAGAAACAGGAAAGGTTTCGGAAAACGTGAAAAAATACAGGATACGAAAAAGCAGGTCAAGAGTTCTTCCGGGGGTGGGCCTGGCGGCGGCAGCCATGCTGGCGCTGTCCTCCTGCTCCCTGCTTCCGGAAGAGGAGACTTTTGCCCATGCGCCCACTGTAAAGGAATATGAAGGCGCGGTCTACAAAACTGCCTTCAGCACCGTTGACGACGTTATTCTGTCGGAGAGGGTGTCGGCCTATTACGTGCCCCTTCAGGCGGAATCCCTGGGCTTTGCCAAAACCGGCGAGCTGTACGGTGAGTTTAACGTCACAGTAGGGGACAGCGTCAAAAAGGGCGACGTGCTGGCGCTTCTGGACATGGGCGAGATGGAAACCGAAATGGAGGACTACACCAAGCAGAATGCCGCTCTGGAAACGTCGCTCCGCCAGAATGAGGAAAAGCGGCAGCTGGCCCTGAAGCAGGCTCAGGAGAGGACCGCGGGCATGGACCAGGAGGCCGTTAACGAAGCCCTTGACGCGGTGAACCGCCAGTACGATGCTTCCGCCCAGAGCTTAAACGACAGTCTGTATCTTCTGAACGCCAGGATCGACGCCCTTCAGGAAAAGATTGACGAACGGCGGATCGTGGCGCCCTTTGACGGGACCATCACCTACGTCTATTCTCCGGAGGTCTCTGAGCTCACGTCCCTTTCCCAGACCGTCATCAAGATCGCGGACTCCTCCATGTCCCTGTTCCGGGGCAATACGGAATACTGGGACAAGGTCGTCTATGATGAAGATTATATCATCACGGTTTCCGGCACGGAGTTCCGTGCCCGGGCAGCCACGGAAAAGGAGCTGAACATTCCGGAGACGGTCCATGAGCCCGGAAAGAAGGGCAATATCTACTTTGTGCTCCAGGATCAGGCCTACGACCTGGCGGACAATGCTTCCGGCCGTGTGGAGATCCTGATCGACAAGCGGGAGCAGGTGGTCTGCGTGCCGAACAAGGCTATATCGGAGATCAACGGCGAAACCGTAGTCTACTATCCGCTGGAAAGCGGCGTGAAGTATTATAAAAACGTGGAGATCGGCCTGGTGGGCAACTCCCTTACGGAGATCCTGTCGGGGATCGGTGACGGAGAGGAGGTGATCCTGAAGTGAAAAATGTCAGAAACAGACTTTTCAGCATCGGCATCATCCTCCTGATGTTTATCTTTGCCGCCTGCGGCGGGGAGACGGAAAAACAGGAAGCGCCCAGCCTTGCGGAGCCCGTGGGGGTCAACCTGGACACGGCGAAGGTGGTCCGGGGGGATCTGAGCTCGATGCAGACCTATCTGGGGGTCATGAAGGCTTCCCTGACGGAACTCTACTTTGACGCCGACGGCACCGTGGACGAGATCTACGTCGCCCAGGGGCAGTACGTGGAGGAGGGAGACCTTTTGATCGGCCTTGATCAGACGGGAAACCTTGCCCGGATAGAGCAGCTGGAAAAGAGCGTTCAGGAAAAGACACAGAACGGGGTCTATGAGGATCAGATCGCGGATCTGAACATGCAGATCCTGCAGCTGGATCTTCAGGGGATCCTGGAGCGGGAAGGCAGCGGTTCCCAGGCCTATAAGATGAAGAGCCTGGAGATCGAAGCCGCAGCCCTGGAAAAAAGCCAGAAGACCGAACTCCGCGATCAGGAGATCGCGGAGCTGAACAGCCAGATCGAAGCGCTTCGGAAGAAAACGGAAGCCCAGACCCTTACCGCACCTCATGCGGGACAGGTCTATTATGATGACAGCATCAAAAACGGGGCCTTTGTGCGGGCGCTGAAAACCGTAATGACCATTGCGGATCCGGAAGAACTTAAATTTATGGTCTCTGAAGCAGTGGATAACAGGATCATGGAAAACGGCTCCGCCAGAGCCTGGATCCTGGGAAAGGAATGGGAGCTTGAATATGTCCCGCTGACCGGAGACGAACGGCTTTCCTATATCAAGCGGAACCAGATCCCGCCCACCTTTTTCAATGTTAAAACGCCGGACAAGGATCATGAACTGTATGCCGGCCTGTCCGGGGCGCTTCTGGGAGAGACCTGGAAGCTGGAAGACGTGCTTTATGTTCCGGTGAACGCCCTGCTGAAGGACGGCGGACAGAACTACGTCTATGTGATCCGGGACGGCACCCGTACCAGAAAAGACGTGAAGACCGGCTATACAAACGGCGTCAATACCATCATCACGGAAGGGCTGGAGGAAGGAGAGATCATTTATGTTAAAGAATAATGCTTTGATAAAACGCCTTCTTTCTTTCGCCTTCGCCCTGATGCTTACTGCCTTTCCCTTCGGACAGGCTTCGGCCTCCGAACTCATCGACGCCGACGAGATCCAGAAGGACAAAGTGGTCTATAAGACAACGGACGTCTCCTACGGGGACATCCATCAGGTCCAGTCGGCCGGCGCCCTTCTGTATTATCCCCGGAAATGGGCGGTGGTCTATAACGGGCCGGACGCTATTTATGAAGGCCTGGCAGTGACCGGGAACCGATCCGATATCAAGGAAGGCGACCCGCTCTTTAAGATCCGGGTCCCGGTGGATGAAGTCAGCATTCTGGAAAAGGAGCTGGCCGTAGAGCGGGAAAATGAAGCCCTGGCCTCCGGCACGGAGACTTATCAGAAAAATCTGAGTAAGCTTACGGAAGAAATGAATGCCTTTCCCGCAGGCAGGGAGAAAGAAAAGGCAGCCTTAAAGATCCGGATCGCCGAAGTGCAGCAGGAGCAGTTTGTGTTCCGGGAAAACAACCGGATCGAGCAGCTTAAAAAGGAACTGGACGATCTGTATGAGATCAAAAATACGACGCTGATCACGGCGCCGGCTTCCGGCAGTCTGACGGATATCATTTATTATTCCGAAGGCGACATGATCCGGAAAGGGACCCAGATCGCGACGATCATCGATACCTCCATCCGTATGGTGAGGACCGAGACCGCTTTTCCGTACGGCACCCGCTGCACCGTGGAAGTCGGCGGCCGTGAGACCCAGAATCTCCCCGGAATGGTGGTGGCCTCCTCCGTTTCCAACGGTACCTTCCAGAATTCCTTCTCCCTGATCGATATTACAGAAGGCGAGATCCGGTCCGGCGTGACCGTATCCCGCGGAAACATGCGGGTCCATATGAACGTTGTGGATCTGCAGCATGTGCTGACGGTCGCCAGAGAAGCCCTCGACGAGGCTGTGGACGGCGTTTCCGCCAGTATCCTGGGAGAGGACAGCATGCCTCATAAGAGGAGCATTAAGACCATGAACATCACCGGGTCCTCCGACGCCTGGGTGCTGGACGGCCTGTCGGAAGGCGATAAGGTCATAACAAAGCAATAGGAGGGATCATCATGCTGCGTTTTGTTATTCGGAAAATGCTGAATAAAAAATGGATGGTGCTTTCTCTGCTTGTGGGCAACATCCTGCTGATCAGCATCGCCGCGTCCAATCCCATGTATACCGATGCGGTGCTGAAGCGGACCCTGGACACGGATATCAGCAATTATATCGAACAGAACAACCGCTACCCGATGCTGATCAAGGTTCAGAATTCGGGTTATACCAATAATGCCAATGCCATCGTCTCCTTTGAAGATGAGCTGAAAAACTCTCCGGAAAGGATGGGCCTTCCGATAAAGGAACTCATTCATTTCTATTCCACGAATGCCAAGGATACCACTACGGACCTGGAACGGCATGACCGCCGGGACGATCTGTGCCTGGCTTACCTTACGGACCTCGACAAACATATCGAGATCGTGGAAGGCCGCATGCCCGAAAAAGGCGTGGATCAGGACGGGATCTTTGAGATCGTGGTTTCGGAGCGGTATTACCTGACCTGGGAAATGCTTCTTAATGAAGTCATTACCATGCCGAAGGTCAAGGACCCCGACGGCAATCCCCTTAAATTCCGGCTGGTGGGCGTCTTCAGGGAAGCGGACATCGAGGACCCTTACTGGGTCAGCAATGCCAGCTCCTACAGCGTCTGCTTCATGGATCCGGAGCTCTTCAGGAATTATTTCATGAAGAATCCCGAGGCCGGCGTTACGCTGCAGCCGAACTGGTACGTCCTCTATGATTATTCCGATATCAGCATCGAAAAGGTGCCTGCCATTCTGGAAGGAGGAGAATTCTACCGGAATTATTACGGCGGGACCTCCTTTGTGAAGATCACCGATAATTTCACCTCCCTTCTGGAGAATTACCAGAAGAGCGAAGCCAAGGTCAGGACCACCTTTATCGTACTGCAGATCCCGGTGCTGGTGCTGCTGGCGGCCTTTATCTTCATGGTCTCCAACCAGCTTCTGGATATGGAGCAGAGCGAGATATCCGTGATCAAGAGCCGCGGCGCTTCCCGGGGCCAGATCATCGGCATCTATCTGGTGCAGAGCCTGGTGGTGGTGGGCGTTTCCCTGGTGATCTCCATTCCGCTGGCCCTGTTCCTGGTACGGATGCTGGGGGCCTCGTCCGGCTTCCTGGAATTTGTTTCCCGGAAGAGCATGGAGGTCCGGCTTTCCGCCGTTGCCTGGATGTATGCCCTGGCGGCGGCCCTGTTTTCGATCCTTACCATGGTGGTGCCGGTATTCAAACATTCCCGGGTCACCATCGTCAATCAGAAACAGAAAAAGAACTCCAGACGCGCGGACCAGCCCTTATGGCAGCGGCTGTTCCTGGATATCATCCTGCTCGGCGCTTCCATCTACGGCCTGTTCTCCTTCAACAACCAGAAGGATATCCTGGCCCAGGCGGTGCTGGACGGAAAGCCGCTGGATCCCATGCTGTTCGTGAGTTCTTCGCTCTTCATGCTAGGCGCCGGCCTGTTCCTTTTAAGGGTGCTTCCCTACATCATCCGGCTGGTGTTCACGCTTTTCAAAAACAAATGGAGCCCGGCGCTGTATACCTCCTTCATCCGGGTCATCCGTACCCGGAAGCAGCAGGGCTTTATCATGGCCTTCCTGGTCATGACCCTGGCCCTGGGCGTTTTCGACGCCTCGGCCGCCCGGACCATTTCCCGGAACGACGAACGGTCGCTGAAGTACATGACCGGCGCGGATCTGGTGATCCAGGAAAAATGGGAAGACAACTCCCGCCTCCTGGAGGACAATCCGAGCCTGGAGCTGGAATTCCGGGAACCGGACTTTGGCCGGTATGCCGAACTGGAAGGCGCGGAGAAGGTAGCCAAGGTCTACGTTTCCTCCAAAGGAACGGCTCAGCTGAAGACCGCCGCCTCCAATCTGGAGCAGGTCAGGATCATGGGCATCCACACGAAGGATTTCGGCGAGACCGCCTGGTTCGATTCCAACCTGATCTCGCCCCACTGGTACAATTACCTGAACGCCATGGCCCAGCGGTCCGACGCGGTGCTGGTGTCCGCAAACTTCAAGAATTACGGCTACAAGATCAACGACCTGATCTATTACAAAGATGAGGGAACGACCACCATCAAGGGCGTGATCTACGGCTTCGTGGATTACTGGCCGGGCTATTCCCACACCACCTACCGCCGCACCGCCGACGGCACCTTCAAGGAGCAGGAGAACTTCCTGATCGTCGGAAACCTGTCGGAACAGCAGAAGATCTGGGGCACCCGTCCCTATCAGATCTGGATGAAGAACAAGACCGACAGCAAATATATCTACGATTTTATCGAGAAGAACAAACCGGAGCTGACGTCCTTTACGGACCTTGCGGAGGAAATGGTGGCCCATAAGAACGACGCCATCCGCCAGGGTACCTACGGTATCCTGACCGTCGGCTGGATCGTCTCCATGGTGGTCTGCTCCGTCGGCTTCCTGATCTACTGGATCCTGTCCATCAGGCAGCGGGAGCTGCAGTTCGGTATCTTCCGGGCCATGGGCATGTCCATGAAGGAGATCTTCACGATGCTTCTGAACGAGCAGTTCTGGATCTCCCTGATGTCCATCATCACCGGCGCCCTGGTGGGCTATCTGACCTCCCGCCTCTTCATGCCGCTGATCCAGATCGCCTATTCCTCTTCGGAAAATGCCCTTCCTCTGGAAGTGGTATCCTATGCGTCGGATAATATCCGGCTCGGCATCGTGGTAGGCCTGATCGTGCTGGTCTGCCTGGCAGTGCTCGCGGTCCTGATCCGCAGGCTGAAGATCGCCCAGGCCCTGAAACTCGGGGAGGATTAAACATGAACGATTATATCATCACGACCTCCGGTATCGGCCGGTCATTCAGGACCCAGGACGAAGATTTCTGGGCATTGAAAAATATCAGTATCGAAGTCCCCCAGGGGAAGCTCACCATCCTCCGGGGCCGGTCCGGTTCCGGAAAGACGACGCTTATGAACATCCTCGGCGCCCTGGACTATCCCACGGAAGGCACGGTCATGCTGGAGGGGAAGGACATCACCGCCATGTCGGAGAACGAGCGCACCATGCTCAGAAGGACCGACATCGGCTTCGTGTTCCAGTCCGTCGCCCTGATCCCCATGATGACGGCCCTGGAGAACGTGGAATTTGCCTTAAGGCTTACCAAATATGAGGGCGATAAGCGGGAGCGGGCCATGGAATGCCTGCACCTGGTGGGCTTAAGCGCCAGGGCGGACCATCTGCCGGCGGAGCTTTCCGGCGGCGAGCAGCAGCGTGTGGCCATCGCCCGGGCCATCGCCCACAAACCGGTGGTGCTTTTCGCTGACGAACCCACCGGCGCTCTGGATACAGTCTCCGGCCTGACAGTGGTCAAGATCTTCCAGGAACTTACGAAGCAGGAAGGCGTGACCATTGTCATGACCACCCACGACGTGGGGCTGATGGAGCTGGCGGACCGGGTCTATGAACTGGAAGGAGGTGTCCTCATCAATGGCGAATGAGAGCGCAAGAGAGAAGATGCTGGCTGAAAAAGAGCTGGAGAACGTCTTAAAGCAGAATGCCATGCAGCAGGAGCTCATCTCCCACGATTCCGGAGAGGGACGGCCCATCATCATCTGCGACAACCTGGTCAAGATCTATAAGACAGAGGACGTGGAGGTGCTGGCGCTGCAGGGCCTGGACATCACCATCTATGAAGGCGAGCTCATGGCCATCATCGGCAACTCCGGTTCCGGAAAATCCACCTTCCTCAACATGATCGGCGGCCTGGACCGGCCTTCGGCCGGACGGCTGATCGTGGACGACAAGGATCTTTTCAAGCTTTCCGAACGGGAGCTGGTGGATTACAAACGGAACACGGTGGGCTTCGTCTGGCAGAACAACGCCCGGAACCTGCTGCCCTATATGACGGCCTGGCAGAACGTGCAGATGCCCATGATGTTTGAGGGCACCGCGAAAAAGGAAAAGGCGCTGGAACTTCTGGAGCTGGTGGGACTATCCCACCGCAGAAATTCGAAGCTGTCTCAGCTTTCCGGCGGCGAACAGCAGCGTATCGCCATAGCCATCGCCCTGGCCAACGAACCCAAGATCCTGCTGGCCGATGAACCCACCGGCGCGGTGGATATCAACACCGGTTCCTACATCCTGGACGTTTTCCGGGAGATCAACAAGACCAAGAATACCACCATCGTGATCGTTACCCATGACCGGCTGTTATCCAAGAAGGTCAACCGGGTGGCAGCCATCCGGGACGGCAAGATCGGTTCCGAGATGATCATGAAGCAGAGTTATCAGGACCGGATGAACGAGATCACGGCCTTTACGGACATCGATGAAGTCCAGGATGAATATGCCATCCTGGACCGTGTGGGACGCCTGCAGCTGCCCCACGACATGCTGGAAAAGGCCGGCATCGACGGCAATAAGGTCAAAATGGAACTGGAAGGCGATAAGATCGTCATTACCAGGCCAGGCGAATAAACAAAAAACTTTCCCGGGAAAGGCAGGCATGCAGGAATGCAGGCAGGCTTTTTCCGGGAAATTCTGTTTTTAAGGCCGGTGCGGATGCGGGCGGAAGACTACCGGAAGGACATCATTCAGCCCGGAGATAAATGGACAAAACTCCGGCCTGCGGACTGAGAGAAGAAAGATCGGAGAAGAGGAAAGGCCATAGTCTGCAGATTAAGATCGGAACTGACCTGATGACCTTCGGAGATCTGATAAGGATAGAATAAAGGTTCAAAAAGAAAGGAATACCCCATGCCAGAAGAAAAGAAGGCGGAAATAAACAAGCCTGAAATAAAGGATCAGGAAGACAAGAATACCGGGAAAACAGAGTTTGAGATCCGTATGGAAGCGATGCTGAAGCGGCTTCGGGAGTCTTATGAGGCGCTGCCCTATCCGGTGCTGTTTGGGGAGGATCAGATCCGGGTCACGGAAGAGATGCTTCCGGCAGCGGACGGCACCGGCCTCCGCACCATCATCACCCGTCCCGATACAGAGGAAGCGCTTCCGGTGATCGTGCAGCGCTGCTGTTATCCCATGCAGGAGAATATGATCCGGGTGATCGCCAAAGAGTATGCCATGCGGGGTTTCGGCTATGTACTGCAGTTCTGCCGGGGCACCGGCGGTTCGGAAGGGGTCTGGGAACCCAATGTCAACGACCGTTCCGACGGACTGTCTCTGATGAATTATCTGGAAGAGGAAGCCTGGGTGAAATGCATGGGCTACCAAGGCGCCAGTTATCTGTCCTTTACCGGCTGGATCATGGCGGATGCCATGCCGGAAAAGGTAAAAGCCCTGTACTTAACGGTTTACGGCACGGACCGCCACACGTCAGCCTATAAGGACGGCCTGTTCCGCCAGGATATTTTAACGGCCTGGGCCAGGGACAATGCGGGCCGGAAGATCGACGCCGATTATCTGAAATCCGCCGCCTATCGGCCCCAGGTGGAAGTGGATACCGCCCTCTGGGGAGGCGAACTTTCCTGGTACCGGGACTGGATCACCCACACCTCCCGCACCGATGATTACTGGAAAGAAGGCCTGTGGAAGGAACTCAGGGAGATCCCTGGAAAGGTCACGATTCCGATTTATATGGTGGAGGGCTGGTACGACCATCATCTGGGTTCCGCTCTGAACGGCTACATCGACATAAAAGAAGAGACAAAAGAACATTCGGTTTTAAAGATAGGCCCCTGGAACCACAGCATGCAGCCCGCCATCACCGGCCATCCGGACCAGCAGAACGGCTTCAGCAAAGAAGCGGCGGACATGTTCGCCTGGTTCTATGAGATCCTGGTGGAAGGCAGGGTGCCGGAGAAGAAGATCGACTGGTATGTGATCGGAAAGGACGAATGGATCAGTCTGCCGGAATACCCCGTAAAGCCGGAAAAGGAAGCGGTGTTCTGCCTGGCGGATAACGGAAAGCTGGTATCAGGGGGAATCCTGGAAGAAGCCTCTGCGAAAGGATCTGCGGACAGTTTCATCCCGGAAAAAGTGTCGGAAAACGGATCCCGCTCCTATCTGTATGATCCAGAGAAACCGCTTATGTCTCATGGCGGCGAATCCCTGTTCCAGACAAGGGATCAGATCGGCTCGCTCCTGCAGCCGGAGCCGGATTTCCGCCCGGACGTCATCAGCTTTGTTTCCGAACCCTTAACAGAAGACCTGACCATGATCGGAAAACTGAAGGCCAGACTTTTTGTGTCCTCCGACGCGGAAGATACCTGTTTTACCGTTAAGATCATGGAGGTGTTCGAAAACGGCGAAGCCTATAATATCCGGAATGGCCTGACGACCCTGGCTTACCGGAACGATTCCCCGGACCGGATCGCCTATACGCCGGGAACGGTGGAAGAGATCGGAATAGAGACCTGGGACGTGGCCTGGATGGCAAAGGCCGGCTCCCGCATCCGGGTGGATATTTCATCGTCCAACTTCCCGGAATATGCGGTCCATCCGAATATCGCCGGCATCTGGTCCATGATCCGGGAGACGAAACCCGCGCAGCAGACGGTTTATTTCGGGAAAGACCATCCCTCCCGCCTGATCCTGCCCATCGGGACCGAATAATAAAGCCTTCGTCAGGCACATAAAAAACTGCCTGATCCGGACGATTTCGACCCGGAGATATCCGATACCGGGGTTCACGGCGGACTCGGCTTATGGACCTGGCTTATGAGCAGTAGCCTGATGGGACTGTTCGCCATGTTCCGTGCCCGCAGAAAGAGAAGGTAAAAAAATCAAACGATGACCCCTTCCGGCAGAGTTTTAAAGCCGGAAGGGGTCATTTTTTTCCGCTGTCTGAATCCGCATGAAACCAGTCGTTTCGCATAAACCCCGGTCATTCCGCATGAAACCCTGTTGTTTAAGCAAAAAACCTGCCGTTTAAGGCAGGCATATTGATAACACTGAACCCTTGAATTTAACGTATATAGGAAACCGCTAAATTCATCCTCTAAATGTTCAACATCATACTACCACTGGCAGAGAATGCCAGGTTTTGTGCGAAAAACACTACATTTTGGTCGTTTTTTTATCGATTCCT
>JAFRVX010000127.1 GCA_017438305.1 Lachnospiraceae bacterium | reverse complement strand
CCATCGAAAGACCTGCCACAAAGTTGTCTTCCCGTTTTTCGGAGAAGGGGAAGAAGGCCCGGCACATCTTCGGAAGCTCTTCCGTGACGTAGGTGTAATACTTCGCGCCGTTCGGATCATCGGTATAGCTGGCGTTGAAATCAGCCGGCATGACAACGGCGATCTTATTATTGTCGGCATAACGGACGATATTCGAGAAGTTCACATAATCGCTGTCGTCGCCGGTGCCGCCGTGAAGAAGCCACAGGACCTGGTATTTCATGCCGGGTACATAAACCTCATCTCTTCCGCTCATTCTGTCGGCAAAGGATTTACTGGGAAGACAGATGGTCACATTCGTCTGCATGCGAAGGGCATCAGACAGGAAATTCATTTTGATAACTGCCATAATATCACGCTCCTCTATTGAGGAAACCGGGCTGCCGGGAGACAGCCGGTCCCCTTTTTTTCTTATTCTTCGTCAGGCTTTACGCCGAACATGGCGTACATCTTGCCGGAACCGCCGAATACCCGGGGCGCCGGAGGCGGGAAGGACGCCAGGAGGTTCTTATCATAATCCACCTTCTGATCCGTCACCGCGTCAAAACGCATGGTGGGCATGGAATCCGCCGTGGCCTTATCCCACTGCGGGATCAGTTCAAAGTTCGGATCGCCGGTCTTTGCAAACTGCACCCAGGCGCCGGACATCTGGTCCTGAAGCCTTTCGGAAACGCCGGGCACGTACTGGGCTTCGATATATTCCGCATTATGGAAGACGTAGCACTCTTCCGCGTTATGCCAGGGCATCGCGCCGCCGTTGTAGGGAGATTCAAGGCAGAACAGCCAGTTCCAGGTGGGGCCGCCTGCCGCCGCACGGTTCGTGGCAAAGTCGTAATTGTTTTCCCGGCCGCCGGTATCGATGAACAGAAGATCAGCCAGGCGTCTTTCCGGATAGGCCTTCCTGAATTCTTCCGCCATCTTCGGGGCATAATCGCCGAATTTCTCCTTCAGATACCCGTTTACGGTCTCTTCATCCCAGGTATTCTTGCAGCCGTCTCCCAGGCCTAAGGAACCGGACTCGGAAATGATGGAACCCACCAGCATGGGATAGCCGATGGTCTCGTCTCTCCAGCCCCAGTCTCTCGGGTAGCCTAAGAAGAATTTTCCGTCCCGGACCGGGCCCCAGCTGACCGACTTGCCCTCTTCTTTCATGACGTAGATGGCGTTCATGGTGGCCTGGGCCAGATCATACCAGCTGACGTCCTGGATCTTAGCGGCTTCATCTTCCGCGATGCCCAGGGTCTTCAGGATCCTGGCCGCCATTTCCTGACGGTTTTTGATCTCGATCTCCGTAGCTTCCTTTC
Source organism: Lachnospiraceae bacterium (assembly GCA_017438305.1). Classification (GTDB taxonomy): domain Bacteria; phylum Bacillota; class Clostridia; order Lachnospirales; family Lachnospiraceae; genus UBA1267. The sequence goes on along the minus strand of JAFRVX010000127.1, from coordinate 10,962 downwards.
CCTGAGGCCGGGGAAGGCCGGATTCCACGATGGCTTTATTGAAGGTGCCGTCCGCTTCGGGCGTCTGCATCAGGGAAACGACTTTTGAACCGCCGCCGGACTGGCCGAAGATGGTGACGTTCTCCGGATCGCCGCCGAAGTTTTCGATATTCTCATGGATCCACTTCATGGCCATGACCAGATCTGCCAGGCCCGCATTAGCGGAGTTGGCAAACTGCGGTCCGTACTGGGACATGTCAAGATAGCCCAGCACATTCAGCCGGTGATTCAGGGAAACCACCACCACATCGCCGAAGACGGACAGGTTTTCGCCGTCATAGGACAACAGCTCCACCGAAGAACCGGAGAACCATCCGCCGCCGTGGAGCCAGACCATGACGGGCCGTTTGGCGTCCTTTTTCAGGCTCTGCGTCCAGATGTTGATATACTGGCAGTTTTCATTCTGCGGATAGAAGAAATGCGGGACCGTAAACTGGTCGTGAGGAATGGGAGTATTCAGTTCGGAACACACATAGCCGTACTGAAAGGCTTCCTTTACCCCTTCCCAGGGCTTGACTTCCGTGGGCTGTTCGAACCGTTTCGCGTCCGCATATTTAATGCCGCGGAAAATGTAGGTGGAGTCGATCTTTAATCCACGGACTTTTCCGTATTTGGTTTCTGCTACGGGATCGTCATAGGTCATCACGACCTGAGACGTCAGTTTTCTCATATACATGGATCAGACCTCCTTATAAACTCTGTCTCGGGCCGCCGCCGAAAGTCGTCTGCGGTGCTCTGTCATTGCCGATGCCCATGGGTTTCTGCGGCATGACCTCCATGAGTTCATCATCGTGATGGCATTCCTGGCGGGTCTCCTTATCAAAGATCATGCAGGCGCCGTTCCTGTCATCCACGGGATCCCAGTTCTTCATGCCGGCATGGTTCGGGTTTCCGGTCCTGGCGAACGCGACCCAGGCGCCGGTCATCTGGTCCTGGAGATCCTCCGAAACGCCGGGGATATAAGAAGCTTCCAGATAGTTCGCGTTATGGAACATATAGGCTTCCTCGGCATTATGCCACGGCACGGTGCCGTTGTTCATGGGGCATTCCAGGTTGAAGAGCCAGTTATAGGCCGGAGCACAGCCTTCTTCGAAACGTTTTTTGCAGTAGTCCCGGGCAGCGATCCTCATGGCCTTATTGGTAAAGACGGCGTCGATGACCTTCGCCTTCGGATAGGCCTTCTTCTGGGCAGCCTTTACAGCCTCCGCCTTGTCGCCGAAGACCTTTTCAAAGACTGCATTGACGGTCTCTTCATCCCAGTCGTTCTTGGAGCCGGGGGCGTAGATCTGGTTGTAGTTCTGATCGAATTCACCCAGAACGGAGCCGATCAGCATCGGAACGTTTTTGGTGCTCTCCATGAAGGGATTAATGGATGCAGAGCCCAGATAGAAATCATCGTCTCTTACCGGGCCGAAAGCCATGCCGCCGAGTCCCAGCTTCTGAAGTGCGCTCTGGGCAGCCCTGGCCAGTTTGTAATAGGGAATGGTCTCGATCTTTTTGATGGTCTCTTTCGTAAGACCCAGCTCAGCCGCTACGGCTTCACCAATCTTCTGAGACTGTTCCGGGCGGGTATCGCGGCCGCCCGGCATCAGGCCGGACTGAATGACAGCCTTATGGAAAAGACCCGCTGCCGACGGAGTCGACATCAGGGCGTTGACTTTTCCGCCGCCGCCGGACTGGCCCATGATCGTCACATTGTCCGGATCACCGCCGAAGGCGGCAATGTTGTCATGCACCCACTGAAGGGCACAGACCAGATCCACCTGGCCGAGATTTCCGGTATACTTGTATTCTTCGCCGAAGGAAGACAGATCCAGATAGCCGATGCAGTTTAAGCGGTGGTTTACCGAAACCACGACCACATCGCCCCAGAGGGCCAGCTCCTGGCCGTCATAGGCATAAAGCTCTATCGAAGAACCGGTGGAGAAACCGCCGCCGTGGATCCAGAACATGACCGGCTTTCTGGCGTTTTTATCCAGCGTCGGCGTCCAGATGTTGACGTAATGGCACTCTTCGTCCTGAATATAGTGATAATGGGGCACATTATATTCGTCATGGGCGATGGGCGTATGGATCTCCGGACTTACCGGACCGTAAATGACGGCTTCCTTTGAGCCTTCCCAGGGATCCACCGGTTCCGGCATATGGAAGCGCTGGGCCTTCGCATACTGGACGCCGCGGAAAATGAAGACGTCTTCCTCGAGAAGTCCCCGGACCTTGCCCGCCTTTGTTTCAGCTACCGGAAAATCCGGCCGGGAAACAATTGCTTTCGTTAATTTCCTCGGATACATAAAATCCTCCTTTTCACAGATGTTTCTGAACAACACGGTTCCTTGACCGCAGGGAAGAAGGCCGGCAGCATAGCCATGCCTTCTTTTGATGATAAAATTGTAGCACAGTTTCGAAAAAAGGGACACTTATGAATACAGGATGATTATGGTCTTTTCATTTGAAAAGGCGGAATCGGACGATAAAAAAGGTCTGCGGAGGCACCCCGGTATCATGCCTGTCCGGTCCATTTCGGAGATCTCTGTACGAAGATACAAGGCTGATCTCCTCATAACGGTTCGAAAAAGGCATACGGAAGAGTCTGCTTCCGTATGCCTTACATGTCATCAGGCCAGATAGCCCTTTAAGAATGCCGCAAAATCAGCCGTCATTTCTCCGGCGTGATCGGTGATATACCAGACGCCGTCCTGCATGATGACGATCTTCTTCAGATATTCGGCAATGCTTCTTACCGGAACATACAGAATGCCGTCCTTAAATTCCGCCTGGCGCTCCAGGTTCTTGATGACGCCGTTAACCGTAGAGGCCACATTGCCCGCGGAGATCTGGATACGGCAGCCTTCCTTCTTCAGGATCACCCGCTGCCCTTCATAGCTGTATTCCGTCTCGAAGCCGAACAGGGACGCGACATCATCAGCCGCCACGTATAAGAATGGACCGTAGGAAGGCACGTTCTTTTTGTCCTTCAGCTCCGGCATCCGCTCCAGCATGGCTTCCGGCACTTCCATGTACTGCAGAAGCTCATAGGGCGCTTTTGTAAGAGCTTTCTTCTCCGAGTTCACGAAAACATTTCCGGCGCCGTCCGCCAGGATCACTGCATCGTCTGTCTTCAGAGGGTCGATGGGCTCGCCCATGACGACTTCGTTGTTTTCGTTCCTGCAGACGCCGGAGAAGAGCTGCCGCCACATCTGCTCGGCATCATCGATAGTCTGGCCGTGGCCCCGCCATTTCACGTCACGGTAGACCACGTCCGCCTTCGTTCCCCGGTAGACCATGTAATTGTTTCTGCCGTCGATCTTAATTACCGCCGGAAGCATCTCGCAGCCGTTGACCTTCAGCCAGAAATCCCGGTCAGACATGTTCAGCAGCATTCTGTTGATGCCTTCTACCGTCGAAGGGCACAGGGTATCCCGCTCGCCTCTCGACTGGTAGACCGGTATGGGTCCGAATTCCGAAAGATCTGCGTCAGGATCCGTAAACAGCGTCGTATTGTCGGGACCGGCCGACATGCCTGCGCCGGCAAAAAGCTCCGGCTTTGTCCTTGACAGGAAGGACGTCATCATATTGCCGGCTGACATGCCCTGGATAAAGACCCGCCGGTCGTCAATGTTGTATTTTTCCTTCGCGTAACTAATCAGGAATTCCACGAACTCCGTGTTATTGCGGCTGTCTCTGCCATGGTTCGGATAAAATGCCACCAGGCCGTACTTTTCCGCCACCATATGCCAGGATGTGGCAAAAAGCTGGCCCCAGCCGGACTGTCCGCCGCCGTGCCAGGAGATCACGAGGGGATGCTTTTCGGAGAGGTCCAGGCCTTCCGGGACCACTTCCACCCACTCCCTGTCACCGTCTTTCATTTCCGTGAATTTGGGCATGATGTGAGAATCCTGCTCATAAAAGCCCTTCACGTTCAGGATCTGTCCCTCCGGATACCGGATGTTGGCGGATCCTTCATTGATGGATTCACCGGGAACAATGATGATTTCTTTTTCCATGCTGCTGTCTCCTTTATTGTATTTATTTAAGCCAGAGGCCTGTTATATAAAAGCTTCAGTTCCTGGATCAGCCGGGGCACGGGAAGCCCGATCACATTGTTGATATCCCCGATGATCCGGGAAATATACCTGCCCGCCGCACCCTGGATGGCATAGGCGCCGGCCTTGTCCATCGGTTCGCCTTTTTCAACACAGAAACGGATCTCCTCCTCCGTCAACGGATAAAAGCTCACCGTAGTCTGTTCAAAAAAGGTCTTCACCCGGGGTTCTTCCATTCCCGGCCGGTAAAAATACAGCGTCACGCCCGTAAAGACCTCGTGATCCTTTCCGGAAAGCTTCCGGATCATCTCATAAGCCTCCGCTTCATCCTTCGGTTTTCCCAGGATCTCCCCGTTCAGGGAAACGATGGTATCAGCCCCGATCACAAGGAGCCCCTTTTCCGAATCCGGATCATCCCGGCGGCGCTGAAAAACGTCCCCGGCCTTCATCAGGGAAAGCTCCATGACCACCCGGGAAGGCCTGGTCTCCTTCGGCTGTTCTTCGTCATAGGAGGGGATCACCTCAAAAGCCAGTCCGATGCCGCCCAGCAGTTCCCGCCGCCTGGGGGACTGGGAGGCCAGTATGATCCTGATATTGTCTGTATTCATCTGCATTTTTCCTGTCTGTACACTGTTATTCTTTTTTCTGTTTCTTTACTGTTCAGGGAAATCCTTCCATTTGCCGAACTTATTATTATCCCGAAAAGATCAGGGCTCCCATTATTCTCGCGGGAAGATCACACTTGCTGACCTTCCACCTGTGAAGATCACGCTTCCCGGTCTTACTCACGCAAAAATCATGCTTCCTGACCTTGCTCACGCGAAAATCCCGCTTCCTGACTTTACTCACGTAAAGCTCACGCTTCCGGATCTTCCCTCACCCAGAGCGGGATGGAGAAATAATCGTGCTGCTCTTTCCTCCATTCATTGCCTTCAGATATCTCGGAAGTAAAGTAATTGCGCCATCTGCCCTTCGGAAGATAATAGCTCGCCTCACCCGTTTCGGAAAAGACCGGCGCCACAAGGTATTTCGGTCCCAGCATGTACTGCCTGTCGAGATACCGGCAGTTCATATCCTCCGGGAATTCCAGGGCCATGGGCCGGATCATGGGAATACCGGTTTCTGACGTCTTTTTGGCTTCCTTTACAAGATACGGCATCAGGCTCATCTTCAGTTCCGTAAAGAACTTCAGCACCTGGACCGCCTCTTCATCAAAGAGCCAGGGCACCCGGTAGGAGGATGATCCGTGCAGGCGGGAATGAGTGGATAACAGACCGAAAGCCACCCAGCGCTTGTAAACGTCGGGCGTTGCCGTATCCTCAAAACCGCCGATATCATGGGCCCAGTAGCCGAAGCCGGAAGACATGAAGGAAAGGCCGCCTCTTAGGGATTCCGCCATGGAATCGTAGTTGGCATGGCAGTCGCCTCCCCAGTGCACCGGGAACTGCTGAGTCCCGGCGGTGGCCGAACGGGCAAAGACCACGGCATCGTCACCCTTTTCCTGCTTCAACAGGTCGTAGACCGCTTCGTTGTAGAGATAGGTGTAGAAATTATGCATCTTTTCGGGATCCGAGCCGTCAAAGTACTGCACGTCCTCCGTGGGGATCCTTTCGCCGAAATCCGTCTTGAAGCAGTCCACGCCCATGTCAAGAAGCGCTTTCAGCTTTGACAGATACCAGGCTTTCGCCTCCGGATTGGTAAAATCCACAATGGCAAGGCCCGGCTGCCACATGTCCCACTGCCAGACGGAACCGTCATTCCTTCGGATGAGATACCCCTTATCCCGGCCTTCATCAAAAAGCCGGGAAGCCTGGGCAATGTAGGGATTGATCCAGACGCAGACTTTAAGCCCTTTTTCCTTCAGGGCCTTTATCAGCCCCTTCGGATTTTTGAACATCTTTCTGTCCCAGAGAAAATCCGACCAGTGAAAACCCTGCATCCAGAAGCAGTCAAAGTGGAAAACGGAAAGGGGGATGCCCCGCTCAAACATGCCGTTGACAAAGGACATGACCGTATCCGTATCGTAATCCGTCGTAAAGGAGGTGGAAAGCCAGAGGCCGAAGGACCATTCCGGCGGCAGGGCCGGTTTTCCGGTAATATCCGTATATTTCACCAGGACGTCCTTCATGGAATCTCCGGAGATGAAGAAATAATCCAGGGCTTCCCCCTTTACCGCAAAGCCGCATTTTGCCACCTGTTCGGTGCCCACCTCGAATTCCACGGTTTCCGGATGGTTGACAAAGACGCCGTAGTTCCGGTTGGAAAGATAGAAAGGAATGTTTTTATAGGCCTGATCGGAGCAGGTGCCGCCGTCCATATTCCTGATGACGATGCTCTGGCCGTTCTTGACAAAGGGACCGAACCTTTCGCCAAGGCCGTAGATCAGCTCGTCGACGGAAAGAGACAGCCGCTGGGACATCCAGGCATCCCCGGGCTTATCGTAGAAAAGATCCCCGGTATGATTGAATTTGACGTAGGCCAGATCCCGAGGTTCGCTTTTCGCCTGCAGGACGCCCTTCCGGTAAAACGCAAAGGACCAGGGTTTTTTCTTTATTACCATGGACAGTTCGCCGGAACAGACGCGGATGGTCTCTTCGTCTTCTGTGATATCCGGCTCTTCAAAGGATCCGCCGGCCAGCACCTCTTCCGGAAGCTTCAGCCGAAATTCAGGTCCTTTGACAAGCCCGCCCTTATGATGAATAGCCCGGACGCGTATCACGTCCCGGCAGGGGACCGAGATCTCAATGGTGAGCACTACGCCGCTCTGGATATCCGCTTTGGTCCTGATATCCACCGCGGGACCCAGGATCGTAAGCCTGTCCTTTTCCCTGTGGATCTCAAAAGCTTCCCTGGGGTAAAAATCCTTTACTCCCTCCTGTAAAAGCCAGTTTCCGTTTTCATATCTCATCTGCCTGCTCCTTCCGGGTCCCTGACCCTGAATCTTATTATGCCGACGGATACCGGAAACGCCGGGGAACTGCCGGGGAACGGCTCCGGTAAACTATCACTGATCTTATTGTAACACGGAATGATGGTTTTTGCACCGCTTTTCTCATCTGTCCGTACAGATATTAAAACACCCCCTGTGGAAAACGGCAGTTGTCTGTCGTCGTCCGCAGGGGGCAGTCTTTCAGTTGTTATTCTTTTGCTTCTTTAAGCTGTCTTCTCAGTTCGGCATTCAGCTCCCTGAAGATGCCTCTGGGACTCAGATCATCCAGAAGGGACGCGATGGTTTTTGCCTCCCTGCTCGTCAGCTTCTCATTATGAGTGATGGTCCTGAATTTCGCCGTGCAGAGATACAGGCGGATCTTCTCAACAGACTGATAATCCCGGATCATCTGCCTGGCGATGCTGCTCCGTCTTGAGAAACGGATCAGATCTTTGTTCAGAAGCTCATAAGAAAACTTTCCTTCGTTGTCGGTATAGGCATCGAATACCACCTGGTAATCATCTCCGGATACCGCTTCCTGCTCCTTTTTCAGCTCGCTTTCAGGGGCAGGCTTTTCTTCCCGGACCGCTTCCTTTTCAATGCGGACGTTTCCGAGATTCCTGTACGGAAGTCCCGCAGTCAGCCGGATGGCTTCTTCAAAGGCTTCTGGCGGGAACAGGCCGGCCGGCAGATTCTCCGCAGGCACTGCCTTGCCGGATGTTTTACTGACAGAGGCGATGCCAGGCTGTTCCGAATCTTTTTTAAGATCACGATTCCGGACCCGCCTGATGGAAGCATTCTGCGATAGCAGACGGCAGGGATTACCGATAAAGACTGTACACTCGTCCTGATCATAACAACCTCCTTATTCAGTTTGTTTATATATATCACAAAAAGGCTGTTTTAAAAAGATTATTTGTGTACTTTTTCAGAAATTGTGCAGATCTTCGGAACCGGCTGCCTACGGTAGAACTCAGTCCAGATTGGTGGTTTTGCCTTCTTCGATCCCCACGAAGTTTACGGAAAGGCCGTAGCCATCCAGGATCTTCTTTAAAGTACCGTCTTCCTTCATGGCATTCAGCGCGTTGTTGATCTCCGCCAGGAATTCCGGATCCTTTTTCTGTACCGCTGCGCCGATCATGCCCTCATCCTCGCTCTCGTAGCCGGGAAGCAGCTTCAGAGCCAGACTCTTGTTGTTCTCAATGATGTAATAGGCAATAATATCGTCCACGAGGCAGGCGTCGACCTTGCCGGTATTGACCGCCAGCAGCAGCTCGTCCGGTTCCGCGTACATGGCCACGTCTTTGATCATGCCTTTTTCCTTCCAGCCTTCGACGGTGGTCAGGAATTCACTTCCCGTCTGGGCCGCCACAACGCAGTCCTTCAGATCCGCCATGGTCTCATAGGATGAATCCGCCGGAACGATGACTGCGTCGGCTTCCTTATACCAGACATCGGAAAAATAAATCTGTTTCTTTCTGGTCTCGGTGATATACATGGCATCAGCGATAATGTCGATGGAGCCGCTGTTAAGCTCCAGGATCAGGCTGTCCCATTCCACGATCTTCATTTCCACGTCCTTGATGCCCAGACGGGACGCGATCTCCCGCATGATGTCCGCATCAACGCCGCTGAACTTGTCGTTAGTCACATCGATATAGGCAAAGGGAGCGTCGTTGGAAGAGCCCACGACGATCTTTCCCTTATCCTTTAAGGCAGCCAGCGTTTTGCTCTCCTTGCCGGTATTCTCAGACGAACCGGAGCCGGAACTCCCGCATGAAGCAAGCATCATGACGCCAAGCACGGCTGCCAGTAAAAAAGCAATGGTTTTTGCAGTGATCTTTTTCATTTTTTCCCTCCATGGAACCTGAGGTTCACGCAATTCTTATTTTGTTTTCTATGATCTTAACCAGCCTGGCGAGCGGCAGGCTGATGATAAGATACGCAATAGCCAGATAGGTGTAGGATTCCACCGTCTGGAAGGTCTGGGCCGCATAGGCTTGGGTCCTTAACAGGAGCTCACTGACGGCAATACAGGATAAAAGCGACGTATCCTTGACCATCATGACCAGGTAATTGCCGAATACCGGAATGGTATTGTGGATGGCCTGGGGCAGCACGATCCGGTAAAGGACCTTTCTTTCGCTGAAGCCCAGAGCCAGACCGGCCTCCGTCTGCCCCCGGGGAACGGCCAGGATCGCCGAACGGATCACCTCCGACTGATAACAGCCGTAATTGATCCCGAGGCCCAGGATACCGGCAAACACCGAAGTAAAGTTCACGGCATTCGGAATGCCGACGATGCGGTTCAGGATAAGCGGGATAACGTAGTAAATATAAAAGAGCTGCACCAGAAGCGGCGTGCCCCGGATCAGTTCCACAAAGCCGATGATGATGCCTCTTAAGATCCGGCTTTTCGACATCCGCCCGATGCCCAGCACCAGGGCCAGCACCAGGGAAAGCAGGAAGCCGATGATCGTTACCTCTACCACGACGCCGAAACCCTTGATCAGGCTCGGTGTGAACCGCTGAAGACATTCCCAGAAGAAAAAGCGCATGTTCATACCGTCTCACCTCCTTCGGAAGCGGCGGGAGTCTCCTTCCGGATGATCTTGGACAGGAATTCCCTGGCCCTCTCCGTTCCGGGATTCGAAAAGAACTGTTCCGGCTCCCCTTCCTCAACGATCCGCCCATCATCCATGAAGATGATCCTGTCGGATACCTCCCGGGCAAACCCCATCTCATGGGTCACCACCAGCATGGTCATGCCGTCCCGGGCCAGATCCCGGATGACATTCAGCACTTCGCCGATCATCTCCGGATCCAGGGCGCTCGTAGGTTCGTCAAAAAGCAGCACGTCCGGATCCATCGCGAGAGCCCTGGCGATGGCCACCCGCTGCTGCTGTCCGCCGGAAAGGGCGTGGGGATGGACGTCAAGCTTGTCGGAAAGGCCTACCCTGGCCATCAGCCGCTTTCCCTTCTCTTCCGCTTCATGCCGGGGTTCTTTATTCAGCATGACCGGCCCCATCGTAATATTATGAAGGGCGGTCTTTAAAGGGAACAGATTAAAGCTCTGGAAGACCATACCGACTTTCTTCCGGTATTCCGGAACCGCAAAATGGGGAGACAGGATATCCTCTCCTTCAAAGAGGATGCTGTGATCATCCGGCGTTTCCAGCAGATTAATGCAGCGGAGCAGGGTGCTCTTTCCCGAACCCGAAGGGCCGATGACGGAGATCACTTCCCCGGGGTGAACGTCCAGGGAGATGCCTTTCAGCACCTTCAGACCGTTGAAGGTCTTGTGAAGATCCCTTATCTCGATCAGAGGACGGCCCTGCCGGGCTGCCGCCTCCCTCTTTAAAGAGATCTCCGCAAAGATATCCGGAACACGTTCCGCGGGATCTTCAGGCAAAACATTGTTTTTATTTTTCATGGTCATTTCCTGCCTGTCAGAGAGGTCCGAAACAAGGCCTGCATCTGACGATCTGTAATACTGACTATTAGTTCAGCCGGATATTTTTCCATCGGATGACCGGACCGCCGGACCGGTATGAACCGCCTGGAAAAAGGCGGATACAATCAGCCGGCCTTAACGCCCGTCAATGAATATATCCGAAAAAACAATCAATAAAAAGAATAAATTTGTGTTATTATACCGCAGAAAACTCTTCACGGCAAGTAGAATATAAGCATGGAAATGTATAACGAAATCGCATAAAAAAACCTCAAAGCCGCAGAATAACGATCTTCGAGGTTTTTCAGATTTATGAAGCACGGGGGATTCGAACCCCCGACACCTTGATTAAAAGTCAAGTGCTCTACCGACTGAGCTAGTGCTCCAGCTTAAAAATACTATTGCCGGCATATACCGGCGGACTGGGCTAGTTGGATTTGAACCAACGAATGCAGGAGTCAAAGTCCTGTGCCTTACCGCTTGGCGATAGCCCAATG
>JAFRVX010000126.1 GCA_017438305.1 Lachnospiraceae bacterium | reverse complement strand
TTTCGGATCAGAAAGAAAAGACCGACTAAGAAGGAGGATCCCCGTGGAAAGGAACAACGGAAACTTCAAATCAGTGGAAGCTGAGCTTCTCGCCAGCAAACGGGATCTGATGAAGTTCCTGGACGTCGTCAGGAAGGATCCGGTGCTAATGGCCAAGGTCAAGGCCAGGGTCGAAGAAAACCGGAGAAAGGCGGCGCTGGCAAATTGAGGGCACAAAAAGAGGGCCGGACTGCGGGAACAGCACCGACCCAAAGAACTAAGCACAGGAAAAAGATATCACGGAAATCCGTTTCCGTCAAGGGCTGAATCACCTGTGCTGGTTGAGACAGCCCTTATCTTTTCCGAGACAGATGAAAGGAGAAAACGTGGAAAGCAACCTGATTGTCATCAAGCAGCTGCCGGTAATCGAGGATCAGCTGGTGGCCGTAAAGCAGAGCATCGAGGAGCGGGTCAATGCAGCTCTGAGCCTGGTCTGCACCGAGGATACGTACAAGGACATTAAGAAGGTTCGCAGCGAGCTGAACAAGGAATACCAGGAGCTTGAAAAGCGCCGTAAGGAAGTCAAGGCTCAGATCCTCAAGCCCTACGAGAGTTTCGAGGGCATTTACAAGGAATGTGCCGGCGATCTTTACGCGATGGCAGATGCTCAGCTGAAGCAGAAGATCAGCGAAGTGGAAGACGGACTCCGGAAACAGAAGGAAGAGGATCTGGCCGCCTACTTCGCGGAGCATCGGGCCGAAGTGAAGATTCCGGATGATTTCGTAACGCTGGAGGATTCCGGTATCAAGGTTGGCCTAAGCGACAGCAAAACAGCCCTTCATAAGAAGGCAGATGAATTCCTTGATCGGATCGCCGGTGATCTGCAGGTGATTGAAACGCTGGAGAGCCGGGACGAAGTTCTGACGGAGTACAGGGACGGATACAACCTTTCAGCGGCCATGCTGAAAGTGGAAAGCCGGCACAGGGCCATCGAAGCCGAGCGGATCCGGCGAGAGGAAATGCAGGCCAAGAAGGCGGCGGAGGAAGCCGAAAAGAAGGCCCGGGAGGAAGCTGAAAAAGCGGCCGCGGAAGCAGCTGCAGCAGAGGAAGCTGCCTGGGATGCCGCCAGGGGGAATGCGAATACGCCGATGGAACGTGCACCCGCGGAACCGGCACCCGCCGAAGCGAAGGCAGTGTCCAAGATGTACACCGTGCTGCTTCGGATCACCACAACCAAGGACGGCATGAACCAGCTGAAGGACTTTATGGAAAGCGCAAACATCGCCTTTGAGCGAGTGAAAGGAGAATAAAAAATGATTAAGAAGCCTGAAGATTTTGACCTGGGAGAAAAGAAGATCCGGATGCTGCTTGCCGGCCCTCCCGGAATCGGAAAGAGCACGCTGGCCATGAGCGCCCCTGCCCCGCTGCTGATCGACACGGACGGCGGATTTGACCGGGTGGAGTTCATGTACCGGAAGGACCGCCTGGTAGCCGGAAGCTATCAGGAGATTCTGGACGATCTGCAGCCGCAGAACCTGAAG
>JAFRVX010000012.1 GCA_017438305.1 Lachnospiraceae bacterium | reverse complement strand
TCTGACGAAGAAGCCCTTCAGATGATCCGTGAGAAATTCGGCGACAAGGGCGATGAGATCGCGGAAGCTTTCCGGAAAGCCTATCCGGACCATAAGGTCATCGATGTCCTTTACACTGATACATTGATGCGTCCGGATCTGATCGAATTCGTAAAAGATCGTGCGAAGAATGCCACTGCACCGGCCTATGAGTATATGTTCTCTTTCGAGACAGACTGGGACGGCGGCCTGACAGCCTGGCATAATGCGGAAGAGCCCTTCATGTTCCATAATGCAAGGTATCTGGAATCCGCTTATGTGCCGGAAGAGTCCGATAAACTGGAAGATGCCATGTGTTCTTCCTGGCTGGCCTTCGGAAAGACAGGCAACCCGAACAACAGCCTGATCCCCGAGTGGAAGCCGGTAGAGCCCGATAAGTCCAACATCATGATCTTTGACCGGAACGTACGCGCGGAAGCTGATTTTGATGATAACCTGATGTCCCTGCTTCCTCCGGTGGATTTTGCATCCATGTTTGGACTGATCGGAAACGGAAAGCCCAATCCCGGCAGAGAAGGTGCAGATCTTGAGATCTGATGAGTTTAACTTTCACATATAATGGAGGATGAAATAAATGTATCCCAAGAGATTAACACAGAAAGTCATTTGCGATCCCGCATCGGCCATCGTCGAGACCAAAGCCGGCAAGGTGCGTGGTCTGGTCACGGAAGGCACCTACATCTTCCGCGGCATCAAATACGCCGACGCGAAACGGTTTGAAGAGCCGAAGCCGGTACAGCCCTGGGAAGGCGTGAAGCGCGCCCATGCCTATGGCCCGGTGTCTCCGGAGATCTCCACTGTCATCGCCCATGATGCGTATTATGTACCCCATATCCACTGGACCCAGGATGAGGACTGCCAGTACTTAAACATCTGGACTCAGAATCCGGAAGCCGGCCGGAAACGCCCGGTCATGGTCTGGATCCATGGCGGCGGATTCGCTACCGGTTCTTCAATCGAGCTGTTTGCTTATGACGGCGAAGAACTCTCCAAATACGGCGATGTGGTCGTGGTCTCCATCAACCATCGTCTGAATATCATCGGCTACCTGGATCTTTACTATTACGGCGAGAAATATAAGAATTCCGGAAACCTGGGCAATATGGACATGGTGGCGGCCCTTCAGTGGGTCCATGACAACATTGAAAACTTCGGCGGTGATCCGGAGAATGTCATGATCATGGGCCAGTCCGGCGGCGGCGGAAAGGTCAAATCCCTGCTGCAGACCCCGGCGGCTGACGGTCTGTTCCACAAGGCTTCCATTCAGTCTGGCCTTGGCTTTGTAGGTGAAGGCGGAAGAGGCGAGCGCACCCATGAGTCCAACAAGGAATTCACGGATAAGCTGGTCGCCAAACTGGGCTTGACTAAAGATACCATCGAGAAAATCGAGACCATCCCCTATTACAAGCTGGCCAGAGCGGCCTATGATTTAGGCTCCGGCATGAACTGGGGACCGGTGTACGACGGCGAATACTATATGGGAGAGCCCATTATCCACGGGTTCCGCGAAGAGACAAAGAATATCCCGGTCCTGGCCGGTTCTCTGTTCGGCGAATTCGCAAACAACCATGTGTTCCAGCCCTATGAAGGCAATAAGAACGAGTGGTCCGATGAGCAGGTGGAGAATCTGCTGAAAGACCTGTTCGGCGATAAGAAGGATGCGGCTGTTGAGGCCTTTAAGAAAGCTTATCCCGAAAAGAAGATCGTGGATCTGGCCTTCCTGGAAGCTTCCTTCCGGCGCGGCACGGTCCAGTACTGCGAAGCCAGGGCGAAGGTACCCGGTGCGGCGCCCATTTACAACTGGCTGATCCCCACAGAGTTCCCCTATGACGGTGGTACCGTGGGCTGGCATAATGCAGATGAAGCCTATATGTTCCACAATGCCCAGTATCTGGAAGCTTCTTACATCCCCGGTGTTTCCGAGAAGATGCAGGATGAGATGACCGGTGCCTGGCTTGCCATGGCGAAGACCGGCAATCCGAACTTTGACGGTTTGACAGTGAAGTGGCCCTCTTATCAGGAAGAGCCCGGGGCCACCTATTTCTTCGACGCTGAGTCTTATGTTAAACATGACCATGATAAAGAAGTCATGGAATATGCGAAGGATGTAAGACGTTCCATGAGCGGCATGTTCGGCGGCGTGTTCGGCGGCGGCCCCAGACAGAGCCTGTAAGATTGTGGCGGAACACCTCATCCGCCAAGCCTTCCCCTGGAGGGGAAGGTGGCCCGAAGGGCCGGATGAGGTGTCCTGTACCAAAAGCTATCGATAAGGAGACCAAATATTATGTACATGCGTAAACTTACACAGACGGTCATTACCGGGCACGATAAGGCCGTCGTACAGACAAAAGCCGGCAAGGTCCGCGGCGCCATCGTGGAAGGCACCTACATCTTCCGCGGCATCAAATACGCGGATGCCGAACGTTTCCACCTGCCCCATGACGTAGAGCCCTGGGAAGGCGTGAAAGAAGCGCTGGTCTACGGCTATGTCTCCAGTCAGATCACCACAGGCCTTGCCCATGATGAG
>JAFRVX010000125.1 GCA_017438305.1 Lachnospiraceae bacterium | reverse complement strand
CCCTTTAAGCAGCTCCTCTTCGCTTTCCATTTCGGCAGCGATCGTCATGCCGGAAAAAAGCGAGGTGATCAGCGGAGAGTAGATCATCATCGGCCCCGGCGCGCAATAACCTGCGGAAATGGTATGAAAGCTGCGGTCATAATTCCGTACCGAGGTGATCATCTCCTCCTCCGACTGCAGGATCCGGCCGGCCAGATCGGCGGCCAGCCTGCCGGTATCCGTCAGCGCGATCCGGTTTTTTGCGCGTTCAAACAATTTCACGTCTATGATATCTTCCAGCTTCTGCATGGAGCGGCTTAAGGCAGGCTGCGAAATATGAAGATGCTCTGCCGCTGCCGACAGCGTCCCGTATTTCCGAAAGGCAGAAAGCTGCTCCAGAAAATAGATCTCGATCATTTCTGAATTCCTCCACTATAAGTTTGAGTTATAGTATATCATCGAAACCGGCATTGTACAATTCTTTCTTTTCGGGATATAGTATAGACAAACAAAACAGGAGGCCATAATCATGGATTATTTTAAACTGAACAACGGAAACCTGATGCCGATGGATGGAATAGGCGTATTCATGCTGACCCCGGCAGAAACCGAGAACGCGGTTTTCAGTGCGCTCACCGAAGGCATCCGTCTGATCGACACCGCCAATGCCTACATGAATGAGAAAGCCGTCGGACGTGCCATCAAAAAGAGCTGCGTCCCCCGGGAGGAGATCTTCCTGGTCACCAAGCTGTGGCCTACCGTTTATGAGAACGAAGACGCCATCGACGAGACGCTGGCCCGTCTGAATACGGACTATGTGGATCTGCTGTTTCTTCATCAGCCGGCAGGGAACTGGAGACAGGGCTATAAGAACATGGAAAAGGCTTATAAAGAGGGCAAGGTCAAAGCGCTGGGCATCTCCAACTTCCCCGAAGAATGGCTGGAAGAACTGATCGAAACCGCGGAGATCCCGCCCCAGATGGTCCAGGTGGAAGCCCATCCCTACTTCCCGCAGACCGAGCTGAAAAAGGTCCTGGCAAAAACCGGTATGGGACTGATGGCCTGGTATCCCCTGGGACACGGCGACAGGAATCTTATCAATGAACCGGTCTTCACGAAGCTGGCGGAAAAATACAGCAAGTCGAATGCGCAGATCATTCTGCGGTGGCATACCCAGGCCGGCAATATCGTCATTCCAGGCTCCAGGAATCCGGTCCACATCCGCGACAATTTCAACATTTTCGATTTTACGCTGACTGCGGAAGAGATGGCGGAGATCGCTTCTGTCGACAAAAACGTGCGCTATTACAACGCCAGTATCGAAGACGTCCAGCGCTACGCCGATATGTCAATGGACTTCAACTCACAGGAATAAATACACAGTTATTCTTTATACCCGCAGCAGCCTGCATATATTACCCGCAGCTGCCTGCATACTATTATTTCAGTAGAAAGTAAGGTAAAAAAAAGGAGGAAATATGAGCAAGACATGGATCATCACCGGCGCCAGCGCCGGCGGCATCGGTGAAGGCATCGCCCGGGCAGCATTAAAGAAAGGCGACAATGCGGTCGTTACCGCCAGAAGCCTTGAAAAGCTGCAGGCTATGGCGGATGAATATCCGGAGACCTGTCTTCCGTTTATTCTGGACGTCACGGATCAGGAAGCGATCCGGGCCCTGGTCAGGGCGGCTGTTGATAAGTTCGGCACCATCGACGTGCTGGTCAACAACGCCGGCCACGGCTACCGCTCTTCCATTGAGGAAGGCGAGGAAGCAGCCATACGCGAATTATACGAGACCAACCTTTTCGGTCCCATCCATCTGATCCGGGAAGTCCTGCCGATCCTGCGGGCGAAAGGCAGCGGCGCGATCCTGAATACTACCAGCATCGCGGCCGAGCGTTCCGCGGTGGGTTCCGGCTACTATGCCTCCAGCAAGGCTGCGCTGGATCTGCTGACGGACGGACTCTGCAAGGAGCTTAAGCCTATGGGCATCAAGGTCATGGTCATCGAGCCCGGTTCCTTCCGGACGCACTTCTACGATGAAGCCCTGAAGAGCGCACCGCTCACCGTGGACGCCTATAAGGATTCCACCTGGAAGACTGCCAATGCAGTGAATAAACGCCAGCAGCCCGGCGATCCGATGAAAGCCGGCGAAGTCGTCGTAAAGATGGTCGAGGCTGAAGATGCTCCTTTCCGCCTGCTGCTCGGCAGCGACGCGGTGAACGCTGTCGTCTCCACCGCCGAAGGCCGTCTGGAAGAAGCAAAAAAATACGCGGAGATCTCTGCCTCGACCAATTACTGACAGTTGATTCCCCGCGCAGTTAATGCCGGTTAATTCCCGATACAGCTGATCCCGGTTGATTCCTGATCAAGTTAATACCTGACTTAGCAGGTTCCGGTTGATTTCTGATCAAATTAATACCTGACTTGGCTGATTCCGGCTAGTTCCCGATTCAGCTAAGTCAGGTTTTTTCTGTTTTATTTCTTTTTCAATTTGATTCCCGGTCAGTATTTCATGAAATGGGGAACGATCTTAGCGGCGATCTTCACCACCGGATTTTCCAGGACTTTCCGGCTGGCTTTCAGCATCTTGCGGATCTCGATGTGCTGCGGACAATGGGTCTCGCAGAGACCGCATTCGACGCAGTTGGAGGCCATCGTAGGATTCTTCCGGAGGACCGTGCACATGAAGTAGTCCTTCAGGCCGCCGATAAGGCCTTCCGAGTAGCGCCGGTTGTAGGCTGAGAACGTGCCGGGAATGTCTACGTTATGGGGACAGGGCATGCAGTACCGGCAGCCGGTGCAGGGAACCTTGATGCTCTTATGGAAGATGGCTTTCAGGTCCTCCACCAGGACTCTCTCTTCTTCCGTGAAGCAGCCGGGAGTTCCTGAATCTGCGGTCTTAACATTCTCCCGGACCATTTCCAGGGAGTTCATGCCGGAAAGAACGCAGCTTACCTGGGGCTGGTCAAAGAGCCAGCGGAAGGCCAGAGAGGCAGGCGTGATGCCCGAAGCCTGATTCTTTTCAAACAGGGCTGCAGCTTCCTTGGGAAGGTCCTTTACCAGTTTGCCGCCTCTTAAGGGCTCCATGATGATAACGGGGATGCCTTTCTCTGCGGCATACATCAGTCCCGCCCTGCCTGCCTGGGAAAACTCATCCATGTAATTGTACTGGATCTGGCAGAAATCCCAGTCATAGGCGTCAAGCAAGCGCATGAAGGTATCGGTGTTTCCATGGTAGGAAAAACCAATCTGCCGGATCTCCCCGGCCTGTTTTCTGGCAGCGATCCACTCCTGAATGCCCAGATCCGTCAGCCGCTGCCAGGTGGCGTCGTCCGTCAGCATATGCATCAGGTAGTAATCCACGTGGTCCGTTCTCAGACGCCGTAATTCCTCGCGGAAATATTTCTCCGGATCTTCTTTTTTCCGGATCAGGTAATGGGGCAGCTTGGTGGCGATGTTCACCTGGTCCCGGATATTCAGGCTTTCCAGGATCTCCCCCAGAGCCTCTTCGCTTCCCGGGTAAGTATACGCGGTGTCATAATAATTGACACCCGCAGAAAAGGCCTCCATGATCTCCATGGAAGCCTTTTTTGTATCCGGCCTGCCGTTTTTCTGAGAAAAACGCATGCAGCCGTATCCCAGGACCGAAAGGGGATTTCCATAACGGTCTTTTCTGTATTGCATCTTGACTCCAATTCAGTTCTTCCGGGCCGGACTTAAGCCATAAGCGGCCCGGAAGAGCTTTTATTTTCAGATCGGTTAGACGGCTTTTTACAGCTTATACAAGAGCTTATATAAAGCATTTTATGCTGCTTTTATACTGCTTATATACAGCTTTTATACAGCCTTACTCCAGATTCGCCGCGCATTCCTGCAGGAGCTCGATGATGGGCAGATGCTGCGGGCAGGCGCCTTCGCACTGGCCGCACTGGATGCAGTCGGAAGCCTTGCCGCCTTCTGAAGTGGCTCTGGCATAACGCTGTTTTCCGCCTTCGATATTATTCCAGACCAGCTGCATATTTCTGGCAGCGAAGACCTGAGGAATGTTGATCTGCATCGGGCAGCCGTCGGTGCAGTACCGGCAGGCCGTACAGGGGATCTGCGGGATATTGTTGAATGCTTCGCGGGCTTTCGCGATAACTTCCTGCTCTTCCTCAGATAAGGGCTGGAAGTCGGTCATATAGGAAAGGT
This sequence comes from Lachnospiraceae bacterium, assembly GCA_017438305.1. GTDB lineage: Bacteria > Bacillota > Clostridia > Lachnospirales > Lachnospiraceae > UBA1267. The sequence continues at coordinate 15,988 of JAFRVX010000125.1, read as the reverse complement.
TGTCTTCCATCTGCTCCAGTTTCGACATACCGGAAAGGACCGTCAGCATGCCGTCAAGGGAGGCCACAAAACGGACAGCCCAGGATGCATAGGAAACATCAGGGTTGGCAGCCTTCAGGATCTCGGCAACCGCTTCGGGAGGATTCGCCAGAGCGCCGCCCTTGATGGGCTCCATGACGACGACCGGCTTATTGTGTTTCCGGGCGACTTCGTAGACAGCCCGGGACTGAACGCCCTTGTCTTCCCAGTCGACATAGTTGATCTGCAGCTGGACGAATTCCTCTTCCGGATGATCCGTCAGGATCTTATCCAGGCACTCGGGAGAACCGTGGAAAGAGAAGCCCGCATGTTTGATCAGGCCTTTTGCCTTCAGTTCCTGCTGGTACTCAAACAGATGGAATCTCTCATACTTTTCAATATTGTCATCGCCCAGGGCGTGAAGCAGATAAAAATCGATATAATCAACGCCCAGACGCTCTTTACTGGTCCAGAACTGCTGCTTCGCTTCTTCTTCGGTATTGGCAGCATGACCGGCATTCAGCTTGGTGGCGATGGTGAAGCTTTCTCTGGGATAGCGCTGTACCAGGCACTCATTGGCGGCCAGTTCCGATTTTCCGCCGTCATAAACAAAGGCGGTATCAAAATAGGTGCAGCCGGCAGCCATAAACTTATCGACCATGGCCTTGACCTGTTCGATATCGTTTTCGCCGTTCTCCAGATGAGGCAGTCTCATAAGACCGAATCCGAGTTTTTTGGTGTTTTCTCCTAAGTAGCTCATAAACACTCCTTCTAATTCATAAACCCGCCGGTATCATCACCGGCCCCCTTCTCTTCCTGAGAAGGAAATCACTCCAGCAGACGGCGGACACGGCGCATGACTTTGTCCGGTTCCATTCCGTCTTTTGTCCAGCCCATGACCCTTACCATGGGGGTAATGGCATGAGCAAAGAACTTCTTTAATCCCGGGCACAGAAAATACTGGCCGGGTTCCTGATCTTTCGATAAAGCGAACCTGTCTTTTGGGCAGGCGCCATTGCAGACCGAAAGATAAGGGCACTGACGGCACTCTGCTGTCAGCGCGGTTTTTTTACTTAATCCGAATGCCTGCTGCTCTTCCTTGTCCGAAAGAGCCTCCAGGGATTCATCCTTAAGATATCCGAGACGATGCTCGTCATCCACAAAATGATCGCAGGCATAGATCGCGCCGTCTTCCTCGGCGATCAGCACGCGGCCGCAGGTAGGGGCCATCCAGCAGAGGGAAGCCGGCTGACCTGCCAGCACATGGGCCATTTCCGCGAAAAACTGCACGTCGCAGGTCCCGATATCGTGGGTGACCCATTCATCGAAAACAGCCGTCAGGAATTCCCCATATTCATCCGGGGTGATGGATTCCTTTGAAAGATGCACGTCCGGCGCATTGGCGGAAACCACCGGCCCGTTTTCCTCCCTGACCATGATGGGAATGAACTGGATCCATCCGGTATTCAGGTCTTTCAGGGCCCGGTAGACTTCCAGAGGATGCTTCACGGTCTCCGAATTCACGGTACAGAGAAGATCTGGCCGGATGCCGCCTTTCAGGCACCGCTCCACGGCTTCCTTCACCCGGGCGTACGTATCTCTGCCGCCCAGGTCTTTCCGGTTTAAGTCATGGACCGCTTCACTTCCGTCCAGACTGATGCCCACGTCAAAATGATGACGCGAAAGAAAAGAAACCCATTCATCGTCCAGCAGCAATCCGTTGGTCTGCAGATTGTTCCAGGCGTCCCAGCCTGCCGGCAGATACCGCCGCTCCAGCTGAAGGGCCTTCCGGAAAAAAGGAATGCCGGCCAGGGTAGGTTCTCCGCCGTGCCATACGAAAGAAACGGTCGGGCCTGGAGAGGCCTCCACCGTTTCCTTTATCATTTTTTCCAGGAGCTCTGTTGTCATGACAGACTGCACCGCATGGGAAGAAAACCGGCCTTTTTCCAGGTAATAGCAATACCTGCATTTCATGTTGCACCGGCTTCCCACCGGTTTTGCCATAACGACGATGGGTTGTTTTTCAGGCATTACTTCAGGTTCTTGTCAAAGAACTCCAGAACAACGTTGAAGGAATCCATGGCCTGTTCCTGGCGGTACATGGGCTTATCATAATACCAGAATCCATGTCCCGCGCCGTCATAGCGATGGAATTCATAATCCTTGCCGAGATTCTTCAGGACTTCCTCTGTCTTGTTGACTTCCTCGGGGGTGGGCATCATATCATCATTGCCGAAGATGCCCAGGATGGGGCAGTTAATGTTTTCGGCTTCATCGATGGCAGACATGGTCTGCTGCGGCATTCTGCGCTCGGGGTTCGGGATCACGCCGCCGCCCCAGCAGTCAACGGCTGCGTCGACGCCTTCGCATTTGCAGGCTGCCAGGAAAGTATGGCGACCGCCGGAGCACATGCCGATAACACCGACCTTGCCGTTTCCGGTCATCTGATTCTTCAGGAAATCGATGGATCCCTGGGTGTCGCCCATAACGGAATCATCGGTGGGCTGTCCTGCTTCACGGGCTTTTCCTGCCAGTGCGGCCGGCGTATCCGTGCCGACACGGTCATAAATGTTCGGAACCACGACACTGTAGCCATGCTCGGTAAAGCGGCGGGCGGTTTCTCTGCACCACTCGTCCCAGCCGGGCATATGGGGGATCAGAACGATTCCCGGATAGGGGCCGGCGCCTAAGGGCCGTGAATAATAAGCGCGGATCATGTCCCCGTTGTTGCCCGCAAGGCGGATGACTTCAGAGATCTGGCCTGAATAATCACCGGTATTAAAACTGTTCCACATACTATTTCTCCTTTCATACTGTACTTGTTTAAGATGCTTCCTGGCTTTTCCGGAACTGTTAAAACTCCGGAAAACCGGCAGTCATGATCCCTATGGCAAAAATGCCGGTCCGGATCCGGAAAACTGCCTGCTCATTTGGTTTTATTGTATCATACCTGTCAAGTCCTGACAAAGTCGAAATCGTGGAAATTTTCCTGAATTGTGGAAATTTATCTGGATCAAAAATAAACAGACCTATCAGATTTTCCGGAATACTATATCAGGATCGATCCTGTAATCAATCGTTTTTACCGAAATCCGGATCCGGTTTTCCGGGTATGGGCCCTTATGGGAAAAGGGCAGGCCTTTATCGAAAAAGGGCGCTCCACGCAGTGAGGAAACACCGGGCATGAAAAAAGCCGGTCATTCCGGCTTTTTTCTGAAATCATTCGGCTCCTGGCCGAAGTAGTTTTTGAATTGTCTGGAAAAATAGGAGGCGGAAGGATAACCTACCTTCAGGGCTATGGCATAGATCGGTTCCTCGGAGGTCTGCAGAAGCTCCCGGGCTTTCTGCATCCGCTTGTCCAGTACGTATTTTTTCAGGCTCTCCCCGGTTTTCCGTTTGAAGAAGGTGGCCAGGTAATCACCGTTCAGGAAGACCACATTGGCCAGGGCGTTGCGGGAAAGATCCTCGGAAAGATTTTCCTCTATGTAATGCTTCAAGACGTGGATGGTATTGTCCGCGTCCAGTTCCAGTTTCCTGGTGTTGTCAAAGGCCGCTTCCGTAATATACCTTAAGAAAAGCCTGTAGTCCTCCAGGCTCACATTGATCCGCTGGAAAAGGGAGATGTATTCGTCATTGGCATACAGGGTCTCCGCTACGATCTGCCGCTCCTCCAGGTAATGGAAGACGGCCTGCTGCCAGTCGAAGACTGTCCGGGAGATCAGGCGGGAATTCAGGTCCGGACGGCGCCCCAGATCCAGGATAAAGGCATCCACCAGCCGCAGGACCTCCGCCTCACTGTCCATATTAAAGGCTTTTTCGATCCTGGCCCGGTCAAAGGGCACTGCCTCTTCTTCGTCCAGAACGTCAACGAAATTATTGACAAAGAACACGCCGTCCCGGAAGGCGATGTTGTCAAAGATCATTTTACGGATGGTCACCCACTGACGGTGCAGTCCGGACAGCGGCGCCAGCTCGGAAACATAGGCGGAAAAATCCACCCGCCTCCATTTGAAGCTTTTCCGCACGTCGGTAAGGGTCTTTCCCAGGGCGTACCAGAGATTATCCGGTGAATCCTCTACCTTCATGGCCACGACCCAGTGACTGATATTCTCCTTCCAGATGGCTTCCGGGATGATCCTGCCCTTATCTTTCCTGAATCGTTCCAGGGCTTCGGAAATACTGGCCTGAAGCGCATAATAGATCTGGCCGTCGTCCCGCCAGTTCAGTTCATCGGCATGCCTTACGTTGATCACATAGAGCACGAACTGGTCGGTCAGGGTATAATTCAGACGGCCCTTCTCAATATCGCTCAGGATATCCGTATCCGTCAGACTCAGGTAGCCGGTGATCATTTTCCGAAGGAAAGAGGTCTTTCTCTCCCGCATGATCTCCTGGTCTGTATTGATAAAAGCCAGATACTGGTTCCGGATCAGGTTTTCATCCACCTTCCGGGCTGCCCGGTCCAGAACGTCGGTAAGTTTCTCGTATTCGATGGGCTTCAGGATGTACTCAAAACTGCCCAGAGATAAGGCTCTTCTGGCATAATCAAAATCAGGATGGCTGGTCAGAAAGACCACTTCCATGGGATAATTGTTTTCCCTGACCCAGGCCAGAAGATCCAGCCCGTTTTTCCCGGGCATTTCAATATCGCAGAGCAAGACATGAATATCGATCTTTTCGATGATGGCCCGGGCCTGTACGGCATTCTTTGCTTCGTAACGGCTCGTAAAAGGAAGCCTCTCCCACTCGATACCCCGGGACAGGCCTTCCAGAATGAATTTATCATCATCTACCAGTAAGATATTCATGAATCTCCGCTTGTTTCAAAAGGAATGGTGACCCTTACGATAGCCATGCCGTCGGTGCCGTTTCTGAACGTAATGCTGCCTTTTCCTTTATAAAAATACCGGATCCGTTTTATGGTGTTGCTTAATCCTATGCCGTAACCGTCGTGTCCTTCCACATAAACACCGTTTTTCAGATCTTCAAGGACTTCTTCCGGGAACCCGGGACCGTTATCCGTAACGGTCATCAGCAGGAATTCCCCGTTCTTTTCTGTTATTTTCTCAATTTTCAGCCGGATTGTCAAGACCTGTTCTGCCTGACGGGCATACTTGAAGGAATTTTCCACCAGGGTAAAAAGCATCAGCGGCGGCACCATGGCCTCTTCGCAGCCGGGTTCACAATTCACCTGGTAATCCAGCTCGTTTTCATACCGGATCTGATAAATGTTCAGATAGCGCCGTACATGTTCCATTTCCAGGGAAAGTTTGACCAGCTTGGTCCCGTCCCGAAGCAGGAAGCGGAAATACTCGGCGATCTCCATGGAGAGCTGCTGGATCTCTTTATAATGCCCAGCCTGGGCCATGGCGTAAAAGATGCTCATATTATTCAGATAGAAATGAGGATGGACCTGGGACTGCAGAAATGAAAGTTCCATCTCCTGCTGTTCCAGTTCCTTTTCATAGACTTCTATTTTCAGCGCTTCGATCTGTTTTCCGGCTTTCTCGAACATATCCTGAGCCTGTTCGATCTCATTAAAGAATACCGGCTCCTCTTCGTCGGAAGGACCCTGCGGCGCAAAGTTTTCGATAAAATGATTCAATGGCTTTACCAGCCTTTTCCGGATATAGGACAGCAGCCAGATGCCGAAAAGCAGGAACAGCAGGCTTAGAAAAAGCGCTCCGTAGATGGAGATCTGGGCCCAGCCGTATTCTCCCAGCACATTGACGGCAAAGATCCCGTCAAAAGAGGCTTCCGAAAAGTTTTTCCGGAAAAGCTGATACCGTAGATTCCGATAGGTATCTCCGCTTTTCGGGACCACCATGTCGGCATGATGGGTGATCTTCTCATACAGTTTTGTCTGGGACGCATCCAAGAAGTTTTCATCCTTCACCAGGAAGAGGTATTCCTGGGTATCCTCTGTCCTGTTAGCCATAAAATAATCATAGAAGTCGCCGGAGGTGATATAGGATCCCAGATAAGTCTGATCCTTATAAACCACATTAACGATCACTGCCTGGTCCGCGGAAACCTGAAAATACGACCAGTCACTCCGGCTGACCCCTTCGGCGGTTCCCGAAAGGGAAGACTGTTTCAGTCCGGATATCATCTGATTTTCCGGCGTATTGGCAGACGACGGAACACCGGGACTGACAAAGATATCCTGATCCCTGTTCCACACAAAAAAATGATACCGTTCATCATAGTAGCTGCAGAGATCGGAAAACAGCTGGGATGTGGTCCTGACCTGGCTGTCGGAGAGTTCTGAGCCCTCTGTGATCATCTGTATGGCTTCATTATTGTTCAAAAGCGTCAGCAGCAGGTCGTGGATCGCTCCCATCCTCCGGTCCTGTTCCGCCAGTTCATGACTGCTTCTGTTGTCAAAAATAGAAACGACCCGCTCGCTCATCTGCTTCCGGATATAAAAGCTGGCGATCACGGAGATAATAATAGTGGGGATCAATATGAAAGCAATCACTTTGTACACCCGCGAAATGGAATGTCTGGCTTTCATAATAATCCCCACTTTCCTGTCACTTAAGCTGCTGCCAGCCTAAGCTCATTGAATATTCTATTGTACAGTTTAACCCTTAACAGCGCCTAATGCAATACCGCTTGCGAAATATTTCTGCAGGAACGGATAAATGATCAGGATCGGGATGAGTGCTACGAACGCGATAGCCATACGGATGGATACCTGAGGAATATTCGCGATCGCGGAAGAATCTGCATCGGGGTTGGTCAGCAGTGCCTGGATATCCTGGATCATCTTGTTCAGGAAACCCTGAATGTTCATGTACTTACGATCTGAGATATAGTACAGGCAGTTTGTCCAGTCATTCCAGTAGCCAAGGCCGGTGAATACGGAGATGGTAACCAGGATGGGCTTGGAAAGAGGAAGAACGATCTTCCAGAAAATGGTGAAGTAGTTTGCACCGTCGATCTTGGCCGCTTCGTATATGGCGCCCGGAATACTCGTCCTCATGTAGGTTCGTACAAGAATGACGTTCATGGCACTTAACAGATGGCCGGGGATGATCAGAGCCCACAGGGTGTTCTTGATATGGAACCAGGTGGTCCACATGATGTAGGACGGAACAAGACCGCCGTTGAACAGCATCGTGAAGATTATCAGGAAGTTGAATACGTTCTTGGCCGGAAGATCCGGAAGGGACAGCGGGTAAGCAAAGCTGGTCGCCAGAAGAACGTGAGTGACGGTACCGACAACGGTAACAAGGATCGTATTCAGATAGCAGGTGAAGATAACCGACCTGTTTTTCCAGATATAGCCATAGCCGGAAAGACTGAATTCGTGCGGAATGAAGTTGTAGCCGTAACGAAGCAGCGATGCCTCAGATGAAATAGAGGACATGAAAAGCAGCACGAACGGAAGAAGAACGATCAATGACAGGATCGTCATGATGATGTTCAGGATGATCTGATATCTTATATTTGATTTTGATCTAAGCATCTTTCCATCCTCCTTTTAGAACATTGCGTTTTCGGGGCTGATCTTACGAACCAGCAGGTTGGATCCCATAACGAACAGGAAGCCTACGACTGACTGGAAGAAACCAGCGGCAGCGGATTTGGTAACACCGCCGGTGGAGATCAGCGCACGGTAAACGTATGTATCAATTGTCTGGGTTACTGAGAACAGCGCACCGGATGACTGGGGAACCTGGAAGAACAGACCGAAATCCGAATAGAAGATACGGCCGATGTTCAGCATGGTCAGGGTGATCATGGAAGGAATCAGGTGCGGCAGTGTGATGGCCTTGATCTGTTTCCATCTTGAAGCACCGTCGATACGGGCTGCCTCGTAAAGTTCCTTATCGATACCGGCGATACCGGCGATGTAGATAAGGGTTCCGTAACCGGCACTCTTCCACAGATGAACGAATGTCAGAATGAAGGGCCACGGTTTAGTGGTCGAATACCACGATACAGGTTCCTTGCCCAGCGGGATCAGGATACCTTTGTTGATCAGACCGTTTTCTGCACTTAAGAAGGCGAAAACGATGTAGGAAACGATAACCATCGAGATCAGGAAGGGCATCATGACGAAGCTCTGATAGATCTTCTTGGCTGTGGGATTCACGATATCGGAGATCATGATGGCCAGTGCCACTGAACAGAACATGCCGAGTACGATGAATACCAGGTTGTACAGGATGGTGTTCCTGAGGATCAGGCCCAGGTCGTTGGAAACGAGGTACTTAAAGTTCTTAAGTCCGTTCCAGGGGGATCCGTAAATACCATCTTTGATGTTGTACTTCTTGAACGCGATGATGATACCGGTCATGGGAATATAGTTGTTGATGATCAGGTAGACAAGACCCGGAACCATCAGCAGATATAACGCCCAATAGTTCTTTAACTTTCTCAAGCCTTTCATTGCGCTTCTCTTTATCCTCCTTACTTTTCCGCGCCGTCTTTTCAGACGGCATTTTTTCCTTTGTGAACATTGTATGAAAAACCGGTGAAAACCTCAAGAAAAAAACGCTGGAAGACATGCAAAAAAACGGAGGTCTTGTCAAAAAATGCTCCGTTTTTTTGTGCACAGTTCATGAATAATGTTTAAGGACTGTCCCCAGAGTCCGATCCTGCAGGCTGAGTGATTGAGCATTTTGACCAAAAAAGGGCCCCCGGTTTTTATCCGGAGGCCCCTGGGGATGTTTTTATGCACCTGCCCTGTACGGCTTCAGGCAGGATGCCTCATCCTTTTCGACTGAAAGAATATTCAGAGAAAACGTTATTTACCGTTTTCCTCTGCCCACTTATCCAGCTGCTCCTGCTTGGCATCCATAAGAGCCTGCAGGTTGGAAGCGTACATCTTGTCGTTGAACTTCTTGATCTCAGCGTCAACATCATCGATATCACCGGAAGAGATCTTGTACAGATACTCGTCGCGGATGTTGTCGATGGCGCCGATGGTATCATGCCACTCGGTGTTGTCGAAGATGAAGCCCCAGGCTTTGGTCTTGTGGGAATCTTTTTCTGCAGCGGGGTAGATCTCGGTATACATCTTGGGATCATTGCCGATCCAGACGTGAGCGATACGCTCGTTCGGATATGCCCAGCCGTAGGAGTTGTGCCAGCCCTGGTTCTCTACAGAGACGCCTTCGGGATACATGGCAATGTTGGAATCTTCTTCAGACTCGACCCAGTCGACGCCGGGAACGCCCCAGTTGATGGCATCTTCGAATTCACGGCTCGTGAACACGTAGTTCAGAAGACGGGCTGCCTGGACATAGTCCTTCGCGGTACCGGAAATGGTATATCCGGGGTTGCCGGTGTAAGCAGTCATCATGTCTTCTCTGAAGTAGAAGATGGTCATGTCGTAGTTGCACTGGTCTCTCTTCTCAGCATAGGAGTCGGGTTTCATCGGGCAGCAGCCGCCGAAGGTGTTGCCGGCCTTGACCAGCTGTTCGTAGGAGTCTTTTGCGGTAGCGATATCCTTCTGGACGTAGCCTGCGTCGAACCACTTCTTCATGGCTTCTACGGTCTTCCTGAAGTCATCGGTCTCGAAACGGTTGACGACCTTAAGTTCCGCGCCATAGTTGTCCAGGACGCCGTAGCCGTCGGTCAGACCGTCGGTATGCTGGTTGTTGGTCGGAAGGGGTGAGTTGTAGGGGCCGCCCATGACGGTCATGTCCGGATATTTCTCACGGACCTTTTCGAAGATCTCTGTAGCATAATCCAGAGCATCTTCGATCTTGGCGCTCTTATCTTCCAGTTCGTCGTAGCCGATCTCCTTCAGGATGTCGGTCCTCATGGCCATGCCGTAACGATGGGTTCTTTCCAGCTGCCACGGAAGGGTGAACAGATGTCCCTGGTTCAGGGAAGCCATGACTTCGTCTCTGCCGATCCAGTCGATGGCGTCGGCAATGTACTCTTCATAGTCCAGAAGGTCTACGATGTAGCCCTGCTCATACTGGAGAGCCGGATTGGAAACGGACAGAACATCGATCTGCTCGCCGGCTGCCAGCATAAGGGGAATCTGGGCAGTGTAGCTGGAGAAGGTGAAGGGCTTGACGGTACATTCGATGTTCAGGTCCTTCTTGGTCAGTTCGCGGATATATTCCTGAACCTGCTCGGTACGCGGCCAGCCGTCGTTGGGAACGTAAAGGATGAAGACTGCTTCGTAGGTCTCATCCGGCCAGCCCTTGGAATAATCGTAGGAAGGCCAGTTGTAACCGTCGTCGCCAGCCTTTTCAGACTCGGAAGCGGTGGTGTCGTCATCTGCTTTTTCGGATTCGGAAGCTGTGGTATCTTCCTTCTCGGGAGCCGTGGTGTCTTCCTTCGCAGGAGCCGTGGTGTCATCCTGCTTGGATTCTGCGGTCGTTCCCTCAGGAGCCTTGGTGCTGGGATCAGAAGATCCGCCGCCGCAGGCCAGAAGGATCGAAACGCACATGAGAGCTGCCAGAAGAACAGCAATCAGTTTTTTCATGATGTTTCCTCCTTAAGAAAACTACTATAGTGTTTTGCCGTACTATAGAAACCACGGGCATTATACAACATGAACTGTGGGAATAGCAAGAATTTATATAAAGATTATCCAATACATTTTTCTATTATTCCAAAAACTGAATTTATAAAGACAGCCCCCTGCTGTTAACAGGGAGCCGCTTAACGACTTTTATTACTTGTTATTCCGGGTCTGCCCCGGACCGGATCATACCGGATCCGTGAACCGGATGAGATGGGCTGATCGATTAAAGAGCGGTGTTCCGCCGCGCTTTATTCAGAATCAGTTGATGCCCTTCTCTTCCGCCCATTTATCCAGCTGCCCCGGCTATGACACGGGGCAGGCTTGCCTGCCGGCGGGAGAAAGGATCCGAAAACGATCACCGGCCGCAAAAAAGAGCCCCGGGGGAAAACCCCCGGAGCCCTTTTTCATTCCCGTCTGCCGCAGAGGTTTTCTCAGCCTGCCGGCATACCGGAAAGGTGTTCAGATTTTATATCTTATTATTTGCCGTTGGCCTTTCTCCAGGCATCCAGCTGTTCCTGCTTGCCGTCCATGACGGACTGCAGTCCGGAAGAATAGAGCCTGTCGTTGAACTTCTTGATCTCGGCATCCATATCCGGAACGTCACCGGAAGCTACCTTGTACAGATATTCGGATTTGATATTGTTCAGGGCAGCGATGGTATCCTGATAATCCGCATTATCAAAGACGAAACCGTAAGCAATGGTCCTGTGGGAATCCTTTTCTGCAGCAGGATAGATCTCGGTGTACATATTCGGCGCGTTGCCCTTCCAGACGTGGGCGATACGCTCATTCGGATAAGCCCAGCCGTAGGAATTGTGGTAGCCTGCATTGGAAACATCCATGCCTTCCGGATAGTAAGCTACGTTCGGTTCCACTTCTACCCAGTCGAGTTCCGGAACGCCCCAGTTGATGGCGTCGTTGAATTCGGTGGATGTGAAGGCGAAGTTCAGCAGTCTCGCTGCCTGTACCGGATCTTTGGCGGTGCCGGATACAGACCAGCCGCCGCCGGTGTAAGCCAGGATCATGTCTTCTCTGAAATAGAAGATGGACATGTCGTGGTTGCACTGGTCTCTCTTCTCTGCGTATGAGTCAGGCTTCATCGGGCAGCAGCCGCCGAAGGTGTTGCCGGCCTTGACCAGGGATTCGTAGGAATCCGTCGCCACCGCGATATCCTTCTGGATGTAGCCTGCGTCGAACCACTTCTTCATGTACTCGCAGGATTTTCTGAAGTACGGAGACTCAAAGTAGTTGGTCACTTCAAAGGTTGAACCGTAATCATCCAGAACGCCGTAGCCGTCAGACATATAGTCGGTGTGCTGATAGTTGTTCGGAGGCGGTGAGTTGTTCGGTCCGCCCATAAGGACCATTTCCGGATATTTCGCACGGACTTTTTCGAAAATAGCCGTACAATTGTCATAGGCCTCTTCGATATTCCCGTTCATGGTCTCGGGATCGACGCCGACTTCCTTCAGAATGTCCGTCCTCATGGCCATGCCGTAGCGGTGGGTCCGCTCCAGCTGGGTCGGAAGGCCGGCAAGCTTGCCGCCTCTTAAGGATGCCATGATCTCGTCTTCTCCGATCCAGTCAATGGCGGGCTGGATGTATTCCTTATAATCCATCAGATCCAGGATATAGCCCTGGTCCAGGTAATCCTGGGGATAGGACTGGGAGAATACGTCAAGGGGTTCGCTGGACGCCAGCATCAGGGGAAGCTGTGCGTTCTTTGTGGAGAAGCTCATGGGCATCAGCTCGCATTCGATGTTCAGTTCATCGATACAGAGCTGTTTCACATAGTCGTTGACCTGCTGCTGGTGAGGCCAGTTCTCATTTGATACGTTGTACATGAATACCGCATGATAGGGTTTCCCCGTGGGTTTTGCCGTTGTTGATTCTGCTGCGGCTTCTGTCGTCGTGGTCTCTTCCTTCTCGGGAGCGGTAGTCTCTGCCTCTTTAGTGGTCGTTTCAGGGGCTTTTGTGGTGGTTCCGCCACCGCCGCCGCAGGCCAGAAGCACAGACGCTACCATCAGCGAGGCCAGGATGACAGCAATCAGTTTTTTCATGTTTTAACCTCCTTCATAAAATATGTTTTCCGTACCTTTAAGGTGCCGTTTTCAGCATAAGACAAGATAAAGAAAATTTCAAGCATATTTTGTATATTTTTACCGTATTATGTGATATTTGTGCATAATTATCTGTAAATTTTCCAAAATTTTTCTTCCCTATCATTTTTATTGCATATTGCACAATCAGTTCAACCAGAAAACTGTTTCCGGACTGTACCATACACCTTATGAGGAACGCTTCCATACGCTCGTTCGTCCTATCGTTCGTCCGACTGTTGGTCCGGCTGTCCGACGGCTGTATCCTTCATTTCCATCTCTGGAACACTTTGATCCCGGTCTTTCGGATCACTTTGCTGCCAGTCACCGGATTGCTTTAAGTCCTTGACTTTTCATGTCCTTAAGGGTAGACTGAATACGGCAAAAAACACATAACGGAGGTACTCTTTATGAGACATGAACCCTACAGGGCCCGTAAGATCTTCGACAGAACCTGGGTCATCGACATCGGCGCCGTCTGCTTATGCTATCTTCTGGAAGGCGATGAGAAAGCCCTGGTCATCGACACCGGCATGAATTCCGCCAACTTAAGGACTTATCTGGAAACCATCACCGATAAGCCCATGATGGCGGTCAACACCCACGGCCACGGCGACCACACCCTGTGCAACGGTTATTTCGATGAAGTCTACATGCATCCGGAAGCGATAATCGACGCCAACTACGGCAAAAATTCCGAATCCCAGAATCCCCGGGAACGGGAGGTTCCGGATTACAGCCCCATCCCGGTGAAGGAAGGCTATATCTTCGAACTGGGCGGGAGACGGGTCAAGGTCTTTGAAACACCCTGCCACAGCCCCGGAGATCTGATGTTCCTGGATCTTGACGCCCGGCTTCTTTTCACCGGCGACAACCTGGAAGTCGGCCAGGTCCTGATCTTCTACGGAAACGACAAAGTCGGCGGAACCGTTAAAAGGCATCATGAGATCCTGAAAAAAATGGAAGCCTATTATGACGACTTTGATTTCATCTGCCCCGCTCACAACGGTTCTCCGCTTCACAAGAGCGTTCTGAAGGATTTTATTGAAAACGACGAACGTGTCCTTTCCGGTATTGAAGGCACCGCTGAGCTGCCCTCTCCGTCCTTCAACATTCAGATGTTCCTGCCCAATGAAGAACGCCGGAAATTTATCCGCTGTTCCGAATGGAAGAATACCTGGCTTGTCTATGACATCCGCCGTGTCTTCGAAAGCGAAAGATTATTCCACGTCGGAGAAGGCGAAATGTAAATTGCTTCAGCCCATCACAAAAAGGCTGCGCCTCCCGGTTTGATCCGAGGCGCAGCCCTTCCTTTTTATGCAAATTTTCTCAAAACTTACCGCTTGGTTTTTTCGCTCAAGTCTTTCCCGGTTTTCAGTCAATGATCATTGGTGAAACCTGTAAAAATCCCCCTTTATGATCCGTGACTTACCCGCTTGCTTCCGATATTCGGCCAGGCTTCTAATGACTCAGCTTTCACGAAAGCAGTAAAGCCCGAATAGCCTTCCAATTCATATATATCCGTTTCTTCATTTACTGCCACAACCCATAAAGGGCCAACAGGGTTCTCCCTTGTCATGGGAGTAGTGCAGCTTTCCTCATAATAAAATGGTTCACCGCTTTTTATCTGATAGGGTTCCGTCTTTTTGACTTCCGTCTTTTCTGCATCCCCTATATCTTCAGCTCTGACAAAGCCGATGGTGCTTATTCCTTCCGTTTCCACAAGAAGCCAGGAATAATCTTCATGTACTGCCTGATGATCGTACTCCTTAAAAGTACTTACATCTACCCGGTACAGGACCTTTACCTCGCGTCCCTGATAGATAACTCCCAGTTCATAGACTTCTTCTGAAGGAGCTGGAAACAGATACGTTTCTCTCAGCGCAATACCCATATCATATTCTGGTTTGTCATGCCGTACGGAATAGATCCCGGTATCCAGAAGGCCGTATCCAAACCGATCTTTTTCAGCAGCAGCGCTTTCTGCAGAGGAAGATGTTGTATTCTGAGTACCCGAAGTGACCTTCCCTGCGCCTTCACTGCCGCATGATACAGTTGACAAAATAAGAATTATACATAATATAATCAATTTTTTCATATTCTCATTATTTACCATTAAAATGTTATATTATTATAAGAGTAGGCTTTATATCCAGTTGCAACGAGCTAGGTAGTATCAAGAAGTATGTGTAAACCTCTGTGACCATTATCGGTGTTAGAACATAAAGTTCTCTATGAGATTGGTTGTATAGATACTTCTTCGGAACCTCTTCGGGAAAGTCTAAAAAAGTAAACGCAAGGCGACTCATGATAGTTGGTCACCTTTGTTAAAAGCTGTTTTTCCGTACACTTTTGATGCTGGTATCAGTATAAACCACAAATAAGTGAAAATCAAGCATTCTTCAGCAGAATTAACAATTGTCCATACGTTTTGTGCATTTTAATTGGCACTTATACCGGATATATGATGGGATTTTCATTTTTATTGCGGATTGCACAATCCATTAAATTCCAAAACTGTTTTCCGGCTCTCTTCTCCCGTCCAAAGTTCCTGACGTCCCTGGCCCCGGAACAGAATAACAAGCCCTTTAAGCCCAACCGGACCGAGGTGAACTGACTCTCCCGGAACGAAGAAAACGTGGACCGGTGCTTAGCCGATCTGGAAGTCTGGTTTTCTTCAAAACTCACATCTTCCTTCTGAACGGGACTCAGCACTGACTGAAAAAGGGGCTGCGCCTCCCAGTTTGATCCGAGGCGCAGCCCTTCTGGTTTCATACGGCATTTTTCATGAGGAAACACTTCTTTTTACGTTTCTTTTGTTTCTCTCAAGGTTTTTCGTTTTATTTCCGGAACAGCTGTGCATCATCTGCCGGCTGTTTTAGGCTTCACTTGCCGTTGGCCTTTCTCCAGGCATCCAGCTGTTCCTGCTTGGCATCCATGACGGTCTGCAGTCCGGAAGAATAGAGCCTGTCGTTGAACTTCTTGATCTCGTCGTCAACATTCGGAACGTCACCGGAAGCTACCTTGTACAGATATTCGGACTTGATATTGTTCAGGGCAGCGATGGTATCCTGGTGATTAGAGTTATCCCAGACGAAACCGTAAGCAATGGTCCTGTGGGAATCCTTTTCTGCATTAGGATAGATCTCGGTGTACATATTCGGCGCGTTGCCCTTCCAGACGTGGGCGATACGCTCGTTCGGATATGCCCAGCCGAAGGAGTTGTGATAACCCTGGTTGGAAACATCCATGCCTTCCGGATAGTAAGCTACGTTCGGTTCCACTTCTACCCAGTCGAGTTCTGGAACGCCCCAGTTGATGGCGTCGTTGAATTCGGTGGATGTGAAGGCGAAGTTCAGCAGTCTTGCCGCCT
>JAFRVX010000124.1 GCA_017438305.1 Lachnospiraceae bacterium | reverse complement strand
TTTCAAGGTGCGAATGGGCTAAAACCGTGGAATCACAGGCGTTTCGGTGGTTGATTCAACTGTCCGAGTTGGTAAAAGGCTCATTTCGGTGAAAGCTATAGGCTTTTATATAGTCTCATCGGTTGGGAAAGTTATATTTAAAGGAAGGTTTTTCATTGAAGCCCAGGACGTCCACGTCGTCAATGATGCCTGAGAATTTGGCGTCTTCCGTGTGCGCCTTTTTTCCAAGGGTGCGGATCAGGATCTTTCCGTCTTCCGGATAGCGCATGCAGGCGGCGTAGAGTTTTCCGTGATTTATCATGAAACGAAAATCTTCAGAGGTATACACCTTATCTCTCGCGTCTGTAAACTGGCCCTGCAGTTCCTTCGTGGGGCCTTCCTGGGCATACCGCCAGGGACGGCTGCCATAGATTGCTTCTCCATTCGCTCTCAGCCATGCGCCGATACTTTCCAGCACCTTTGTATCTTCTTCAGATATCGTACC
The DNA here is from genome assembly GCA_017438305.1 of Lachnospiraceae bacterium. Taxonomy (GTDB): domain Bacteria; phylum Bacillota; class Clostridia; order Lachnospirales; family Lachnospiraceae; genus UBA1267. The sequence goes on along the minus strand of JAFRVX010000124.1, from coordinate 13,989 downwards.
ATCCGCCTTCGGGCCCACATTCAGGAGCATCGTACCGTTCTTGCTGACGACGTCCACCAGATCGCAGAGAATGCTCCAGGGCTTCTTATAATCATTGCCTTCGGTATAGCACCAGGAATTCTTTGCGATGGCGGTATCGGTCTGCCAGGGGAAAGACTGCACTTCCGCAAACTGGCCGCGTTCGACGTCCGGAACCGCTGTCCCGAACATAAAGGAATCATGCTTGTAGGCGATCATCACTTCCTGTCCCCATTCCACAGCACGGTTGTAGAAATATGCCCCGATCTTCTGAAGATACGGACGCGCGGACGCGTGATGGATCCACCAGTCGAAGTACAGCTCGTGAAGGTGATAGCGGTCGATCAGTTCACAGGTGCGGATCCTCCAGTCATTCAGGAACTCTTCCGAAGGCACAGGTTCAAAGAAGGAGTCCTCCAGGTTCTCCGGCTGCTCACTGACGGCCGGCCAGTAGAAGCCGCCCGGCTTTTCTTCGTCCGTGATATCGCTGTCAAAATGCCTGCCTCCGCCCATGAACCACCAGTGCTCGATCCTGTGCGTGGATGCACCGTTGATCAGGCCCTGCTTCTTCATTTCTTCTGTCAATTCACCCAGAACATCACGTCGGGGACCCATTTCCGCCGCATTCCAGTGTGACAGCTCGCTCCGGTACATCTGGAAGCCGTCATGATGCTCTGCCACCGGTACCACGTAACGCGCGCCGGACCTTTTGAACAATTCTATCCATTTCGAAGCGTCAAACTTTTCCGCCTTAAACATCGGGATAAAATCTTTGTACCCGAAATTTTTCTGCAGCCCATAGACTCTGATATGATGCTCAAATTCCGACGATCCCTGGATGTACATATTTCGGGAATACCATTCATTGGCAAAAGCCGGAACACTGTAGAGGCCCCAATGGATAAAGATGCCGAATTTGGCGTCCCGGAACCATTGCGGCGTCTGATGCTTTGAAAGACTTTCCCAGTTTGCCTCATAGGGGCCTTGGACAATAACGTCATTGATCTTTTTCAGCCATTTTTTCTGATCGTAAATCATTTCCTGTTCCTCGCTGACATTTCTCTCTCTGATCAATTCTCATCGTTAAACGCATTATAGCACAGTTTATGGCGGAACAGATGTATATAAGGAGACTTTTTTCATTATTCCGGGATCAGTATTCCTGCGCAGTGTTTTGTGCAGGTTTTGAAAACTGCATCCGAAAGTTATGTTTAAAAGATGCGCTTGAAAGCTACAGTCGAAAGTGAATGCTAAAAGATACGCTCGGGAGCTGTGCTCGAAAATTATACGTAAAAGCAGTGTCTGAAAAGGGAATGTCTGAAAAAGTGAACATCTGAAAAAGGGGATAATTGTCAATCCAAAAGGTTATTCACAAAACGAGAATGGTGATTGGTTTGAAAATGAAAATTGTTCCCAAATTGCTTGACACATCAGGGATGACTGAGTATAATCGGGAACGGTTCTCAAATTCGGACATGGCAGATTTATGGCCTGAGCTGAAGATTTTCCGGTCATCGTTTTTCGATTATCAGACAGGAGGAAGAAAGCAGCCGTGTATAATCCGAACGGAAAATGTAAAAATCTTCTGATAAATGATAAAACGTGAGAAATTAGAGCTTCGCGTAAAACGTGGGAAAAAGGGCCTTCAGAATAAAACGTGAGAAAAAAGGTTTTCGGATAAACCGTGAACCGGGAAAGCGTAGTGAAATGAAAAAGATACTTGTATTTATAATAACCGTTATTCTGGCGTTTGGCTGTCTGTCGGCCTGCGGAACCGGAGCCGGTCCTTCCGGGACAGATTCCTCCGAGACCAGTGCTTCCGGGAAGGAAACCTCCGGAACCGATGTTTCGGGGAAGGAGTCTTACGGAACCAGTGCTTCCGACAGCTCGGAACAAAAGACAGAAGGCAGAAAAATAAAGATCGTCGCAACAATATTTCCGGAATATGACTGGGTCATGAACATCCTGGGGGAGGATGCCGCCAATGCGGAAGTTTCTCTGCTCCTGGATAAGGGTGTGGATATGCACAGCTTCCAGCCTTCGGCGGCGGATATTCTGGAGATATCGGGCTGTGATATGTTTATTTACGTCGGAGGCGTGTCTGACGAATGGGCTGGGGCTGTCCTGAAGGAAGCGGTCAACAAAGATATTACCGTTGTGAACCTTCTGGAACTGCTGGGCGATACGGTCAGAGAGGAAGAAATCATCGACGGCATGCAGGACGAAGACCATGCACACGGAGACGGTGAAGGCCGCGAAGAGAGCGATGACCACCCTCACGGAGACGGTGAGGGGCGTGAAGAGAGTGATGACCATCCACACGGAGACGGTGAAGGCCATGAAGACTACGACGAACATGTCTGGCTGTCACTTCGGAATGCTTCCATACTGGTCCGCGGCATTTCCGAGGCGCTTCAGAAGATCGATCCGGAACATGCTGAAACCTATAAGAAGAACACGTCGGCCTACCTTGAAAAACTGGAGGCTCTGGATAAAGCCTTCCAGGAAAACGTTTCTGATTCTCGGGTGAAAACTGTGCTTTTCGGTGACCGCTTTCCCTTCCGGTATCTCGTGGATGATTACGGCCTCTCCTATTATGCAGCTTTTGCGGGCTGCTCCGCCGAGACGGAGGCCAGCTTTGAAACCATCACCTTCCTTTCCAAAAAGGTTGATGAGCTTTCCCTCGGGGCAGTGCTGACGATAGAAGGAAATGATCACAGGATCGCCGAAACCATCATACAGAATACAAAGAATAAAGATCAGAAGATCCTGACCCTGGATTCCCTGCAGTCCGTGACGTCGAAAGACGCGCAGAACGGGTACACTTATCTGGCCGCCATGGGAAAAAACCTTGAGGTACTCAGGGAAGCCTTAGAATAATGATCCGTTAAAACAGAAACCAGATTCCGAATTACATACAGACGGCGAAGTAAACCGGAAATGATCACATACAACATACAGATCAGCACTTTGGTGAAGAACGGGCCGGAAATGATCAGATAAAGGGATCAGAACTGAAATAATGATAAACCGGGCCTTAAACAGCCCGGTCGGATATGGATACAGGAGGCTGCGGATGGCTTTGCTCACCGCTTCGAATCTCTCCCTCGGATATGATTCGCACGCAATTATTGAAAATCTGAATTTTACCGTGAACGCAGGGGATTATCTCTGCATCGTCGGGGAAAACGGGTCCGGAAAGACCACGCTTATGAAGACCCTGCTCCATCTGCAGGAGCCTCTTAAGGGCTGGATCGAAATGGGAGACGGGCTTAGGAAAAACGAGATCGGCTATCTGCCCCAGCAGACGGTGATCCAGAAGGATTTCCCGGCGTCGGTGAAAGAGATCGTGCTTTCCGGCTGTCAGGGCCGGAGCGGTTTCCGCCCCTTTTATAATCAGGCGGAAAAACGGCTTGCCGCGGAAAACATGGAACGGATGGGGATATCGGAGCTTTCCGGTCGCTGCTACCGGGAGCTTTCCGGCGGACAGCAGCAGCGGGTCCTTCTGGCGAGAGCGCTGTGCGCGACGCAGAAGGTGCTGCTTCTGGATGAGCCGGTCTCCGGGCTGGATCCCCGGGTGACGGCTGAAATGTACAGCCTGATAAAGGAACTGAACGACGACGGCATCACCATCATCATGATTTCCCATGACGTGGCCGCCGCGCTGCAGTATGCCACGCATATCCTGCATATAGGTGAGGACGTTTTTTTCGGTACCAGGGACGAATATCTGGAGAGCGATGCCGGGCAGTTCTTCCTGATGCATCAGAAGGATGAGAAGAAGGACGGGCATACGAACACGCAGAAAGACGAGCTTACAGACAGGCAGAAAGTCGAGAATACGGACAGCCGGAAAGACGGGAAGCCATGCGAGCCTGCAGACGGAGAGAAGGCTGAGGAGCCGGACGGGCAGAAGGGCGGTGAGGCTGATGTTTGAGACCCTTTCGCAGTATTTCCAGTATCCCTTTGTGCGGTACGCCCTGATCGTCGGCGTGCTGATCGCCCTGTGTTCTTCGCTGCTGGGCGTCACGCTGGTCCTGAAAAGGTTTTCCTTTATCGGGGACGGCCTTTCCCATGTGGCCTTCGGCGCCATAGCCATAGCCGCTGTGCTGAACCTGACCAATGAGATGCTCCTGGTGCTGCCGGTCACCGTGGTGTGCGCGGTGCTCCTTCTGCGGACGGGACGCCGGACCAAAATTAAGGGGGATGCCGCCATAGCCATGATCTCCGTCGGCGCCATGGCCTTCGGCTATCTCATCATGAACATCTTCTCGGCATCCCCCAATCTGTCGGGCGACGTATGCTCTGCGCTGTTTGGGTCGACTTCCATTCTGACCCTGAATCTGAAAGAAGTCTGGCTCTGTGTGGCGCTCTCGGTCCTGGTGGTGGTGATCTTCGTCCTGTTTTACAACAAGATCTTTGCCGTGACCTTTGACGAGGATTTTGCCAGAGCCTCGGGAATCCCCGCGGAAGGCTACAACCTTCTGATCGCGGTGGTGATCGCCGTGATCATCGTGCTGGCCATGAACCTGGTGGGATCGCTTCTGATCTCGGCCCTGGTCATTTTCCCGGCCCTGTCCGCCATGAGGCTTTTCAAAAGCTTCAAAAGTGTTACGATCTTTTCGGCAGCCCTGTCCGTTGTGTGCGCTTTCTGCGGCATGATCATTTCGATCCTTGCGGAAACGCCGGTGGGCTCCACCATCGTGGCCGTCGATGTTCTGGCCTTCGCTCTGTGTTGTGTCGCAGGAAAATTCACCTGAGGAAAATGAAAAGCCGCAAGGCTTTCGAATTCCCCGCGGCTGTATCTAATCAATAAACATTCGTCCTCAAAGCCTTCCCCTCAAGCCTTCCCCTCTGGGGAAGGTGGTCCGAAGGACCGGATGAGGTTCGGTGGTCCGAAGGACCGGATGAGGTCTTCCCTCACTCAATCGTTATATTAATATCCCCCGTATCCGTCGTGACTTTGCATTTCCCGCCGGCCGTTGTTTCAGGAACCTGAACGCGGCCGGTGTCGCTTTTTGTAATGAACACCTTGTCTGAGAGCAGGGACCCGGAGACGTCGCCGGTGGAGGTAGTGATGAGGATCTCTTCCGCATCGCATTTGTCGAAACGGATATCCCCGGTGCTTCTTTCAAGAGAAAGAAGACCGTTCGCTTTCACGTCCTTAAGTTCAATATGCCCGGTGCTGCCCGTGGAGATCAGGTTTTTACAGATGACATCCTCAAGAACAGCCTTTCCCGTACTCACCCTGACCGAAATATCCCCGTCGCAGGGAACCGACTTCACGTTGACCTTTCCCGTTGAAACAGAGAATTCCAGGGATCCGGCGGTGAGACTTTCCGCATGAATATCACCGGTATCGGTTTCAATCTTTATATTTCCCGAAGCAGAAGCCCCCAGCTTTACGTCGCCGGTGCTGGCCGTTATATCGATCTTCTGGAAGCTGAAGGGAGCCGGCAGATCGATATCGCCGGTGCTTTCGTTTATCGTCAGAGAAGAATAAACAGCCTCGGGAAGATAAAGTGTGATCTTAGAGGACTCCGTGCGGAAGAAGCCGATCTTCTCGTACCACTTCCGGGTATCTCTGATCTCTATTGCAAGGCTGCCGTCCCGGACATCTGCGGACGCTTCGATAAGGGGATCGTCAAAGATCTCCGCCCGGGCGTTTCCGCTTTCCGTTTTCTTAAATCGGATATCTGCCGTGTCGGAACGAATCGAGATATTGACAAAATGCTGTGTTATCTCAAAGGACCGGGTCTCATATTCGTTCCGGAATACTTCTTTGAAATTCCAGCTGTGAGCGCTCATGACAACGGTGAACAGGACAGCGCCGGCCGCGATCAGGACCGCTGCGGCTGTAAGCCAGATTTTGACGGATGTTTTCATTTGGAGCCTCCTTCTATAGTGTCATAGCCTTGCTTTTTAAGAAACAGGCCCTTTACCCCGAGGGCGATCTTTCCGGTGAGCCATGCAGCGCCTCTCGTCAGGGCTCTGAAAGCGAAGAACAGGAGGATGGACAGGCCCATTAGGACCAGAGCACCGCTCAGGAAAAGAAGGGCCTGGGTCGGATCACCCTGGATCAGACGGACAGCGAAGGCTGCGAAAAAGGCGGCGGCCGAGATGATCAGGGAGATTTCCGCTCCCCACAGGGAAATGATCACTGTCCAGATGACGATGTAGACAGAGAGGAGGATGACCATAGCCGCGATCATCAGCGGGAACCAGAGCGGGAAGCCCAGGATCAGCAAGACGATCTCCCAACCCTGCATCTTCCGTTTCGGCCGGATGCGCTCCCGGACCAGCTTCGGCAGCGGGGTCTCGGCTATGATCTGGGAAGCCGCTTCATCAATGGAACCGATATCGGCTACGGCCTCCTCTTCGGAAAGCCCGTCCTCCATCCGGTCATCGATCATTTCACTGTAAAAGGCCAGCCGTTCCTCCAGGTCCTCCCGGGGAAGGCCTGACAGGGCCCTGCTGAGTTCTTTCAGAAAATCCTGTTTATTCATTTCTCGGATCCTCCCTTGTAACAAAACGGTAAATGGCCAGGATCTCCTGCCAGTCCGTCCTGAATTCTTCGATTCTGTTTATGCCTGCCTCTGTGATGTGGTAGTATTTTCGGAGCCTGCCTTCGTGTTCGACGCTTCGGACCGTAAGCATTCCGGCGTTTTCCAGCCGTTTCAGAATGGTATATAACGTAGACTCGGAAAGGACGATGTAGGGCTTCATATCCTTGATGATCTTATAGCCGTAGGAATCTTCGTTCCTGATCGCCGCCAGCACACACACATCCAGAAGGCCTCTTTTCAGCTGAACGTCCATCTGATACCTCCCGTGACGGGATACATCGTAACACGAAGTATAGGAGCTGTCAACCCTCTTTTTCGGGAATTTATACTTTATCGAATGTATTTTCTTCAGATATTTTCTTTTTATCCGGTTTGTTTCTGATTTTCCGGGATGGTTTTCCGGGGTTTTTCTGAGATTTTTTCCGGATATTTCTCACTTTTTCAGAGAGTATTTACCGGATATATCTACCTTTTTCAGAATGTTTTTTCACGAAGTGTCCTTTTCAGATATGTTCCCTTCTTTTTCAGAGCGTTTCTCTGGGTATTTTTTTCATGATCTCCGGACAGTTTTTCTCCGTTTTCCGAAAATATATGATAAAGTATTACGGACTGATACGAATATTTACGACTATATTGGCAGAAGGGGCTTAAAAAGCGAACCCTTCTTCGTGCGTACGGTCATCCTGCAGCCCCAGGCTGCTTGGGAGAATTGTTTACAGTTAAGGACAGTAAGATCATGAAAACCTTAATGGACACGGTCCTGAATGATGACGACATCATCGGCTTATACTTTGCCCGTGATGAGTATGCCATTCAGGCAACAGATCATAAATACGGCGAAAGACTGAAGCATTTTCTTTTCCGGTTTTTTCAGCAAAAAGAAGACCGGGAAGAAGTGCTGAGCGATACCTATCTGGATACCTGGAACGCCATACCCCCTGAAAGGCCCCGGATCCTCTATGCTTTTCTGATGACGCTGTCCCGGAGAAGGGCCATCGACCGCCTCCGGAAGATGACGGCAAAAAGCCAGGTGCCGGAAAGCGCACTGCTTCCGATCTCCGAGCTTGAGGGGATCCTGCCGGATGAGTCTGACGTGGAGGATCTGATGCTTCAGAAGGAGCTGGCCCGGATCCTGGGGCAGTTCGTGAAAAAACTTCCCGAAAGGCAGCAGATCATCTTTCTGGGCAGGTACTTTGCCTTTAAGACCGTTCGGGAGATCAGCCGGGAGCTTGACGTCAGCACGTCGACGGTGGAAAAGACTCTGAAGTCGCTGCGGGAGGATCTGAAGCGGCTTCTGGAAAAGGAGGGATATTTATGAACCTTTGGAACGGAGCCCTGAATCAGCTGGATGAAGAAACGCTGGAAGCTTTTTCTGCCTTTGAACTGGAAAAGAACGAAAAAGGAGAGATGATCATGAAAGGAGCCATCAGAAACAGAGGCCTGCAGCTGGCCGCTGCCGCGGCCGTCCTGCTGCTGATTGCCGGCGCCATACTGCTTTTCAGGCGGCCGGCCGGAAAAAATCCCATCGATACTGCGCAGATCTGGAAAGAAGCATACAACACATCTTCGAATGAGACCGTTGATACTTCCTCCATCGTGAGCCGCTACCGGGCTCACCTGAAAGACGCGTACCGATCCTACATTCCCTCCCGGGTGTGCACGGAAGACCATCTGGGAGACCTGCTTCTGGAAACGGAGGCCAGCGCTTACTGGGAAAACAATTCCTCCGGCGAATATGTCCGGGAGTCCGAAGAAGAGATCCTGCGGACCCGCATTTATGCCTGTAAGGGGATAGATCCCGAAAAGGCCGTGATCCTGCAGTTCCTGGACAAAGGCGAAGCCCTGACCACAGACCATTATTACGTTTATCTGAACCCGGACGCCGTCTTTCCGGCAGCGGATCTCGGAGACGGCGCGGATAAGAATGACCTTGGCGCGTTTTACCGGGCCTACGGAATGGACCAAAACCTGACCCTGAAGCCTGCGCAGAAGGAATTCCCCGTCATGACCCTGGAGGAGATCATCAAAAGTACAGGCAATAAAAGAAATGCCGGGCAGGAAACCGCCGGAAAAGGAAGCAGCGCTGCGCAGGAAGCCGCCGGAAAAGAAAACGAGACCGGGCAGGAAGTCACCGGAAAGGAAAACGGCGGAAATGATTCGGGGAAGGAGGCCATCGGACAGGATGCAACTGGCCGTAATGCAGCAAATCTTTACGAGGTAAGTTATTCATCCTACTCTTATACTGAAGAAGCCCTGACGGGTCTGAGGGATTCCTTCCTGAAGCTTGAAGGAAGCCTCCTCAAAAACGTATGCGAGGATGACCTTTATAAGGACTGCCCGCGGATCATGAACCTGCAGGCCGGCATGGAAGACGCAGGCTTTTCCGGAAGGATCAAGGTCTACGGATCCGGTTATCTGAAGATCAGCCTGGCAGGACTGGACGACGCTTTCTTCTCCATCGGAAAAGACAGCGCGAAAGCCTGCATCGACGCCTTTATCAAGGCCGGAACAAAGAACGACGATAACGGCATCGTTATCGGAACCACTTCCGAAAACGCCGAATAACCAGCCTTCCCTGACCGGGGATCACCCAGGCCTTCCCTGACCGGAGGATCACCCAGGCCTTCCCCTCTGGGGAAGGGGGACCACCGGCAAAGCCGGTGGTGGATGAGGCACAAGCCTTCCCCTCTGGGGAAGGGGGACCGCCGGCAAAGCCGGTGGTGGATGAGGCACAAGCCATCCTTTTTCCGGGGAAGGCTTGTGCCTTTTGCTGTCCTTGACTTTTTTCGGATATGCCATATACTGTTAAGTAAATCGAATCGGAAACTTCTGAGAAAGATCATCAGCAGAAAAGGAGGTTAGTATGTCTGTGGTAAAAGATCTGGATGCGTTATTGCAGGATTTTGCGGATCATCATGTGCCCGGGGCGGGATGCATCGTCATGAAAGACGGGAAGGTCCTTTATGAAGGCTATAAGGGATTTGCGGATCTCGCTGCCGGAAGGAAGGTCGATGAGAATACGCTTTTCAGGCTGTACAGCATGACGAAGGTCATTGTCTGCACGGGAGCGCTGATCCTGTTTGAACGGGGGAAATTCGCTCTGAACGATCCCTATTCCGACTATTTCCCGGAGTGGAAGGAATCCAGTGTGGCGGAGCTTACCGGGAACGGAACCTTTGTGATCCGGCCGGCAAAGCGCCCCATAAGGGTCAAGGACGTTTTCAACATGGCCTGCGGCCTGCCGTATCCCTCGCCCCTCAGCGGACATCCCACGGATAAGGGCATGATCGACGTCAGGGCGATGCTTGCGGAGAAGTTTAACGGAAAGTACAACGTATCCCAGGAGGTGGAAGCCATGGCCCAGGTGCCGCTCCGCTTTGATCCGGGCGAGCACTGGCTTTACGGTTTCGGTCATGAGATGGTGGCTGCGCTGATCGAGCGCTGCTCCGGCATGACCGTAGGCGAGTTCCTGAAAAAGGAGATCTTCGAACCTCTCGGCATGACAAACACCGGCTATCGGTATACGGGCGGCCAGAAGGATCAGATGGCGGTCCTCTATCATATCAATGATGACGGCACCTACGAGCCCATGGTGGGCAATATGGATGACCGTCATGAGCCCGATGCGGTGTACGAGGGCGGCGGCGCCGGACTGTTCTCCAATCTGAAGGACTATGCCGTATTCACCCAGATGCTGGCCAACGGCGGCGTTTACAACGGCGTCAGGATCATCGGAAGAAACACCATCGATATGATGCGCACCAATATGCTGAATGACACCCAGCTGGCCGAATTCACCAATACCTATCTGGACGGCTACGGCTACGGGCTGGGCGTGCGCACCATGATGAACATCGGCGGCGTCTCCAATTCCACCCCCGGCGAGTTCGGCTGGACCGGCGCTGCCGGCACCTGGACTTCCATCGATCCCGAAAACCATTTCTCGGTGGTATACATGCATAATACCTTCCCCAATAATGAGGAATACCATCATATGCGTGTCCGGGCTGTGGCTTACGGCCTTTTGGAGTAACCAGAACGGGGAGTAACCGGAGCTTAATGCCCGCGGAAAACACCGCCGGATCACTCAGAGATCAGCGAATGAAGGAAGATCCGGGTTGACCCCGGTGTCAGTACAGGCTATAATGAAACCGTAACAGCCCCCGGATCATCCGGCTGGTCTGTTAACACTATATTAGAAGGAGCGTGGCTTTGTGAAACGCGGTAACAATTTAACGGTGATTGCAGTGTAACCGGGAGGTTTGCTGCACACCCGCAAGCCTCCGGAAATGATTTGTGATTTTGCTTTCAGGAGGTCAGTTCCCATGAATCGGGAGAATAAGAAAAAATCATTTGAAAAAGGTTACTATAAAAATCATCCGTCTAACGAGACTTTCGTCTGCAAGGTATGCGGCAGGACCGTGGTACCGACAGGAGCGGGTAGCGATCATCGGAATCATTGTCCGTACTGCCTTTCCAGCCAGCATCTGGATAACGAACCGGGAGACCGGGAGGCTGACTGCGGCGGCATTATGGAACCGATTGCCGTATGGGTCCGGAAAAACGGAGAATGGGCCATCATCCATCGCTGCAGGATCTGCGGGAAGTTAAGTTCCAACCGGATCGCTGCCGATGATAATCCGATGAAGCTCATGTCCCTGGCCATGAAGCCGGTATCATCGCCGCCTTTCCCTCTGGAAAGGATCGAGGAGATGACAAGGCTGATGGGCGGAGACGGAGAACTGAAGTGGTAAACTGAAAAAACGGGGAGCCGGCCGTAAAAAGCCGGCTCCTTTTTCTGCTCCGAAAAGAGGCAATGCAGGTTCGGTAAAGTGAAGGAAGTTCTATCTTTCGGGATAAAGATATGTTAAAATAGAGAAAAGCGTGCATTCTGACCGAAAAGGAACAAGAAGGAACGAGAAGTTAAAAGAACGATAAGAAGAAGTTTTACAGCACATTTTTACGAAAGGAGCCTGATATGCTGACATTTACCATGAATAACGGAAATCAGATCCCCGCTGTGGGGTCCGGAACCAATTCCTTTGCGAAGACCGACGGCGTCTATACCGGGGATACGAAGGAAGTAGTCTCCGCCATCCGGGCCGGCTACCGCTTTTTCGATACAGCGGAAAGCTACGGGAATGAAGAAGCCGTGGGAAAGGGCATAAAAGAAAGCAGCATTCCCCGGGATGAATTCTTCATCTGCACCAAGATGGCCACCAGGAAACGGGGTTCCGATGAGCCGCCGCATCACAGCCGCGAGACTGCCCGGGAGGCGGTGGAGCGCAGCCTGAAAAAGCTGGATACCGATTACATCGATCTGTATCTGATCCACATGCCCTGGGACAATAAAGAAGAAGCCCGGGAGGTCTGGGCACAGCTGGAAGATTATTACAGAGAAGGCGTTCTGAAGAATATCGGCGTCAGCAACTTTACGATCGACGATCTTTCCGACCTTCTTGCCCACTGCGAGATCCCGCCGGTGGTGGATCAGGTCCGCATCAATCCGGAATCCAAAAATAAGGAGCTGATCGCATACCTCAGGGAAAACAACATCCTTCCCATGGCCTGGGGACCGCTCCGTTTTGAACAGGGCAGGGACGTTCTTACGGCCATCGGTGAGAAATACGGGAAAAACTGGGCCCAGGTGATCCTGAACTATAACTGCAGGAAGGGGTATATCTCTATTCCGAAGTCCCATTCCTTCGAGCACCAGAAGAGCAACCTGGAGATCTTCGACTTCGAACTCACGGAAGAAGAGATCAGGACCATCGACGAACTGTGAGGCTTTCCTCCGGGCTATACAGACACCGGGTGTATGTAACTCTCGGTTAAGTGCGGACCCGGTGACGGCTTTTATTCAGGAGAAGGCGTCTGCGGAGTATGACGGATAAGGTGTCTGCGACGTACGACGGATAAGGATATTGCGCTGAATCCTTTGAAAACAGGTGTTTGAAATTGCACGGGAAACGGCAGGTATTTCAATCACTGCCGTTAAAAATGCTGTTTAAATACAGAAATGATTCCGGCTGCCGGAGAAGCAGCTGAGGAAAGGAACCTTATGGAAAAATTTGTTTATTATGCACCTACGGAAATCGTTTTCGGCAAAGACACGGAACTTCGCGCTGCCGAAATGGTGAAAAAGTATGGCGGCAGCCGGGTATTCGTGATCTACGGCGGACAGTCTGCCGTGAGAAGCGGCCTGATCGACCGCGTCGTCAAAAATCTGGAGGAAAACAACCTGGCGGTCAAAGCCATGGGCGGCGTGGTGCCGAATCCCCTGGTCTCCACTGCCCGGGCCATGACCAAAGAAGCCATTGCCTTTGAAGCGGACTTTATTCTGGCCGTGGGCGGCGGCAGCGTTATCGATACCGCCAAGGGCGTCGCCCATGCGACGGCGTCTCCCGAACATGACATCTGGGATTTCTGGACCGGGACTCCGGTCACGAAGAGTCTCCCCATCGGCACCATCCTGACCATCTCCGCCGCGGGAAGCGAGACCAGCAACTCCTCCGTTCTTACGAATGATGAGAAAGTTCCCCCCACAAAACGGGGCATCAACAACAATTTCAACCGCTGCAGGTTTGCCATCATGAATCCGGAACTTACGATGACGCTGCCGAAATATCAGATCGGCGCCGGCGCGGCAGATATCTTCATGCACACGTCGGAGCGCTACTTCGCCGCGGTCCTGGGCAATCATCTGACCGATGAGATTGCCGAAGGCCTGTTCCGGGATATCATCAAATTCGGACCGAAAGGCGTTGAAAATCCGCAGGATTATGAAGCCATGAGCGAGATCATGTGGTGCGGCAGCGTGTCCCATGTGGGACTCACCGGCATCGGCGCCCAGGGCGATACGCCCCGAGAAGGCGACTGGTCCTGCCACCAGCTGGGAATGGCCATCTCTGCTTTGTACAATTCTACCCACGGCGCGACGCTGACGGCGGTCTGGGCTGCCTGGAGCCGTTATGTCAGAGATGTGAATATCGGCCGGTTCGCGCAGTTCGCCAGGAAAGTTTACGGCATCACGGAGCCCGATGATCTGAAAGCTTCTGAGGAAGGCATCGAAAAGACCAACGCCTTCTTCAAGAGCCTCGGCATGCCCCTGTCCCTGACAGAGCTTTTGGGACACACCCCAGATAATGCGGAAATCGAGAAGATCGCCGTGGAATGCACCTATGACCGCACCCGGAAGATCGGTTCTTTCAAAACCCTGGACTACGACGACATCGTCGCCATCTACAAAGCCTGCCGCTGACCCGAGCCTTCCCCTCTGGGGAAGGTGTCATGCGAAGCATGACGGATGAGGCCCGCCTTCCCCTCTGGGGAAGGTGTCATGCGAAGCATGACGGATGAGGCCCGCCTTCCCCTCTGGGGAGGGTGTCATGCAAAGCATGACGGA
>JAFRVX010000123.1 GCA_017438305.1 Lachnospiraceae bacterium | reverse complement strand
CTCTCGAAAGATCCCGATATGGCGATCCCGGATCTGGGACCCAGGATCGTCGACAGTTTTCTGAACGGCCCGGACTATAATAAATGGGATTATTATACTCTGGCGGTTCTGGATCTGAGCTTTGCAGGCCTCCTTCGGGACGCTCTGAAGGATTACCTGGCAGAGTCCGCCGAATACCTGGACACCGGTTTTTCCCGGTTTTCGCTTGCCAGAACCTCAGCAAAAAGCTATGGGGACGACAGTTTCGAATCCGTCGACCTGATCGACTTTCTGGACGTAAGCGCTGAAAGCGGCATCGACAGCAGTGCTGTGCGTGAAGCTGCGGAGCACATGGTCATCAGCGCCGGCAGCAACATCGCCGGTACGCACGGCATCGCTTTCTATTTCCCGAGCCGCTATCCCGTAAAATACACTTCCATGGTAGCGATGCTTGAGTCCCTCGGCTATAAGGAAGACTACTTCCGGTTCTTTTCCTCATTTTTAAACACAACGATCGTTGGACGCGCACTTGCATTCCGGAGTACGGACCCGTCTGCCGCGCTCGAATACGGCTACGAAAAGTGGCAGCTCGAGCCTTGGTTTGACATAGGATCCGTCGATTCGGATTCCATTACGGTCCCGACGCCGGAAGCGCTTACACTGCTCGAAAAGACCGATTGGAACGGGGAAACGTATTATGCGTTGCACCTTAAGGATGAGATGTGGGATCAGATCTCCGAGATCTGGACGGATTACTACCTGGTTCGCTATAACGGCCTTGCCGACTTCGGTACAGATCAGACGCATTCCTGGGATGAAGATGGGGATCTGGTCTTTGATTTCGACTATACCGGACTGACACTAAACGGACTGCTTGTCCCGTTTTATCTGAGGGACACGATATATGGTCAGGATGTCACGGAAATCTATTCTTATGGCTATGTTCCCGCCGTCTTAAACGGCCGGTTCATCACGATTGAGGTCATACGGGACTATGAAAACCCGAACGGCCGCGTCGTTGGATACCGTTACTGCAGTGAAAACATCAAAGAAATGCAAAACGGTGAAGATCCCTTTCTCCCGGACAAAGGCCTGCATGCGTTCCAGGACGGGGATGAGATCTATATTTACTATGCCCGCTACTCCATGGACACATCTTTTGACCGTCTGGTACAATATGATGAACCAATCGTATATGACGGAGAGTTTATAACAGCCTGGTCTTCATTCCGTGGCGAGCCTGAAAAGCAGCGCACGGCCGCAGGCTTACCGACCCATGCCTTCCTGAATTTCCGCCTCGTTGACATTTACGGCAACACGCATTATACGAACACAGTCGACTTTCAGTATTGACCACATACAATCGATCTGCATAAAGGAACCAGACATGTTTAATAACAAAAACGCGAACAGAATCCTGACAGCTTTTTTGGCAGCCTCTGTGCTGACATCGTTTACTGCGGCCCTGCTTCCTTCCGGTGCCATCACGTCCTACGCGGCACAGGAATCTGCTAACCCGGTCGATCCCGGCATAAAGGGACTTGAATATGAATTAAAATTTCTCCTGGACGCAGAAAAGGTCCTGGATCAGGACCACGCTTTGGCAGACGGCTATCAGGATCTTTTCGGGATCACGGACGAGCCGCACCAGCTTGACGTGCTGTATCTTGAGACTTTAGAGCGGGACTTCAATCAGGAGGGCTGGATCTGAACGGGAGCCGCTATTATCTGTATCCGGTCTCTGATGGCCGGATGGGACGGATGCTGACCGGCTGGCAGCAGATCGAAGGAAACTGGTATTACTTTGAGCCTGCAGCCGGAAAGAACCAGGGCCGCATGTACCTTTCCGAAGGCACGCCCGACGGCTATTATGTCGGAGCGGACGGCATATGGGAAGGGGAACATTAACCTGCCGCATTTCTCCGAAGTACTGCTGAAAATTGAAGGATCAAACTATCAAAAGGCTGCGTCCTGAAGATATTCTTCAGAGCGCAGCCGTTTTTGACTTTTGTGATATAGATCCTCACCGTCTCAGCTGTCTTTCCGGAACGTCTCCGGATCCATCATTTTCTCACTCTTTGCCACAATGGAAGTCACCATAACATCCCCCAGGCAGTTACTCAGGGCAAGGAACATACCGACGATGGGACTGATACCCATAACAAGGCCCACGGATTCTCCCGGCACGCCCAGCTGCGTCAGCAGGGCAGACAGGCAGATGACAACGCCGCCGGGGACACCGGGAGCGCCGATGGACAGAATAATAATGGTCAGTGCCAGACTGGTAAGCCTTGAGCCGGTAACTGTGACTCCAAAGGATTTTGCCAGTGCCAGTGCAATAACAGAAAGGAAAATGACCGTACCGTCCATGTTGATGGT
>JAFRVX010000122.1 GCA_017438305.1 Lachnospiraceae bacterium | reverse complement strand
CGATCAAGAGCGGGGAGACCGTGGTCCGTATCGAGTGGACAAATCCCCTGGGCGCCAACTGTCCGCACTTCCTGACGACGATCCCCACGATCTTTATATCCCTGGGCAATCCTTACCACCTTCAGGATATTCCCCGGGTCCGGACCTTCATTAATGCTTACGCGAACAATCAGGAAGTCATGGACGCCGTCATGGAAAAGCTGACCGGCAGAAGTGAATTCACCGGAATCAGCCCCGTAGATCCCTTCTGCGGAAAATGGGACACGAGATTATAAAGCTTTCTTCACACAGGCTTCCAGTTCCTTTATCATATAACCCACATCTTCGGGATAATGGGCGTCTGATGAGGTAATGATCGGGACGTGATGTTTTTGCAGGATACGGATGAGTTCCGGATCCATACCGAGGGGCGATGTCTCAGGACACCGCCTCTTTGTTCCGCTGTTCTGATCCGCGTACATCCCGCTGTCTGCAAGCGCCTCTGCCAGTCTTTCATAAGAAGCTGTCAGCGGGAAAGACGGTTTATGGCCGAAAAGCTTTATGGAGTCCGGGTGGCCCAGACCGTCAAATATCCGGCTTTCCGCCAGGGAAACGGAATCTTCAAAGTATTGACGATAGGTTTTATCCACGTCGATCCCTTCCCAGAGGTCCGCCGTATGGTCGAAAGCGAAATTACCCACAAAGTGAATGCTGCCGAGGAGGAAATCAAAGCCCTTGTCCTTTGTCAGCTGTACCACCAGGTCCTCATAACCCTTAAAATAACACACCTCCAGGGCGAACCGGATCTTTACGGGATAATCCCTTTTTCTGACTTCTTCCATCAGGCACAGATATTCTTCATAGTTTTTCCTGCCGGCTTTCCGGCGGAACCAGTCATCGATAAAGGCACTGCCGGCGCGCACGGAATCATACATCGGGGCAAATTCCGGGAACATGTAATTATGTTCCAGAAGCCCGATCTCGTCCAGCTGCATCTCAACCGCTTTGTCAACGAATTTCTGCACGTATGCCAGAGTATAATCGCCGTATTCAAGATGGATATGACCGTCTGTCATAGGGAATATCCTTTCTTTTTATTCTGTGGGCGGCAGAAAGCCGCATCAGTTCAAAAATATCTGGAGCACAATGCCAGAATACCTGCCGGTTCATGCCGGAGCAGTTTTTCAGATCCTTTTTCCCAGTCTGTCCGCGAGGGCGGCATAGCCCCAGCCCACGGCGATCAGGAACAGGAACAGGACCAGGATCCACCAGACGCAGCCCATATAGGGCAGTCCCTTCGTAAAGCCGAAGGCTCCGGCGGGGCTTCCCCAGTTCAGGAAGAAGTAGGGATAGTTAACGCCCCGGGCGAATTCCCAGCCCCGGACGAAACCAATGCCGGCATAGATGACGTAGAAGAGCGGCGGTACGATCACAAAAAAGACGTTCTTCCTGCTGATCTTATGTCCGGAGACGGATACGAAGAAATCAAGGACCGCCGCCAGCGGGACCACGGCGTGGGTCAGGGTGTTCTGAATATTCCAGGCTTTGCTGCCCAGGATGGGAGCCAGCAGGACCACGAAGACCACGCCGGTCAGGGTGATGGAAACGGTTCCCACCAGCCTCACAACATACCAGGCATTGCCGGCGGGGCTGTTCCGCATCAGAAGAAAACCGCCGATCAGGCAGATAAGCGCGATAAGTATGTTCGACTGGATCGTGAAATACATGAATACCCGGCTGCCTCCCATGAAGCTGTTACTTCCTGCCGCGGCGCTCATGACGATGCCCAGGACCGCGGAGATGACTGTAATAAGCTTCAGGACCAGGCTGATGATCTTTCTTGGCCCGGAGATCGTATTCACAGGTCTGCTTCTCTTGGAGATCGTATTCATAGGTCTGTTTCCTTTGCTGTTATTTTCCTTTTTTGACGTAGATCAGAAGGAAATTCAGGATATCGTACAGGCCCTTGTCCAGGAATTCCTTGTCCCGCGCGCCGTATTCATGTCCTGATTCAAACCATTCCCGCCAGGCGGCATCATAACATTCCGCTTCTTTCACTTCGACGGTGCAATGACCGCCGCATTCGGCCGTCAGCAGGTTTTCCCACCAGTCAGCCGTTTTAAAGAGTTCTGAATCGTCACCCTCCGCCCAGGTCTCAAATAACTGCCGGAGTTCTCCCTGGGGCTGTTTCTTTAAGCCGGGGACCGCGATCATCACATAACCGTTCTCTTTCACAAAAGGCAGGATCTTTTCCGCGAATATCCCTTCTCTGCAGCCGAAATAATGATAGGCGTCCACGCTGACGATACTGTCAAAGTAATCCTGGGCGAAGGGCATATCCAGGGCGTCGCCGTGGATCGGGATGATCTTGTCCTCGAGCCCGTTCTCCCGTATCCTTGCATAGTTTTCCGATGCGGAGATCCAGAGATCAAAGGCATAGACATGCTTTGCATCTGTCTCATTTGCGATAAACAGCGACGTCAGGGCATAGCCGCATCCCAGGTCCAGGGTGCGGTCGAATTTCACATCTTCCGGCCTTCTGCGGATCAGTTCATCAAGCAGCCTGAAAGAATTTGGCCCCATCAGATATTCTTTGGTGAAATATTTCCTGTATTTTTCTATATGGCTCATTCTGCTTCCTCCCCCGGATCATGACCGGATCCTTCTCTTATCATTTTCTCATATTCCTTCAATGCCGTATATTCGCGCCTGTACAGGCCGAAATCCGCTATATTCTTATCATGATAAGCTTCATAATTCCCGAAGATCTCCAGGGCCTGCTCCAGCGGCAGCCAGACGTTTCTGTACCCCGCACGCGCCTCCGCCTTCGTAAGATGTCTGGCGCCGGTATCTTTGACAAACTCACAGATAAAGTAGTGATTTACGTGATTCCACACGTCAAAAAGCTCATCGATATCCAGATAGCCCGCCCCGGCACGGACCTGTATTCCTGTCTCTTCCAGCATCTCGCGCTCGCAGCATTCGGCATAGGTCTCATTGCCTTCCACGCCGCCGCCCGGGATGATGTACTTGCCGCTGCCCGACTCATGGCACAGAAGGATCTTTCCCTCATGGACCAGTATGCCTCGGCAGGCATGCCGGAGAATATCAACGTGTCCCTGGAAATCGTCATTGGCAAGCTGTATCTGTTCAGGCGGGTCTTTCCGGATCCTCATGAAGAAGTGTTCTTCATCTTCTCCGGCCCGGTAAGCGCCGTTCTTTATCATCACCTGCTGGGAGGCGGTATTATCCTTGTTGACCCGAAGAAAGATCTCTTCCTCCGGAACGATCTTCCGGGCGATCTGAAGCGTCAGCCTTAAGCCTTCGGTGCCGTAACCTTTGCCGCGGCGTTCCTTCGATATGCTGTATCCGATGTGCCCGGCGCCCTTCCGGAGCGCGTCTGTCAGGTAATGTCTGATCCTGAATTCCCCCACAAGGCAGCCGTCATCCCATAAATAGTAATAGGTTTCCGGAACAAACCAGTCCGGCATATCGACGGGATGTTCATAGGAGATCAGTGCCGGAAGCACCTTATCCCGGTATTCCTCAAAGGAGACGCCGTGATACGGGTTTGTCAGTCCGTTCTCGTCTTCGGGCAGGGCAGCGGTATAAGCCCACTGGGCTTCTGTGTCTTTCGTATTTATTTTTCTTAATTCCATAAGGGCATCCGTTCCGTTTCCCGGTCAAAGGTTTTCAGGGCCCGTTCGGCAGACATTTCTCTTGTCTTCACACCATCACAGCCAGTCCGGCCTTACAGTTTTCCTTCCAGTATCGCATCGATCAGCACCTTGCCGACCTTAAAGCAGTTCTTCATGGCGGTTTCGAAGATATCGACGGATTCAATACTGTTTATTGAGGCAATATGCTGTTCCTCGTCGCCCCAGAGCATCTCCGGCGTCACACCGGCGGGGAAGACGTCCAGATTCACAGCCGCCCTCAGGACGATCAGACGGTCCAGCATCCCGAAACGCTTTACGGCCAGACCTACGGCAACGTCCTCCATTTCCGTTATCGCATAGGGGTCGGGGCAGTTATAGGACTCTGTTATCAGAAGGGCATTCTGATGATCATATGCGCCCTTCCAGTAGTTGTCGCCGCTCACCGCCGTCCCTTTCATGACCTGGGGCTGACGCTGGGCCCAGGCTTCTTCCAGATATTCTTTTCGGATAAATTCCATCGTTTTTTCAGTGGTATCCAGCGGCACATTTTCCACCATGCCGAACACGCGGTCCGTCAGGTTCCGGTCAAGATGGACAACAGCGCCGGGGTCAAAGCTTTCGTCATGGAACCAGGTGGTCTCGGCGTCACGGCCCATCTCCCGGGGATCCGCGTGATGTCCCAGATCATAATCCACCGCGGCGGTGATCACGAAAACTTCGCCGAAGGTCCCGTAGCCTTCCGCGGCGCCTCCGCAGCCTGTGGACAGGATATAGGCCCGGGAGAAATCAAAACGTTCGTCCGAGAGGACGGCAGAGGTGTTCAATGCCGCGGCGACCTTTCCTTCTCCAAGGAGGAACAGGGCAACGCCGTTTTTATAATACAGCTTCTCTGATCCCGTCAGGCCTTTGATATCGTACACCTTCCCTCCGTCAAGATATCCCGCATAGAAATCCTGGGCTTCTCCGGGATAGTCGCCGGACATTCCGCCTACTTCAAACTTCGGAAGGATCAGGACCCGGACCGGGATCTTTGTCCCTGTTTTCTGCTGCGGGGAACAGGCGGACAGGATAAAAATGACCGTGAAAAGCAGGGTAAAGACAATGCTGATCGTAAGCAGTTTTTTTAAACTGCAGCTTCAATAATTTCAAAACAGGAAGCCTCCACTTTCAGTTAACAGGGAAACGTATGCTGAGATACCGGCTGTCCGTATACAGCCGGATACCGCGTGCATAAAAACTGCCTGGATCGTTTCCGGCAGCAGTTCCGTCTTTTATATCTTATTCCGCAGCAAAGCCCGGATGACGATGAACACCGGGATGATAAAGATGCCCATGCCGATGAACATCAGGGTCTTCAGGCCCAGATTGTCGATGACGTAGCCGGAATAGAGCAGTCCGGTCATTCCGGCCAGGCTCATGATGACCGCATCGGCCAGGCTCTGGGCGGTGGTCATCAGATTGGGATTCACGCTCTTTCCGATCAGCTCCCGGTAGGTGGGGAGCAGGAGGCTGTATCCCAGGAAATACATCATGGAGCCCACGATGATCAGATAGGGGATCTTCGCGAAGGCATAGATGAACAGCAGGGACAGGCAGCCGCACACCGCGGCAAAAAGGCGTACCGTGGGCTTGAATTCCCGCATCTTGCCGGCCATCAGGAAGATGGGCACCTGGACCATGCAGCCCGCGAAGGCATCGTAGCCGACCCACTTCACGTCGCCGCCGACGCTCTGGTACAGGACGATCTTCATGTTGCTGATGGGAACAATGGCCAGGCCGATGGTGAACAGCAGGACCAGGATCGTCACATAGGTCTTGTTTTTAAACAGGCCGCCCACGTCTTTGATGGAGAAGCGGAAGTTTCCGGAGGTCTCGATTTGCGGGCTGTCGGGAAGCAGGGCGGTGATGAGAATCGTCGCCCCGGCGGAAATGGCCAGGCCTATGGGCATGACGTGGTAGCCGACGTTGGCCACCAGCTGGCCCATGATGAGGACGATGACAGCGTAGCCGAAGGCGGCGACGCCCCGGGAAATGCCGTAGTAATTCGGCTCCTCCGGGAAGCTTTTCAGGATCCAGGAATCCAGGTTGGAGCCCACCGGCACCGTGGCGAAGCCCAGGATCGGATAGAGGACGGCCACCAGCCACGTCACATGGGCGAACTGATAGATCAGCTGGCCGGCGGCGAGACAGACCGCTACCTGGATCAGCATCGTCTTTTTATTCGTCCGCAGCCTGTCCGAAAGGCTTCCCCAGAAGAAAGAACCGGCGAAGGCCGCCATCAGATAGATGGAAAGGATCAGGCTCAGGACCGTATTGCTCATGCCGTTTGCCAGCATGAAGGCGGAAAAATAGCCCAGGAAAGAGGCGTAGCAGCCCCAGTAGGTTACCTGAAGAAGGCAGAAAACAAAAAAGACCTTCTTTTTGTTTGCGGGAGTGATTTTCATGAAAGATTCTCCTTTACAGTTTCCTGAATATACTTAAGGAAACGCTGATTAAAGCGTTTCCTTAGCTGTTTATGAAGGCTTTTGTCTTCTTCATTACATTTTTGATGGTTTTTATATTTTCCAGCGTGTCATCGCCCTCCAAAGAATGATTCAGTCCTTCGTAAACATTGACGGGGATCCCTTTGGATTCAGACGTCCGGATCACTTCCGGTACATTGCTCCAGGGATCATTGGTTCCTATAAACGCCGCAGCGTTTTCGGGGGCATGATCATAAGTAAGGAGAAGCGGCGTATAGAACACGTGCTTTATGTTTTTCAGGTGATGCTCTTTTGCATAGGCTGCAGCTACTGCCGTACCGATGCTTTTTGACACAAAAAGAATCTCATCAAAAGCATCAAAGCTGATCTTTGAAAGCTGTACTGCTGCCTGGGCATAGAGGGCTGTAAATATTTCCGCCATCTTTTCATCATTGCCTCTTAAGGTTTTTTTATCAGCCTGATATTCATATGTCACATTCACATATTCTGTAAAACCGCATTCGCAGGCTATGTCACGGGCATAATATAATAAAGGTTTATCATGGTTATAGCCTAGTCCCGGAAAAAATACAGCCAGCTTCTTCATTTATACTTTCTCCTGCAGATATTTATTGACGTTCGATGATTCAGCCGTTTCCGGCAAGGTCATTTTATCAGTCTGGTTTTTCACTGTCAAGCATGATACAGCGCCTATATCCCGGTATACGTATTTTCGGTATGCCGGCATACATATGATATAGTCGCCAAAAGTAGATTCCGGATGGTTCCGTGCTTCGCACTCCCACCATCCTCCCTCATTCCGCACTCTCGTGGAGTAAAAACTCCACTTCGTGCTTCATGAGGGGCACGCCAAGAAGTCTTTCCTCCACT
>JAFRVX010000121.1 GCA_017438305.1 Lachnospiraceae bacterium | reverse complement strand
TGAATTATAAAGCACCGCACTCCACATCTTCCAGATCGTCGGAGTTGGTGAGCAGTACCACTACGGTATCACTGTAGCCTGCTGCTTTGATCTTCGCTCGGTCAAAACGGATCAGGGGCTGTCCCGCCTTGACTTCGTCGCCCTCTGCCACCAGGCAGGTGAAGCCGTCGCCGTTCATGTTGACGGTGTCCACGCCTACGTGAATCAGCATTTCCATTTCATTGGCCTCGATACCCACAGCATGCTGGCTCTCCGCTACGGAAGAGATCACGCCGTCGAAAGGCGCCACCACCACTTCATCTTCGGGTTCAATACCGACGCCGTCTCCCAGTACGCCGGAAGCAAAGGTTTCATCCGGAATATCTTCCCGGGCAATGACTTTGCCTTTGACCGGCTGAAGAACGACGCCGTTCTTGCAGCGGATAATGGATACAGTGGGCACTTCAGTTTCTACAGCTGCCGCTGCTGCTTTCAGGGTTCCTTCGGGAACTGCAGCCGGCTTCGGTTCGTCTTCTTTCCAGATAAAGGTCGTTACGGCAAAGGCAATGCCGCCGGCGATCAGAAGCTCGATCAGATAAACCAGTTTGTTGTTGATGGCCAGGAAGCCGGGGATACCGGTAACGCCGTATGTTGTCGCGCCGAGACCGGTCAGTGATCCGAACAGTGCGCCTACGGCACCGCCGGCGACACCGGCTATAAAGGGTTTCATGAAACGGAAGTTCACACCGAAGATAGCGGGTTCCGTAATACCTAAGGAAGCAGAAAGTGAAGAAGGAAGCGCTACGGATTTCAGTTTGGCGTTCCGGCATTTGACCGCCACGGCAAGACAGGCGCCGAACTGGGCGAAGTTCGCGGCGGAGGCAATGGGCATCCAGATATTCAGACCCAGGGAGCCCGACAGCATGCCGGCTTCAATAACATTGTACATATGGTGCAGGCCCATGACGACCGTGAACGGATACAGCGCGCCCATGACCAGCGCACCGACGCCCTTCGTGGAAGTTACCAGCCATTCCGCACCGGCCAGCACCCAGTTTTCCAGAATGGAGAAGATGGGGCCGATAACGACAAAGGTGGCAAAAGCCGTGATCAGTACCGTACAGAGCGGCGTCACGAACAGGTCTATCATTTCCGGCACGTGTTTATGCAGCCATTTCTCTATGGTGGACATCAGAAGCACGGCCAGTATGACCGGTATGACGTGGCCTTGATATCCCAGCTGTTTTATGGTGAGGAATCCCAGATTCCAGACCGCCGGCTGATTTGTGGGCGTTACGGTCCAGGCGTTCATCAGCGCCGGATGGACCATCATCAGACCGATGACAGCGCCCAGGAACAGGTTGCCGCCGAACACACGGGCCGCAGAAACCGCTACCAGTACCGGCAGCAGGGCAAACGCCGTATTGGCGACCAGGTCCAGGAATCCGAACCATCCGCTCTTCTGGAAAGAAGGGATCGCCTTACCTAAAGCCTCTACAAGACCCATCATCAGGCCGGATGCCACGATGGCCGGCAGGATGGGGACGAAAACATCGCCCGGGGTCTTCAGGATCTTTTTCCAGATGGGCATCTGGGATGCGGCGGCCGCCTTGACATCGTCCTTCGATGCAGCGGAAACACCGGTTACGGCCAGGAATTCATCGTAAACCTTGTTTACGGTTCCCGTGCCGATGATAAGCTGCAGCTGCCCGTTGGATTCGAACATTCCCTTTACGCCGTCGATGTTCTCCAGCACTTCCTTGTTGATCTTGCTGTTGTCGGCAATGACCAGACGAAGCCGGGTAGCGCAATGCGCTGCGCTGATAACATTGGAGCCCCCGCCTATGTTGGCGGAAATCTCCTCTGCGCATTTTCTGTAATCAAGCGCCATGGTTTCTTTACCTCCTTCTTTGTGTCTGCCAAATCCTCTCCCAACCGTCTTTCCATAAAGAAAAAGCCGGGGGCTTACCTTCACCGGCTTTTAACGGACGGCCGGCTCGTTTCCCTTTCGGGATATAGAACCGGGTTTTCGGCAGTTTCACGATCTATGTCATTATACATAACCAGGCCGTTTAAGTAAACAGTTTTTTCTGCTGTTCTTCACAAATTTTTTACAAAAGACCCAGTTTTTCAAAAGCCCAGGCCAGGCCGTCTTCTTCAACCGCCGGACAGACCAGGCTGCTGATCTCCTTCAGTTTCGGACTGCCGTTTTCCATGCAGACGGAATACCCCACCGTTTCGATCATCTCCAGATCGTTCATGCTGTCTCCGAAACCGATGGTGTCCTTCAGATCGATCCCGTAATGGTCCGCGACGATCTTCACACCCCTGCCCTTATCGTACTTCCGGTTGATCAGTTCTCCGTTCAGACAGTTGTGGGCCGCCACGTCCTGAACTACGAAATTGTAGTCCTTTTCCAGGGCCTCGCGGGCAGGCTCCAGTTGTTTTTCATTGCTGCACATGAATACGATCTTATAGACCGGCCTGCCGTCATATTCCGCCATGGGACGGATGTTCAGCTGCTCGGACAGGGCTTTCCGCCACCGGACGATCTCACTGTTCCCGTCTCCGGCCTGTTCCAGGAATTCACCCAGGTTTTCGTCGCCCCAGCTGGCGTCTTTCGCTTCGATGGTCCGGAAAACGCCTTGTTCCTTTAACAGCCTCATGCCGGTTTCAAAATCATCTGGCTCCATGGGACAGTCAAACAGCA
This sequence comes from Lachnospiraceae bacterium, assembly GCA_017438305.1. GTDB lineage: Bacteria > Bacillota > Clostridia > Lachnospirales > Lachnospiraceae > UBA1267. The sequence goes on along the minus strand of JAFRVX010000121.1, from coordinate 367 downwards.
CTTCATCTCCGGCAAAGACATAGCCTCCGGCGCCGGCCACGGCGCCGTCAAATCCGTATGCCAGAACGGGGGAAAGCATATCCGGATTCCGGCCGGTGCATAAGAATACCAGGTGCCCGTTCCTGCGGGCCTTTTGGACCGCTTCCAGAGCGCTGCCCGGGATCACATTGCTTCCGGCAGGCGTCAGCGTGCCGTCGATATCCAGAAAAATGAGTTTTCTGTTCATTATCTCCCCTCCCTTTATGAAAAGGTAGTGTAAAGTTCACTACCTGTTTATAGTTCAAAAACCTTGATTCTTCGGGAGATTCAAATAAAAAGAGCATTGACCTCCCTTTTCTGGTATAATGTCAATCGCCAAACCAACCTA
>JAFRVX010000120.1 GCA_017438305.1 Lachnospiraceae bacterium | reverse complement strand
GACCGGGGAAAGAACGGCATGATCTATACGGAACTGGGACGTGTGGAGGCCCTGCGGTAAGCCCCAGAGCCCGCAGCCGGCAAGGCACAGGGAACTTATGCAGAGAGAAGTCAGGATAAGAGACAAGGCCTCTTATACAGAGAACTGCAGGGCGATTTGTACAGAGAACTGCAGGACGATTTTTCTTTACATCGATCCGGAACTGTTATAAAATATAACTGCTGTGAGATTCAGGCTTTCATGGAAGATAAACCGTTGCGGAGCAGGCTTCTTTACCGGGAAGCACTGCTGCAGCAAAAAAGAGGTCTGAAATCCGCAGTATGGAGACTCAGAAAGCAACCAACGTAACCAGCAAATCGGAGGAACACATGATTTACGATTACAAAGTCACTACCGGAAAAGGCGAGACACTGGATCTCGCGGATTATAAGGGCAAGGTCATCATGGTAGTCAATACGGCTACCGGCTGCGGCTTCACCCCTCAGTACGCTCCCATCGAGGAGATGTATAAGAACTATCATGACCAGGGGCTGGAGATTCTGGATATTCCCTGCAATCAGTTCGGCGGCCAGGCACCGGGGACCGATGATGAGATCCATGAATTCTGCACGGTCCATTACAACACCACCTTCCCCCAGATGAAGAAGTCCGATGTAAACGGTGAAAATGAACTGCCGCTTTACACCTATCTGAAAGCCGAGAAAGGCTTTGAAGGCTTTAATGAGCATCCTTTCAAGGAACTTCTGGAGAAGATGTTCGCCCAGGCGGATCCCGACTGGGACAAGAAGCCCGACATCAAATGGAACTTCACCAAGTTCATCATTGACCGTGAAGGAAACGTCGCGGCCCGCTTCGAGCCCACCGCGGACATGGCCGATGTGGAAGCCTGTGTAAAGGCATTGCTGTAAAGAGCTGTTCCCGGCGAGGGATCAGACAGGAGCAGTTTTCCGGGAAAGTTATTGCAGGATTCGGATGTGCCGGACGTTTGAGTGAAGATGCCTGCATAAAGAACGGCTTTCAGCATCATGTTCCTGCAGCAGGACCTGGAAAGCTCGGTGGGAAAAGGACTGCAGAATATTATCCTGCAGGAAATATTAAAAAAGTACGTAAATGCCCGGAGGCGGATGGCGGAGAGATCCGCCGCCAGTCTCCGGGTTTATTTATTGAAGATCAGAATAAGGGAAAGTAAAAAAGTATAGATAGATATTTTAGAAAGAGAGGTGTTCCATGTATCACACAGAATCCCGGGCCGCTCTTCTGAGACGGCTTCTGAAAGAAGAAAGAGTGCTTGTGGCTCCTGCTGTGGGCGATGCGTTGGGCGCCCGCATGGCGGAGAACGCCGGTTTCCCGGCCCTGATTGTCAGCGGCTCATCGATGTCCAATCTCCTCATCGGCACCTCCGACGTAGGCATCCTTTCCTACGGAGAGATCAGGAACCAGCTGCTGAATATCGTTAATGCCACAAACCTGCCCATCATCGCGGATGCGGATACCGGCTACGGCGGCACGCTGTCTATATACCGCATGGTCAGAGAGTATGAAGCTATGGATATTGCCGGCATCCAGATCGAGGACCAGGTTTTCCCGAAGATGTGTGCCTACTTCAGCAGCACCGCCGTGGTTTCGGAGGAGGAGATGATCGACCGGATCCGGGCAGCGTGCGAGGCAAGAGTCAATAAAGATTTCTTCATCATCGCCCGGACAGACGCGGCGAGATCCCTGGGCTTTGACGAGTCCCTGAGGCGGGCCCAGAAGTACTATGAAGCCGGCGCCGACATGATCTTTGCCACGGTCCCGCCCACGGTCGAAGATATGAAGCGTCTTGCCGCCATGCCCTTCCCGGTCTGCACCAGCATCGTGGAAGGAACCGTAAATGAAGACCTGACCGTGGATGAGCTGGCGGATATGGGCTTTAAGCTGGTCAAGTTTCCCCAGACACTGATCCGCGCATCCATGAAAGCCATGTATGACGTTCTGAAGGAACTGAAGGAAAAAGGCACGACCAAAGAAGTCCGGGACCGGCTCTGCACCCAGGCCCACCGGGCGGAAAATACCGCCCTGGAGGAATACAGCGCCTTCAACGAATTCATATCCGGCATGTCCCCGATACAGGTGAAAGAGTAAAACGGACCGGCAGGAAATGATCGGATCGTTTTAAAAAGCTTGCTTCTGTAAATATGGATATGATTCCAACGCCAAAAGTCGGACTCCACGGAATGTTTACATTCCAGTGGAGGAAAGACTTCTTGGCGTGCCCCTCATGAAGCACGAAGTGGAGTTTTTACTCCACGAGAGTGCGGAATGAGGGAGGATGGTGGGAG
>JAFRVX010000119.1 GCA_017438305.1 Lachnospiraceae bacterium | reverse complement strand
CTTACGGAACAGTTTTCACACAAAAAAGTCATCGCGCTGCCCATCGAGGCCACCGCGATCGGAAATTTAAAAATACAACTGGAGGAAAAATAAGATGAGCAAAATGTACGAGCTGGCCCGGGAAGTCTACAGGACCTACGGCGTCGACACCGAAAAAGCCCTGGATACCTTAAAGGATGTGACCATCTCCATCCACTGCTGGCAGGGCGACGACGTCATCGGCTTTGACAGCCGGGAATCCTTATCCGGCGGCATCCAGACCACCGGCAACTATCCCGGAAAGGCTACAACGCCGGAAGAACTCATGGCGGACTTTGACGAAGTCCTGAGACTCCTTCCCGGAAAGAAGAAGATCAACCTGCATGCATCCTACGCCATCTTCGAAAAGCGCGCCGTGGGCCGCAACCACTTAAAGCCCGAGCACTTTAAGAAATGGGTGGAATTCGCGAAGGAGCGGGGCCTCGGCATCGACTTCAACCCCACCTTCTTCTCCCATCCCATGGTAAAGGATAACCTGACCCTTTCCTCTCCCGATGAGGAAGTCAGGAAATACTGGGTCGACCACGGCAAAGCCTGCCTGAAAATCGCCCAGTACTTTGCGGAAGAGACCGGCGAGCCCTGTGTCATGAACATCTGGATCCCGGACGGCTACAAGGATATCCCCGCCGACCGCTTAGGTCCCAGAGCCCGGTTCAAAAAGTCCCTGGACGAGATCCTTTCCGTACGCTATGACAAGTCCAAGGTTTATGTCACCCTGGAATCCAAGGTCTTCGGCATCGGTCTGGAGAGCTATACCGTAGGATCTGCGGAATTCTGCCTGTCCTACGCCAACGCCAAGCACATCACTCCGCTTATGGACAACGGCCATTATCATCCCACGGAGATGGTGAGCGATAAGATCTCTTCCCTGCTTTTATTCAACGATAAGATTGCCCTTCATATCACCCGTCCCGTCCGCTGGGATTCCGACCATGTGGTCCTCTTTGACGACGAGACCCGGGAGATCGCAAAGGAGATCGTCCGGAACGACGCCCTGGACCGCGTCTTCATCGCAACGGATTACTTCGATGCTTCCATTAACCGGCTTTCCGCCTGGATCACCGGCGTGCGTTCCGTCCAGGAAGCCCTGCTCTTCGCCCTGCTTCAGCCGAACGAAGAACTGAAGAAGCTGCAGAACGAAGACCTGACCGCCCTTATGGTCATGCAGGAAGAACTGAAGACCGCCCCCTTCGGCGCTGTCTGGGAAGAATTCCTGGAAAGAGAACATGTTGAAAAGAATTATCTGAAGGCCGTCAAGGCTTACGAGGAGAAGATCCTGAAGGAGAGAAAATGAAGAATATCAAAGAAGCGCCCTTTTTACAGGAGATCACAAGGCTGACTTCCAATATGTACCGGCTGGGCTGGGATGAAAGAAACGGCGGCAACGTTTCCTATCTGGTATCCGAAGAAGAACTGAAGGATTACATCGACTTTTCCGTGATCCGCACCCTTCCGTTAAACTTCCACGCTCCGGAGCTTGCCGGCAAGATCTACCTGGTCACCGGCACCGGCTGCTATTTCAAGAACATGGAACTCTTCCCGGAGACCAACCTGGGCCTGATCCGCATCACCGAAGACGGCGACAACGCCGAGCTTCTGTGGGGCTACGAGGACGGCGGCAAGCCCACCTCCGAGCTTCCCTCCCACCTGATGGGCCATATCGAACGGCTGAAGATCGATCCCGAACAGCGCATCGTGATCCACTGCCACCCCACCAACACCATCGCCATGACCCTGACCGAGGACCTGGATGAGAAGGAATTCTCCAAAAAGCTCTGGAGAGCCAACACCGAGTGCATCGTGGTCTTCCCCGAAGGTGTAGGCGTCCTGCCCTGGCAGCTCTGCGGCACGATCCAGATCGGCATCGACACCTCCAAGAAGATGAAAGATTACCGTACCGTCATCTGGGCCAATCACGGCATCTTCGGCACCGGTAAGACCGTTGACGAAGCCTTCGGCCTGATCGAGACCGTGGAAAAGACCGCCCAGGTCTTCATGATCGCCCGCCCCAACGGCATCCTGAATACCATTACGGACGCCCAGCTGAAAGAGCTGACGGATGCTTTCGGCGTCACGGACCAGGTCAAAGAAGGCTGGCTCGGCTGATAAAGTCCGGCTGTTCCGGGCTCCGATAATACGGGACCGGCCGGCTCAGGCCGATGTCCGTGCCTTTATGACAGGGGACCGGCCGCCTCAGGCCGATGTCCGTGCCCTCATGACAGGGGACCGGCCGTTACGGGCTGATGATGCAGAACTGACTTTCACCTGTTTATAACTCACTAAAGACCCCCTGCCGGCACAAAACTGCCGGCAGGGGGTCTTTTTATATCAGTATTTTTCTTCCGGCATCCCGAAGATCCGCACTTCTTTTTCCCGATTTTCAGGATCTGCCCTTCTTTCCATCCACTCCGGGATCAGTACTTCTTTTTCCTGAACTTCGGAATCAGTTCTTCATTTTCCTGATCTTCAGGATCCGCACTTCTTTTTCCGGAATTTCGGGATCAGCACTTTTCCTCTGTCACCGGACAGGTATACACCCGTCTTCCGGCAACATTGATCTTTTCCCCAGTAAGCTTCACTTCCTCCGTAAAGGCGATGTCATGGGCCGAAGTCCCGATCATGATATCCATCCTGGTGGGCTCCACCACGAATTCCATGTCTTCATTGTAATAGCCCAGCTGGCGGGTATTCAGAGAGAAGGTCAGCTGCTTTTTTTCGCCGGATTCCAGGCTCACGCGCTTAAAGCCTGCCAGCTGCATCACCGGCCGGACCACATGGGCCTTTTTCGTATGATAATACAGCTGCACGACCTCATCTCCCGGCCGGTTTCCGGTATTCTCAACGGTACAGGAAATACGGATCACGCTGTCTGTGGGCGCTTCTTTTCCGGAAACGGCAAAGTCCGAAAGGGCAAAGGAAGTATAGGACAGTCCGTGGCCGAAGCAGAAAAGCGGCAGATCGCTGTCATCCACATAGCCGCCGGAGAAGATCGCGGAAGCCACGGGATCATCGGCCCTATGCAGCACGTAGCCGCTGCCGGTCCGATGATTATAGGTCACCGGGATCTGTCCCACGCTTCTGGGCACACTCATCGGAAGTTTTCCGCCGGGATTCCGGTCTCCCGAAAGGACTTCAGTGATGACCTTTCCCGCAAAAGGTCCCGGCATGAAGGCTTCGATCATGGCCGATGCATGGCTGCAAGCCCAGGGAAGCGCAAAAATGCCCGGTCCGTAAAGCACCAGGATCACCGGTTTTCCGGTGGCGGCAAGCTTCTCCAGAAGCTGCTGCTGAACGCCGGGAAGGTCCAGCTTTGATCGGTCCTTGCCTTCGCCGCCGGTGACGTTGACCCAGCCGGAGTTTCCGCCGCAGGCAAAGATAACGGCGTCGCTTTCCTCCGCAGCCAAGACTGCCTCATCAAAACCTGCCGTATCCTCTCCGATGATATCGCATCCCCTGGCATAGCGGACGTCGAACACCTTTTCCATTTCTTCCTTAAGGCTGGTGGCGGAAAGCTCCCGGAGGACTGAATTCATGTCACCGAGCTTCTTCCCGTTTTCACCGGAAAAGAGCATCGCCATCTGGGCAAAGGGCCCTTTAGGAAGTTCCTTTTCTTCCTTCTTCTCTTCCTTCGCTGATTTTGCCGCCTCGTCCGCCATGCCGCCTATGGCTATCCCTTCCATACTCTTCCGGGAAGCGTCGAACATCTCGATATAGGCGGGGTAGGTATATCCGCTGACGGGATAGCGCAGGCTGTCGGCATGGGGACCGATCACGGCCACCTTCATGCCCTTCTTCAGGGGAAGGATGCCGTCATTCTTCAGAAGGACCAGGGATTTTCCCGCGATCTCATAGGAAAGGGCCTGCTTTTTCGCATTGGTCATGGCCGCGTCAACGGCTGCTTCATCCACATAGGGGTTCTCGAAAAGGCCGTATTCAAACTTGACCTTCAATACCCGGCGGACGGATTCGTCGAGAAGGGCTTCATCCAGCTCGCCGTTTCGTACATATTCCGGGAGATGCCGGAAAGAGCCGCCCACCGGGATTTCCGTATCGGTCCCGGCTTTTTTGGCCAGAAGGCCGGCTTCCTCATAAGTATCTGCCGTGTGGAAGTCCGTAAGGGTCTTCATGATGCCGGCGCCGTCGGAGGTGAGGATCCCCTCAAATCCCATGGTCTCCCTCAGAAGATCATGGGCGATCTTCCGGTTATGGACCACCGGCATACCGTCGATCTCCGCGTAATTGGCCATCACGGAGCTTAAGTCCGCCTCCTTCATGGCGGCTTCGAAAGGCGTGGCAAATACCTCGTACAGTTCCCGGTCATTCAGCCGGGTCACGGCGGTATTCAGACCGGCCTGGGTCTCGGAATAGCCCAGGAAATGCTTGGCAATACAGGCAGGGCCTTTTTTCTCATCCTGCATGCCTCTCACGTACCGGATGCCCATCTGGCTGGTCAGATACGGATCCTCTCCGTAATTCTCATAGGTCCTTCCCCAGCGCGGATCCCGGCTGATATCGACAACGGGACTCATGGCGGAATTGATGCCCACAGCCCTGGATTCCTGTCCGATGATCTTCGCTTCTTCATAGACCAGCTCCGGCTCCCAGGTACAGCCTGCATTGATGGATGCCGGGAAAAGCGTCCCGCCTTTCGCGGGATAGCCGCAGAGGTTTTCCGCCTGCAGGGCGACGGGGATCCCCAGCCTGGTCTGTTCCACAAAATATCTCTGGACCCGGTTGGAAAAAGCCGCAATAAAGTGCGGATCCGCCAGTCCCACGTTGGAGTACTGAGTAAACCGCCCGTGGCCGTCGGGAAACTGCTTCTTCAGGTTTTCCTCCAGATGATCCGGATCTGCCATTAAAGAAAACGGCAGGTCTCCGCAGAGCTGGGCTGCTTTCTCTTCCAGCGTCATCCGGGAAAGCAGGTCTTCGACCCGCTCTTCCACCGTTTTTGAAGGATCTTTGTAGATCTCCATGGTCATTCTCCCTTCTGTTATTTTAAGGAAACGCTGATTTGTTCTGTGTTTCCTTAAAAAAGATCCCCGGAAGGCTGGGCCCTCCCGGGGATCTTTCCATAAGCCTTATTCTCTTTTTGTAGCATAAACTTCTCAGGAAAACAAGACTTTGCCTGTAAATATTCAGCGGAACATTGTCTATAAATATTCAGCGATACATTGTATAAATACATTCAGCCGATACATCGCACAGGAATCATCCGAAATAAACCCCTGTCCGCAGCTGCCTGATCTTATTGGACAGCGGTCCCCAGTATGGTCACGATCCACCCTTCGTCACTCTTCTCCGCCTTTCCGAAAACGCTTCCGATATAGGCGTCCTCCGGCACTTCGGGATCCGGGGAAAGCCCCTGTAAGGCCATTGCTTCTTTATAAGAAATATGGCTTCCCGCCATGTGGAACCTGAGGGAGCGTTCATTTCCGGCTTTCCAGATAATGTCCGCGCGGAAATATCCGGAATCGGCATCGGCAGGGATATCTGCCAGCTCCTCTTGCGTGACCGGATCCACCGGCACTACGCTGAAGGCGTAATATTCCGTCACATGGCAGTTGTCTTTATCCAGCAGTTCACAGGCGGCAGGTTCAATGGCAAGGTGATCTTTTGCCGCATCCAGGAAGGTTTTTCCGGGCTGAGGAACGGGATGCAGCATCTCATCAAGCTTAACCTTTTCGACCGCTGCCTGATAGGCGGCGTCATCGTAAAGGTCCCGAAGGTAAGCCTCCGCTTCCGGCATGTAGGAAGCTGTATCATAATCCGTATTCATACGAGCATAATATACTTTCCTGTCAAAGCCCAGTCTGAAAATATTCTGCCCTTCAAATACGGTAAGGCTTGCTCCGTTTACCTGCTCCGAGAGCGTCCCCAGATTTCCGGCGGCGGACTCCTCCACATAAAGAACGGTCGCCTTTCCCTCATCCGATCCTGAGATCTCCTCCGGATCCAGCACTTCAAATTTACCGGAGAGATTCAGAAGCGACATGAGGTAAAACTGCAGATTCGTCAGCCACTCCGGAGAATACCTTTCCAAAAGTTCTGGTTCTGATTCATCCAGACCCAGGCTGTACCTTGCCGTCAGCAGGGTTTCCGGATGATCCATGCAGAACCGGATCAGCGTTTCATAGGAAGCGACAAAGGCCTGATTTCCGTAAGAAGCCAAGATCTCCTCCGGCGGAGTCTGGTAAAGATTATTCTGGATCACCAGCGAGGAACCCATAACGGAAGCCTCCGCTGCTGTATCCAGGGATACGATCACATAATAGCCGTCTGTTGTATCGCCCAGGATCTTTTTTTCCAGGGCTTCCTTTTCCGGGTCCCCTTCCGTTTCCGGGGATACCCATAACAGCATCATGCTGTCCCAGGGCATTTTATCGCCGCAGTCTGTCATGAAAACAGCGCTGTCTGTCAGGAGGAAATACGGAAGGATCACTTCCTGGACCGTTCCGTTGTAAGAGGCCTTCAGCATCGCTTCAAAGGCTGTTATCTCTTCTTCGGAGAATGCCTGATACCCGGGAAGGTGCCCGACCCGGTCAACCGCTTCTGCCTCGGCAGCGGCAATATCCGCTTCACTGAACGGATCCTTTTCCCGGTTTTTTTTCAGGACTTCCCTTAAAAAGGCGGCCGCCCTGTCGGTCTCTTTCTGCGGACCTCCGTACACGTTGTTGATGGGGCAGTCCTCCGCCACCGTCCAGTCATTATAGCCTGTCTTCTGAAGCTTTACCAGGTGGTTCCAGAACCTTTCGACGGGGAACGCCCGCTCTGCAGTGCTCATGTAGGGCTGGACGACGCCGACATATACAAGTTCATCGGAATCGAAGAAGATGTCGCTGATGATGATATCCCCGTCCCCCTTCCTGACCCAGTTCCAGGTGTCCTGGATCTCCGGAGCTTCAGGGATCTTATCCAGCCTGGCCTCCTCGCTTTCTTCCACAAGCATCAGGCCGTTGATGTATTTCTTCAGAGCTTCAATCTGCCATCTGTCCAGTCCGCATTCTGCTTCATACTGAATAATGACCTCGGGGACCTCTCCTTTTTCCGTTTCTTCATGCGCTGCCCTGTCGGATTCTTTTGTTTCCTG
>JAFRVX010000118.1 GCA_017438305.1 Lachnospiraceae bacterium | reverse complement strand
GCTCTTATATCATTCATGGAAGCAGGCTCAACACGAAGGATCAGTCATCCTCATCATCTTCATCATCCGCGTCGTCTTTGTCATCAGAATCAACCATGTCGTCGGAGTCATCCGGATCATCGGAGTCGTCCGGGCCGTCATCGTCATCTTGGTCGTCGTAGTCATCGCTGTCATCCGGATCTTTGGTTTTCGCAGCCGGATGATGATCATCATCTTCCGGCTCCTCATAACGGCTGACCGTACCCGCGGGAACATCGTCATCATTATGGTCATCCGGGTCGTCGGAATCATCTATGTCATCATGGTCGTCCGGGTCATCGGAATCGTCCATGTCATCATGATCATCCAGGTCGTCAGATTCGTCCATGTCATCATGGTCATCCGGGTCGTCGGAATCATCCATGTCATCATGGTCGTCCGGATCATCGGATTCGTCCCTGTTATCATCGTGATCATCGTCGTCATCGTCGTCATCCAGAATCGAAAGGTCTCCGAGGACTTCACCGTTCTCTCCGAGATACCGCGAGATATCGATCCCCGACGTCCTGCAGTAGCGGATCAGGTCTGTCACGGGCATGGCGGCCAGCTTCGAAACGTTCCATTCGGGCTGATCCGCCAGGAGACGGATGATCAGCGCGGCTTTTCCGGGCGTGGTACCGTAGTGTTCGGCGAACTCCTCTGTGGCATCATCAAGGTCAACGTCCTGCTCCAGGATGATCCCGCTCCCGAGAAGCGTTTCCAGCGTCTGTTCGGCATCCAGGGAAAGCTTCTGCCGGAGGGCTGACGTTCTGGTCTGATCCCTGCCGTTGACGGAGATCAGAAGTGTATTCTGTGCCTGGGAGAGATATCCGTGTTTATACAAGGAGCCCAGAAGGGCGTTCATGACGATATCGATCTTTGTGCCCTTCAGGTCCATATTGTCAAGGATGATCCTGCCGTCTTCGTTGTCGGCTTTTGCGCTTACGACTCTGCCGAGCCGGTTGACGTCGATCGAAACACCGGGATTGACGTCCAGAAAAACCGTAGCATCCGTGAACCGGTAGATATAAAACCATCCAAGAAGGAAAACCGCCAGGCAAGCTGCGGCAAGCCCTGCCCATCGGTAATAAGCGTGAGTGCTTCTTCTCCTGGAATCTGTTCCTTCCAGGAACCAGGCGTCACTTTCGGCTTTCTGTACCGGCGTGTTCCAGAGTTCTTCCGCATGGTCTGAAACCATGGAGGAAACAGCCTGCCGGAGATGCGTATTCACTTGTTTTTTGTCCGGTCTGCTCATAATATCCCCTCCAGTTCTTTCCGGAGCCGTTTGATGCCCCGGTTGTGTTTTGAAAGTACTGTTGACAGCGGCACATTCAATACATCTGCGATTTCTCTGAATTTCATTCCGCTCACCGCGTGGAGCATGATGATCCGGCAGGTGTCTTCCGGCAGAACGGTGAAGGCTTTTTCCAGCGTCAGCCGGTCTTCCAGATTGGTGATGTGATCCAGCCCGAGAGCCGAATCGGCTGGTTCCTCCGGCATCTGTACCGTATGCGCCTTCTTTCTGTACATCATCAGGCAGATGTTTCTGGTGATCGTAAAGATCCAGGCCATAGGCTTTCCCTGCGGTTTATACAGATGAGCGGCGCTTCTTATCTTTAAAAAGGTGTCGTGCATGGCATCCTCGGCGTCATCACGATGCCGGAGGATGCTGAGAGCAAAGGCAAAGACAGAAGAGGAACAGGTTTCGTACAGCGTATGGAAGGCTTCCTTTTCTCCGGCAGCTATGCGCGGAAACAGAGATTCATCAGGCTGAAAGCCAGCCTGATGAACCGGTGCTTCATATACAACTGCTTCAAATATAAGCATACAGGTCACCTTTTCAAATATTATCGTTACAAAAGCTGTTCTGCAGAAATTCGCATCTGTATTATAGATAGTATTTCTGCCTGGGCAGATTTCTATTATACAGGAAACGATGTCCTTTATAAAGCAGAAAAACAGTGTAAACAAAAGATAAAAAACGTAAAAGATAAAACTCAGAAGATCCAAAAACTCAATTACCTGGAAAAACGAAAGGAGAAAACCCGGGGATCATCTGGTTTCCGGGACAGATCGCATCATCTTACCTGGAAAGAAGCTGTGACCGACGTCCAGGCCGTATTTCCCTTAAGCCGGATGCCCGTGATCTTTACCGTATATTTTCCGCTCTTGAGATTCTTTACGATAATGTCCATCTCGTCACGGTCCCGTTCCGAGATCCGGCATGTATACGTTTTGCCGGCACTGTCCTTAATGATGACCTTCGGGTTATTATACTGAACCGCTTTGCTGAATTCGAGTTCCAGTTCGCCGTCCCTGCGGTCATATTCAGCTTTTTTGACAGAGAGCGTATTTCCGGGCGTTTTGAAGGAGCCGTTAACGGTGCCGTATGAACCGCTCCTGCCTTTCCGGACGCCGGAGATCGTGAACCGGTATGTTGTGCCCGGTTTCACGCTGCTGACATAAAATGTCATGTCATCGTCATCTTTTTCCGTGATCCTTGCCCTGAGCGTTTTCCCGGCCGGATCCTTTACGGTTACGGAAGCGTTCTTATACTGGACCTTGCTTCTGAAATCCACTTCTACATAGCCGCGGCCCTCATATTCGGCTTTCTGCATTTCCGGAGCTGCCGCCATTGCAGGAACTGACATGCACAGAATGGTAACCAGTGCGAGAATTGTGGCAATAAAACGTTTCGTCATTGATCATTACCTCCTGATCTGTAATAAAGTGATGGAATGTTTTTCCAAAAATGTTTCCGGCAGTCGTAATCGAACTGCGGTTTTCGATGATCCTGTTTTTCTCCTTTCACTCTGATAATGTATGAGCTTACGGTTTTATTGCACTGAATATAAAATTTTTTTAAAATTTTTTTTCAGGGAACCCGGAAATACGGAAACCTGCCGGAAAACCGGCTGGTCTGACAGGTGTGCATGAGCTTCGGAAAATCATCGGACTGCTGAAAAAGTGGGCAGAGTTTAAATCACCCGGCAGCAAAAATGCGTAAAAAAAACTGCCGGGATCTGTGTGATCATATCCCGGCAGTTAACATAAATCAGCGCATCCTGCGGCTCATACCTTATGGTGTTTAATTCAGGCACACGCGGCGACATACGCTTTCGGATGTTTTTTTCAGAGGCGCCCGACGACGCATGCTTCAGGCTTCCGCCTCCTTTCCCAGGTCTTCCCGGGTGAGCTTCTTCATCCAGTTAAAGGAATTGATCTTAAAGTAGGCGACGATGCATTTCAGCAGCTGATCGCACTTCAGGCACAGGAACACGACCCAGGCAGGAGCGCCGGAGACCAGGGCGATGATGGAGGAAGGAATGACCACCAGGAAAACAAAGATGGTGTCATTCTTGAAAACAAAGGAGGTATCGCCGCCGGATTTTACCAGACCGCCCAGACACGTCGCCTGCCAGCAGGTGCCGATGTAGGTGAAGGTCAGGATGTTCATGAAGGTCATGTAATAGTTTACGGCATCCGAGGAAACGTCATACAGAGAAATGAAAGGATGCTTCAGAAGCTGGATCAGTACGGCAGAGACCAGGCCTACGCCCAGGAAGATGATTTCCGCAGTCGTGGCATATTCCTTCATCTTTTCAAACTGTCCGGAGCCCACGGTCTTGGAAGTGATGATGCCGAGGGCGGCGGAGAGGCCGAAGGCAAAGACCCGCAGCAGATTTTCCATCTGGCCCACGATGGAAGCCGCGGTGACAGCGGAAGCGGCCATATGACCCATGACGCCCGAATAGGTCAGCATGTTGGCGGCCCAGACCAGCTGGCCCATGACCACCGGCGTTCCGTTTTTGATAAAGTCCTTCCGGAGCGTCGGCTCGGAGAGCAGCATATCGGAGGGCTTCATCCGGAGCTTTTTGTCCACCCGGAAAGCATAGAAGTAAACCACGGCGCATTCGATGATCCTGGCGATGAGGGTGGCGATGGCGGCGCCTTTTATCCCCAGGGCGGGAAAGCCCAGCTTGCCGAAGATCAGGACATAGTTCAGGCCCACGTTGGTGAGAAGAGCCATCAGGGAGATATACATGCCAAGTTTTGCGTTTTCAACAGACCTCTGGGCGCTGACCATAAGCTGCGAGGCGCAGAAGAAAATGTAGGAAAGGGCCACGATCCGCACATATTCCGCGGCGGCTTCTATGACTTCGGCGTCATCCGTAAAGAGGCTGATAAACTGCCGGGGCAGAAGTTCGATGAGCACCGTCAGGACCAGGCCCACGATGACGGACATCCGGATGCCCATGGCGGCGATCTTTTTGACGCTCAGCGTATCCTTGATGCCCCAGTACTGAGCGGCTATGATCAGCATGGCCGAATCCACGCCGCCCGTAAACAGCATCAGGATCGTCTGGAACTGGTTGCCCATATAGACGCCGGAAACGGCGATGTCGCCCAGCCGTCCGATCATGATGTTGTCCGCAAAGTTTACGGAGAAAGAGATGATGCCCTGTATGGCGATGGGGATCGCCAGAGCGATCAGGTTCCGGTAAAATTCCTGGTCCCGGGTAATGATTTTTCGTTTCATGGAAGATCTGTGCTCCTGCAGTAAGTTATTTATGTCAGCGGAAAAGCTGAGCTCTCCCGGTAAATTATTTATGTAAGTAGAAAAGCCGGGTACTCCCGGTAAGTTATTTATGTAAGTGGAAAAGCTGAGCACCTCCGGTAAGTTTACAGGTGAAAAAAGGATCTGTCTGATTCCGGAGGCAGATATTACAGGTGAGAAGAAAGGATGCTTCCTGTTCAGTCAATTTTAGACCCTCCTGCAGGATAGTCAAGAACCAAAAAGCGGATAAACCACATAACGTTTATGCTGAAATACAACAACAGGGTCCGGATGCCGTCTGCTGTTTTTTAATTTTGTTATATTTTTGTTTTTTATTTTGACCCGGATAACCTTATATGATATGATGAAAGCATAAACAGACAGCCTGTATTCAGATTATAATGATGTCGGAAAAACAATGCCTGTCCGGCCGAAAAGCAAACCTTGAAGCCCTGATCGGGAAGGATCAGTCCGGGCGCTGATAAAAGAAAGGCCATGGAGTTGCTGAAAGGAAGGCCGGGGAGAACATCATATCAGAAAGAAATCATAACTGATCGGGGTTCTTGAAAACCGTTGATCATAAGGAGGAAAATAAAACATGAAACGTCTTACGGAAGTACTGAAAAACCGAGAGGATAATTATATCTTTCCGTTTTTCTGGCAGCATGGAGAAGAAGAAAGTGTTTTACGGGAATACATGCAGGCGATCCGGAACGCCAATATCCGTTCGGTCTGCGTGGAATGCCGCCCCCATCCGGATTTTCTCGGAGAAAAGTGGTGGCATGATATGGACATCATCCTGGAAGAAGCCAGAAAGCTTGGCATGACGGTCTGGATCCTGGACGACGCCCATTTCCCCACGGGCTATACCAACGGAGCCATGAAAGATGAACCGGACGAAAAGTGGAAGCAGTATCTGGCGGTGAATGTTGTTACCGTCGCCGGTCCGGCAAGAGAGGTCTCTGTGGATATCGCATCCCAGACCGCTTTCCATCCCTCTCCCTTTGCGGCCCAGAGCTTTTTAATGGATATCAAGCCCGAAGAGCGCACCTTTGCCGATGATGAACTGGTGTCGGTGGTGATGGCGAAAGGCCTGAAGGAGGGCATTGACGGCACAACGGCCAGGGACGTCACGAGTCTGGTAAAGGATGGCCTCCTGACCCTGGATGTGGAACCCGGGACCTGGCGGATCTTCGTGATCTTCAAGACCCGGAATGGGGGAGGGACTCCCGGATATATCAACATGATCTCCGCGCCTTCCGTAAAGGTCCTTCTGGATACGGTCTATGAAGCTCATTATCAGCATTACGGCAGCGAATTCGGAAAAACCATCGAGGGCTTCTTCTCCGATGAGCCCCAGCTGGGCAATATCTCCGGCTTTGACGATGATAATGTTGTGGGAAAGGACGGCATGCAGCTGCCCTGGTCGGATGAACTGGAGGAAAAACTCAGAAGAGCCTACAAGGCGGATTACGGCAAAGCGCTGGCCTTCCTTTTCTCGGCGGATAAAACCGGCGATGAGACTGCGGAAGCCCGCTATGTCTACATGGACGAGATGACGAAGCTGGTGGCTTCCGATTTTTCCTGCCAGCTCGGAAAATGGTGCGAAGACCACGGCGTCCGCCACATCGGCCATCTGGTGGAGGATAACGGCCAGCACGCCAGGCTCGGCTCCAGCCTCGGCCATTATTTCCGGGGTCTTCAGGGGCAGCACATGGCGGGTATCGACGATATCGGCGGCCAGGTGCTGTTTGCCGGTGAAAACGCCAACCGGAAACCCTTCTTCGGCGGAAAAGGGTATACGATGGATGCGGAATTCTTCCATTTTGCCCTGGGCAAGCTGGGATCATCCCATGCGGTCCTGGATCCGAAGAAAAAGGGCGATACGATGTGCGAGATCTTCGGGGCCTACGGCTGGTCGGAAGGCACCAGGCTGATGAAGTACCTCGCGGATCATTTCCTGGTCCGGGGCGTCAATCATTTTGTCCCCCATGCCTTCTCGCCGAAGGCTTTTCCGGATCCGGACTGTCCGCCGCATTTCTATGCCCACGGCCTGAATCCGCTGTATAAGGGTTTTGGCGAACTTATGGGCTATATGAACCGGAGCGCCCATCTGATAAGCGGCGGAAAGCATAAGGCTCCCGCGGCGGTCTTCTATCACGGAGAAAATGAGTGGACGTCCTATGAAAAGGGATATATGGCAAGCCGTGTTCCCGCCAGGGCCTTGACAGAGCATCAGATCGATTTTGACTTTGTCTGGCTGGATGCCCTGTATGACAGTGATCATACTCTCGGGACCCGGACAAAGGACGGAAAGCTTACCATCAACGGCCAGGAATATCAGGCCCTGGTCATGCCTTACAGCTATTATATTCCCGAAAAGCTGGCGGCCTGGCTCATCATGGCTTCCCAGACCGGTCTGAAGATCATCTTTGCCGGCGGCTATCCCGAAGCGGTCCTGGAAAACCGCCGTACGGACTGTGAAGAAGACTGTGGTAAAGACTGCGAGGGCTGCGAGGAAAATACCTTCACGGAAAACGGAGAGCGCATCGTCAATCCTGAAGGGGAAGCCGCCCGGGAGATCCTGCTGTCAGTGCTGAAAACACGCACAGCGGAAGTGGAGCCGGAAAAACTGCCGGAGCTTCTGGACGAGATCCGGGACGTGGAGCTGTCAGCGGACTTCCGTGACCTCAGGGCATATCATTACGTCCAGGACCGGGACTGCTACATGATCTCCAATGAAAGCGCCGGAGAAACCTTTGACGGAAAAGTCATTTTCCGGCATACCGGCGGCCTGCCCGTTTTATATGATGCAATGGAAAACCGGGTCTTTACGGTACGGCAGGATCCCGATGATAATGGCATCCGGCTGATCCTTAAGCCCTATGAAAGCCTGTTCGTGATCTTTGAGAATCCCGCATCCTACAAGGTGACGGTCAAAGAGGCTGTCTCTTATGAAAGGACCGTGCTTCGGGAGAAGGAGATCGAAGGACCCTTTACGGTTTCCTATAAGGAAGCCCTGGACCAGGCAGCGGGCTTTACGGATGCCGAAACGGCGGCGGAACTTCATTCTCCGGCGCTGAAAAAACCGGACTTCTCCGGCTGGATCTCCTATGAAGCCTCCTTTGATCTGGATGCGGATTTTGTGAAGGCTGCTCAGGACCCGGCGGAGAGCGCGGGACAGAAGAAGGGGGCGGAAGAACCGGGCAGACAGAAAGAGATTACCCTGACGGCGGAAGAGGCCTATGAGGCCGTGGAAGCCTTTGTCAACGGGACGTCTGCCGGCATCCGGGTCTGCCCGCCTTATACCTTCGACGTAACCGGTCTGGTCCGGGAAGGACGGAACGAGCTGAAGCTCATCTGCGCCACGACCCTTGAAAATGCCGTGAGCCGCATCAACCGTGAAAACGCGGAAAGTGGGGGAGCCCAGTCATTCCTGGTCAGGATGAATGAATCTCCGGTGAAGGCTCCGATGGGTATCCTGGGGAAGATCCGTCTGGAAGCCGCGGAACGGGACCGGTAAAGTATTCCATATCCATTATTTCCATGGTCGAAAACGGGCAATTTCAAAGACTGAAAAGGTTTTTCGGATTTTGCTAGTGACAAAAAAGGAAAATCAGTGTATGATTATTTCATCTGTGAATAAATCCCCGTTATACGCGGGTAATCAATGCATGAGAGGTGAATGATATGGCAGATAAGAAATTACGTATTGCTATCGTCGGCTGCGGCGGTATGGGCGGCGGCCACGCCATCGCCATTTCCAGCGGCACCGGCAACGCCATCTGGAACGGCAACAACCTGGATGTCCCCGGATTCGATTCTCCGGCCACCACCGATATTTCCAAGATCCTGGAGCTCGCCGGCATT
>JAFRVX010000117.1 GCA_017438305.1 Lachnospiraceae bacterium | reverse complement strand
CTTGTGCTGCTAAAACACTCAGAACTCCCGCCATTTTGCACTGTTTCGGCGTAAAATGGCTCCGTTCTTCGTGTTTTGGGGTCCCAAAGTCAGAAACGTGCATGCAAGCATGCCCGTTCTGACCTTTTGACCCTGGTGTCATATATATTTTTTAAAGTGTTTATATGAAGCGTTTGTTGATTCCTGAGGATCTGTTTGTAAGCTCGAACAGACTCACAGCCATCATCTCTGAAAACAGCAGCTCTAAAGAAATGCGTCTGAAAAAAGTATAATTCGGCTCCGGAAAAAAGTCAATCCGATGTCGGGATCCATCCGTCAAGAAGATGTCGGAGTTCATCTACCAATAAAGCTGGTCCATTCATCACTGAAACGATTCCATCACCAACAAAATGATCAATAACCAGTTCAATGTTTTTTACCAGCTTAATGTTCCATCACCAGCAAATCGCTTTCCTTAACAGTAAAGCGCAAAACAGGATAAAATATCCACGCTTTGCGCTTTCAGCCTCTGTCTATTTTATTATTTCGGCGATCTCTTCCAGGGAGGGTACACTGTACATGCCGCCGGGCTGTGTGGCGGAGATCCCTGCAGCGGCGCAGGCAAAGGAAGCCGCTTCCCATAATTCATCCGCATTGAGTTCCTCGGGGGCTTTTTTCGACTCCAGTAATTTATACATCAGGCTTCCGCCGAAAATATCCCCGGCGCCGGTCGTGTCGGTGATATGAAGGCCGGAAAGCCCCGGAACTTTAACTTTGGCATTTCGGTTTATGATATAGCATCCGTCTTTGCCGCAGGTAACCGCAGCCAGCTTCACCGGAAAGTTTTCCATAATGTGGTCCGCTGCCTCTTCAGGCTTCAGATCAAAAAGGAATTCCACTTCTTCATCGCTTATCTTTACGACGTCCGCCATCCGAAGTCCCCAAAGGATCTGGGTTTCAGCCTCCTCCAGGTCTCTCCACAAAGGTTTCCTTAGGTTCGGGTCATAGGAGATCAGTTTGCCTTTTTCCTTTGCATAAGCCACAGCCTGCCGGGTCGTTGACCGTGACGGCTCGTCAGTTAAGGAAAGGGTTCCAAAGTGCAGTACACGGCACTCGTTCAGGATCTGCTGATCCACTTCGTCAAAGGTCAGGCAGGTATCCGCTCCGGGTTTTCTCGCAAAAGCAAATTCCCGGTTTCCGGACTCATCCAGCGTTACAAAGGCCAATGTGGTAAAGACATCGTCCGATGCAACAACTCCCTTTGTATTGATCCCGGTTTTCTGAAGGGATCCGGTCAGCAGCTTTCCGAAGGTATCTGTTCCGACTTTTCCGAGAAAAGCTGTGCTGACACCGAACTTTGCCAGCGCTGCCAGATAATTTGACGGGGCTCCGCCCGGATGCGCGCTTAAAACAGGATAACCGTCTTCATTAGTCTCCGAATAGGTAAAATCGATCAGCACTTCTCCCAATGCTGCTACTTCAATCATTTTCTTCCTCCCATAGACCGGATCATCCTTCTGATCCGGCTGATGATCCCCGGAAACGGCGCAAAGCCGCATTCCGGTGCTGTACACGTTTATCAGATCTCCGTACACAAAATGCGGAAGGTTTCGGTCCGGTCTGTGTTTCCTCATGCAGATAATGCAGCTATCGCGGGATCGGTGAACCATAAAAGGACAGGCGCTTTAAAACCGGCGCCTATCCGAGAACCTTCTTTAATGTCTTATGCCTGAGCAGTCACGCTGCTCTCCTGCTTCCTTTAGGCCTTTGATGTCATGGCCCTTACGGCAGACATGATGATATTGCCCTTAAGCTCATCGACCGGAGCGCTTCTTGAGCAGTCGCAGACGATCTTCTTGAAGCCCTGAAGGAGCGGTCCGTAGGCATTGGCATGGCCCAGGATCTGGATCAGCTTAACGCCGGCGTTGCCCACGTTAAGATCCGGCCAGATCAGGATATTGGCCTTTCCGGCAACTTCGCTTTCCCGCTTCACTTTCTTTCCGGCAACAGCGGGAACGATGGCGGCATCCAGCTGGAATTCACCATCCAGCTTAAGATCCGGCCGCTTTTCCCGAGCGATCTTTACAGCATTTCTGACCTTATCGATCAGAACGCCCTGGCCGCTGCCGTCGGTTGAGTAACTGACAAAGGCGCACCGGGGCTCCCAGTCCAGAAGCTCCTTTACGGTCTCGCAGGCGGAAATGGCGATATCCGCCAGCTGCTCCTCCGTGGGATTCGCGCAGACCGCGCTGTCGCCGACGGCCAGAAGCTCCCCTTCGGACCCATTGAATCCCGGAATATCGCAGAGGCCGATGCTGGAGACCGTGGAGATGCCTTCCTTCAGTCCGATGACCATCTGTCCTGCAAGAAGGACGTCCTCTGTCGTATAATCGATACCGGCAAAGGTAACGTCAGCTTCGCCCACAGCCTGCATGACCATCGCAAAATACAGAGGATCCTGCATCCTGCGGGCCAGAGCCTTTTCTTTAAGGCGGGTATCCGGCAGGGCCACGTACTTCTGGATCAGATCGGTTTTCAGCGCTTCGTCGGAAAGATCCGCATAGCAGAATGCCGCTGCGTCATATCCGCGTTCCGAAGCCTGGGCTTTCAACGCTTCCGCATCTCCCACAAGGATGGGGATGATGCAGCCCTCTTCCCGGCATTCAAAGGCAGCCTGCATCATTTTTTCATTGCCGCCCTCCGGGAAAGCCACTTTTGCGGGATGCGCCTGTACTTTTTTCCTAAGTTCGTCCAGCACGCTCATTACAGTTCCTCTTCGACCTTGTCGATCAGATCGCCGATGGTTTCACAGGCGGCAGCGTCCTGAAGCTGTACCATAACATCCAGTTCGTTTTCGATCTCGGAGACCAGTCCTACCATCAGGACAGAAGCTCCGCCGAGATCATCCGCAAAGGAGGTTTCAAGAGAAAGCTCTTCAACGTCCTTGTTGTAGATCTGTGAAACGATTTCAAAAATCTGAGATTCAAGTTCTTTACGATCCATGATAATTCCTTTCTGTCTTATCGACACTACAGCCTTCCCCTTTGGGGAAGGGGGACCGCCGCAGGCGGTGGATGAGGCCCTCATCAGTCTGCCTGCGGCAGACAGCTTCCCCAGAGGGGAAGCCTTTTAAGAGTCTTTTACAGATACTTCTCGTCCAGGTCGAAGACCACCGTCTTATAACCGTCGCGCTGGAAAATAGCCGCGTGTACGTCCAACGGCAGCTTATCCAGAAGTTCCTTGCGGTTCTTCTTGGTGATGCCGCGGACCACCGCGTTGAAGCGGCTTCCTTCTTCCAGTTCGATCTCGCCGTAGGCAAAACGGCCCAGGGCCTTGTATTCCGGCTTATTGCTTAAGGGCGCCGGAAGCACGATGGAATGCATCTTCGCGTTGCCGCTGATCTCCACCCATTCCGTTTTCAGGCTGCCGCAGGTATTGCAGGCATAGACCGGCGGGAATTCCACAGCGCCGCATTCGGGGCATTTTCTGCCCATGATCTTTCCTTCTTCCAGGAAATCGTAGAATTCCTGAACGACCTTCTCCAGCTTCAGGTCCGCCGTCTTTTCAGGCGCTTCTTCCTTAACCGGCTGGTCCAGCGTGCGGATGATATAGGTGCAGATATTCTGGGCGCCGCCGTAGCCTCTTAACATGGCGGTCTTCGGAAGCTTATTCACCTGATGATCGCCGCATTCACCTCTCATCTGCTTAACGCATTCATACAGATCCGCAAGGCCGGACGCCGCATGGGCATGTCCGAAGGAAGTACGGCCGCCGTTGGTGTTGATGGGTTTATCGCCGTCATAGGCTGTCCTGCCTTCGCAGATGTATTTCCAGCCTTCACCGTAAGGCAGGTAGCCGGCGATCTCCGCGGATACCAGATGAGACGTGATGATGAAGTCGTTGGCATAGAAAAGATCCAGCTCTTCCGGCTTCACGCCCGTAACTTCATAGACCTGGCGGACGGCTTCTTCCGTGGCGGTGACTTCAAAGTGAGGCGTAGAGGCCTCGCAGGCAGCACAGCCGGAACCCAGCACTTCAATGGCCGGATGGGACTTGTTGCCCATGTACTTGTCCACCATGTCGGTGGCGCAGACGATGACCGCTGCAGCGCCGTCACACTTCAGTTCGATGCCGCTCATGCGGAGGAAATCACCGTTCTTCGGATTGTAGGGAGAACGCATGTAGGCCATGACATCGTCAAAACCGGCTTCTTTGGCGATATCTTCATACAGCCGGCGCTCAATGGCCAGCTCGTTTTTGGACGCGTTTTTCCGGTTGTTGAGACTCATATGGATCAGGGTGTCGTCCATCTGCTCATCTGTAAGGCCCCGGGGCCTCTTGTACCATTCCGCAGCATCATCATAGATGAGTTCCTGGCCGGCCATCAAGGACCGGGTATAGTTCCTGTCGTAGAGCCAGGCGGTGGTCTGCAGGAACTTTTCCATGGTCATTTTTTCCCGCTTGTAGGGGTGGTTGGGAACGGCGAGGCTGTCGCCGAATTCCACACAGCCCGAAAGGACGCAGTTGTATTTTCCGGAGGCCACCGCATTCACTGCCTGTTCCACAGCGTAATATCCGGTACAGCAGGCCTCGGAATGATGGATGGACGCCTTGCCCTTCATGCCGAACCAGTTGGCGATCTGGATGTTGGGCGTCAGGTAGTTGGAACCGTTCAGCGGCGAAGCTTCCCCGTGGAAATAAAAATCGATATCCTGAGGATTCACCCCGGCATCTTCCATGGCGGAAAGCGCGGCGTAACCGAACAGCTCACCCTCTGTAAGCCCGTTGGTCTCTTCCTTGTCCACAGTGTACATGAAAGGCGTACAGCCCACACCGATGATGGACACGCTTCTCATGTACGGATTCACTTTTGTCTGATTCATTTGCCCTCCTTTTTAGACTCTTTATATATTTTTACATTTCTGCAATGTTTTTCTTTCTGCAGTTCCACAGCCCGGTCAGCACCGAAAGGATCAGCATCCCCGCACCACCCAGCAGAAAGACGTGTCCCGTGGTCTCATCATGGAAAATGAGCTTAGACGCGCCGTTCATCACCACCGGGGAGATGAAGCTTCCCAGACTTACGGCACAGGAGAACATGGCCGACGCCATGGCTGCCGAGACCGGATTTACCGCATTTGTAACCTTTACCATGCCGGTAGGCATCATAACGCCCTGGCAGAAGCCGCAGAACAGCGCTCCCGCAAAAAGCCAGGGGAAGGATCCCGGGAAAAGCACGAGAAGCAGCGCTCCTATGGCAAAGGATAACAGGGCTGCCGACATCGTCAGCTTTCTGCATATTTTCGTAAAGGCTCCCAGGATGAAGCCGGCCACGATCTGGATCAGGGAGAAGGCTGCCGTCAGCAGTCCCGTCAGACGGGTGTTTCCGGCGATCCTCCCGCTTAAATGCATGGCGATGTTCGTCGTGAACGTGATCAGGAACATGAAGAAGAACAGTCCGTTCACAGACAGCACCCATACTTCCTTATTCAGCGTGATCCGGTTGTTTTTATCCGTCTTTACCTTTCCGGTGTCCGGAAGACATACCAGAAGGAGGATAAAACAGATCAGCGCGATCAGATTGATCCAGTAGGCTGTTTTATAATTTGCGGCGCCTAAAGCCCCGGCGACGGCTGAGATGATCATCATCCCCGCCCCCACGGAAGCCGCCTGGATCCCCATGACCTGTACCCGCTCATTGCCTTCAAAGAAATCCGCCACGACAGCGGAATTCAGGCACATGGCCAGACCCAGTGAAAGGCCGTAGACAAGACGGCAGACAAAAAGCAGCATGAAGCTGTCAGAAACCATCGGCAGAAAGCCGACGATAAAGGCCAGCGCCGCT
This sequence comes from Lachnospiraceae bacterium, assembly GCA_017438305.1. Lineage (GTDB taxonomy): Bacteria > Bacillota > Clostridia > Lachnospirales > Lachnospiraceae > UBA1267. The sequence goes on along the minus strand of JAFRVX010000117.1, from coordinate 6,907 downwards.
GCCATAAGCAGCAGTTTTTTCTTGCTGATCTTCGTCACCAGGACGCCGGAAACCAGCGCCATGACCATGGCGGCAAGGCCGGGCCCCGAAACCAGCATCTGGATCAGGCTGACCTTTACGTCGGGATGGGCGCTCTGAATGCTTCCGAGGATCGGGGTCACGCTGTGCTGCAGTCCCTGGATAAAGGATATGCAGATGATGGCGATGATAATCCGGATCTTCTTTGATCTTGTCATGATTCAAACCCCTGAAATACCTTTATTCCGGTATAGACCTTCGGCGTCTCTTCACCCTTCAGCACACGTTCCGCGCCGGCGGCCATGGCTTCCATTTCGAATTCTCCGGGATAAGCATACACCGGGGCGATGAAGCTGCAGGCCTCCGTGATCTTTTGAACCAGGGATTCATTATGAACGATGCCGCCGCCCAGCAGGATCCCATCCACCTGTCCGTGAAGGACCGCCGCCATCGCGCCGATGCCTTTTTCGATCTGATAGATAAAGGCTTCCCATACCAGGGCCGCGTACTTATTTCCTGAGGCGATCATCTCATTCACTTCAATGGCGTCGGAGGTTCCCAGGTGGCTCACAAAGCCGCCGGTCTTCGTGGTCAGGGCTTTTAATTCCTTTTTGTCTTTTCCTTCCGCATAGTCGATGAACTCGCTTACGGGGACTGCCCCGGAACGGGTCGGCGCCATAGGGCCTTCCCCGCCCACGATATCATAGCCGTCGATCATCCGGCCATTTTTGTGGGCTGAAACGGATACACCGCCGCCGATATGGCAGACGATGTAATTTCCGTCCTCATAGCGTTTGCCCTGGGAGGCCGCATGGCGGATCGCCGTTTCCTTAAGATTCAGGGCATGCAGGTGAACGTTCCTGTAAACGCCTCTGATCCCGGTGATGCGGGCAACGTCCTGGAGTTCATCTACATCCGGCGGATTGACGGCGTAGGCTTTGACCCCGTGTTCCCGGGCAAATTCATTGGCGATGCTGGGCCCCAGTCCCGCCGGATGGATCACGCCATTGGCTGCGTGAAGCGAATGCTCGAGCACCAGATCCGTCACCTCATAGACGCCGCCTTCACAGGCCAGGAGGCCGCCGCCCCTTCCCACGCAGGCATCCAGCCCGGAAAGATCCACCTGGTTTTCTTCGAGGATATTCCGGATGGTTTCCATACGGTAAGGAAGCTGCTCTTCCTGGGTGACAAACTGTTTTAAAACCTCTGCGTCATGACTGACGTTCGCTCCGAAAACCTTTTCACCGTTTTCAAAAAGCGCTATTTTTGTAGAAGTAGAACCTGGATTAACCGTCAGTATTTTCATACACTCTCTCTCCTTTCAGGCTTCCCCTCTGGGGAAGCTGTCTGCCGGAGGCAGACTGATGAGGTCCCCTCAGAAACTCCCCCGTCCGTTGACCAGGGCGTCATCCTCCGGAAGGCCCTGGACCACGTCCCAGTGCTCCGCGATCATGCCGTCCTCGATACGGTACATGTCCACAACCTTTGCGCTGGGTCCTGTTTTGAACCGGCATTCGAAAAAGACGGCCACGCAGTTGTCGTCGGATTCGAAAACGCGTTTGACGTCCATATAGGGATCCTGGGTGAAGAAATCCTCGGCAAAGGCCCGGAAATTGTCTCTTCCGTCCCCGACACCGATACTGTGCTGTTTATAATCAGCCCTCATGTAACGGTCCAGGTCCGTAAGATCATGGGCATTGAAAATATGATCGATAAAGTCAAGAACCAGTTCTTTGTTCGTCATGGAAAGATTCCTTTTTGATGTATTTTCTTTTTTCTTATGGATGGGGCCTCATCCGGCCCTGCGGGCCACCTTCCCCAAAGGGGAAGGCTTGTATTCACTTTCCTCAGGGGAAGGTTTGTAGGGCCTGCATGTACGGTTTATTCTCCCACATGAAGATATTTTTCCTTCAGGGCTTTCAGATTTTCCACCTTTTTCTGAGTCATGGCACCGTGGGCGATCTCGTTTCTGTGTTCAAGCTTTCCGGCGTATCTCATGCGGGAACGGGCCTGCTCTTCTTCAGAGAATTCGTAATGGACTCTGTGGCCGTCGATCAGGACCTTGCCTTCGATGCCGCAGATGGCGCATTCGACCCTGTCGGTTCCTTCATGGACGCGGAACATGCTCTGATGGCAGACGGGACAGGCATAGCCGCCGTCGCCGCGCCATTTCTTCAGATCTTCTTCATTATCCGAAGCCAGGGCATCGATGATATTCTGAGCCATCCGGTCCGCCCGTTCCATTTCCTTCGGGACACCCAGGATATGCTCCGTTTCCATGGCGCCGTAATAGACATGGGTATCGATGACGTCCACGCCGGCGGACATCATGGATTCATACATGACGGGGATCGTCATGATGGTCCAGTTTTCCGTCATGGCGCCGCCCACAGCCACCAGGCAGCCGATGTGGGGTTTAAAGACGTTGTCGGGAGGCAGCAGTTCGATCCCGCGCTCCAGACGCTCCTTCTTCGCTTCCGTCATGAAAGCCACATCATGGGACGGACCCATGCGGTCGCAGAAGGTTTTGAAGGTTCCGGAGGGAGAAGTTTCGTAAACAGGCGCTCCGATAATGATGGCGTCTGCCTCGTAATAGGCGTCGCTGATCTGCTGGAAGTCGTCTTTATGGATGCAGGTCCCGTTGGTCCTTCCGGAAAGAATGCCTACGACACAGGCGCAGCAGCCTGTGCAGGGCTTGATATCCATATCGTCCGGACGCATGAATTTGATCTCATGGCCGGCTTCCTGGCACTTAAGCAGGACTTCCTTTAAAAACACGTCGGTATTCGACATTTTTCTGCCGAAGGAAAGGGCTAAAACTTTGCTCATAAGCAAGCTCCTTATTATGCTTTTTCTGCTGCCGGACCGGAAAGAACAGATCAGGTCCGGCAGCGCCTGTACAGATTCGGTATAGGAATCGGCTTTACGCTTCGATCAGCCTTCTCATGGCTTCCTGATGACGGGCGACCTGGGTAATGGAATCCACGCCCACGTCACGGAGATGCTCGCCGCCTTCGTATTCAGAGCTTAAGAAGCCCGTGTATCCGGCCTTCTTAAAGGCTTCGATGACTTCCGGCAGGGCAACGGCGGTTTCCTTAAGGTCCTCATGCATGTTGTAGAATTTGGCATGGGTATGGAAGATCACGCCGATGTTGTCGATGATATCCTGGGGATCGGACCAGGAATAGGTGAAGGAATTGTTGGCATACCATTCGTTGCCCGGATTCTTTCCGAGTTTTCCGATAGCTTCCATCATCTCCGCCATGCCGTTGGCCATACGGTATTCCATATTGGCCTTGCCCAGATCCAGATCGTATTTGATCTTGACGAAGCCTTTTTCCACACGGCTGATAAATGCATCATCAACGATCTTGATGCCCTCTTCGGTGGCACCCATCCTGCGGGCCTGGTCACGGACCACATCCGGCACGTTGCGGCAGAAAATGCCCATGTCCGGAATAAAGCCGAAGAACTTCGTACCGGTCTTACGGATCATGGAAAGATAACCCTCCGCCCAGTCGGAATTCAGCGAGAAGGGTGCATGGACTTCCAGACCGATCTTAACGCCAACCTGCTCGGCATATTCCAGGCTGCCTTCAATAACATCCATGGGCGTGGAAACCAGGGTCCTGATCACCGGGAAACCCAGAAGGGAGGCCAGACGAAGGTCCCGCTTCATCATATTGACCTGCTCGCCCAGAGAAAGGGTCCTGTTCGGGAAGATCTTATTCTCCAGGAAAGCATCATAGCAGGAAGGTACCAGGCCGTACTTGTCAAGCATACCAAACCAGTGATCCCGGAAAGCCTCGTCCTCGATGGGATTCGGGAATCTCTTGATCATCTGTTCCGCCAGAAGCTCAACGCCCGTCGCGCCGGTCTTTGCCGTTTCCTTTAAGCAGCCTTCAAGGTCCAGGAGGCCGTCATAGTATTCATCCTGATAACTGTATAAAGAAATACTTCTTTTGATATCAAAGCTCATGATTACCTCCTCAGATCGTAAAATCGGTCTCACATTCCGTGATCACCGGGAAGGGCATATAAGAAGGAGCGATGTGCTGGAGGGCTTTGATGTGGTGCGCGCCTTTTTCCAGCCCGCCTTCTTTCTTAACGGTGACGGTGGCATATTCTCCGAACTCCCAGCGGTAATCCGAATCGATCACCGTGGTCATCTCGTCCAGGGTAAAGGTCTCGCCGTTGACCGTCAGGCTGATAGCTTCGCGGGGCGCTTCCCAGCCGTCCACATTGACCTTCAGGTCATGAAGGATGGAAAGAGTAAAGCCGCGGTAATACTGGGCTTTGAAACGGAAAGAAAATCCGCAGATCTCGTTTCCGGAACATACGTTTTTGAATCCTTCCGGATCAAAAATCACGCGTGCTGCCATAATAATTTATCTCCTCTTTTTTTAATAAATTCGATCCAAGGCTTCCCCTCTGGGGTAATGCAGACACTTAGTGAACACGAGCCTCAGGCGACGTGTGAACTTAGTGACTGCTTATACAGAGGAAAGCTGTCTGCCGCAGGCAGACTGATGAGGCCTCATCCGGCGCTTCGCGCCACCTTCCCCATAGGGGAAGGCTGTTTTGCACCCGGCTGGCCCCATCCGGCGCTTCGCGCCGCCTTCCCCCCCGGGGAAGGCGGGTCTGCATTCGGCTGTCCTGATTTATTCGGCAAGCTCCTTTACATAAGCGGCGGCTTCCTTGCCGGCGATCCGGCCGGTATTTACCGCAAAGCCCATGGAGTTGCCGGGAAGCAGGAACATGTAGCTGTCGTTATAGATATTGCAGGCGTCCGCGCCGGCTGCATAGAGGCCGGGAACCGGATAGTAATCCTTATCGCAGGCTTCGCAGTTTTCATTGATGCGGATGCCGCCTACGGTGCCGTAACCGCCGGGGCCGATCTTGCAGGCGTAGAAAGGCGCCTTGTAGATGGGCTTCAGATAACGGCCATCCTTGTAGAATTCCGTATCGGTGGTATCACAGAAGTTATTGTACTGGTCAACGGTCTCCTTCAGGGTCTCCGGATCCAGTCCGAGCTTTTCAGCCAGTTCTTCGATGGTATTTCCGACGACCGGGTAGACGTTCTGATTGTCTTCCGCCATCTTGATGCCATCGTAGAAATCGGAAACATCGGGATTAGACCGCACAAGGCTGACCACGTCAACGCCGTTCCGGATATATTCCCGGACGATGGAATCGTCTACAATACTGAAGGAAGTCCTGTCCTTCTGGTTGCTGACGGCATTGGACAGGAAAGTGGTGTTCTGCATGAAGGTCTCATCCATGAAACGTTTTCCGAAGGCATTGACCAGCAGGTTCGGCTGGAAGAAGATGCTGGATACGCTGTCGGGAAGGTTATCGACGCCCACCATCATGGCAGCCTGCTCGACACGGACCGGAACATGGTCCACGCCGGCTTCCCAGGCCATCCTCAGACCGTCGCCGGTGATGCCGGGAATCGCAAAGTTAAACATATCCTTGCCATAGGTGTAGCCGGTCTCCTTATAGATCATTTCCGGATTGGCGCCCGCGCCGCCGGTACAGATAATGGCCGCTTTACAGTTGATGCGGATGTTTTCTCCGGAGGAGGTGACTGCCAGAACGCCGGTGACTTCATCATTTTCCTTTACGATATGCTCGCCCCGGGTCTCCAGCAGGAATTCGACGCCCAGCTCCAGCGCCTTGTTGTACAGGGCTTTATTCATGAAGGAGGCTGCTCTCGGGCCGATGGCCTGGCCGCTCTTCACGATATGCCAGGTGCATTCGGACTGGGGGAAGTAACGATAAGCGCCTTCGAATTCCACGCCCATGCTCTCCAGCCACTCGATGGTCTCGCCGGACTGGTTGAAATACCGTTTGATGAGTCTGGCATCTACCTGGTAATGAGTGTATTCCATGAACATCTTGAAGGCTTTTTCCACCGTGATGTCCACCATCTGCTGCTTCTGGTACTTGGTGCCTATCCCTAAGGGGCCCATGCCCATGTTGGCGGCGCCGCCCACAGCCTGGGATTTTTCCAGGACGATGACCTTCGCGCCTTCCTGGGCTGCCTGGACCGCCGCCGCAAGACCTGCGGGACCTCCGGCCACCACACAGATATCTGTATCGTATGTCTTCATATCTCCAACCTCCTGAAGGTATTTCTGAATATCAAATGTTTCGTAAGCTTCTTCTGTCCTTTCGGGCGTTTCAACAGCCGCCGTCAGAGGCTCGGATTTCGGCCGGCGGATCCTTCTTCTCTTCGTCTCCGCCGGAACGGTTTCCCTGACATCGACGCGGGATCCGGAGATTTTCACCGGGCGGTCCGGAAGAGCCGGAAGGGAACCGGACGTCTTCATGATGGCATTTTCCGGGCAGCTCTCAACGCATTTTCCGCATAAGGTGCAGCGGGTGCGGTCGATCAGATGGGTATAGCCGGGACGGCCTTCGATGGCGTCCTCCGGGCAGGCCCCGATGCAGAGGCCGCAGCCGGTACATTTCACAGGATCGATATACATCTTTTCATTCGTGAAGCAGATGTTGGCCGCGCAGACTTTTTTAAGATGCGCCTGGAATTCTTCCCCGAATTTCTCCAGAGAATCCAGCAGCAGATCTCCTCCGCGATCCCCCACGGAACACATGGAAGAGAAATCCATGGCTTCTGCGATCTCCTTCATCAGATCCAGCTGGGAAGCTTTTCCGCGTCCCGCGATGGTGTCCTTTAAGAAGTCTTCCAGCTGCTTCAGTCCCTCCCGGCAGAAGGTGCATTTTCCGCAGCTCACTTCCCGGGAAGCCCGGAGGTCATCTTTTGCCGCCTGAAGCAGGCAGTGACGGGCCGTATACAGGCGGATCACGCCGTTTCCGGCAGGAGTTTCCGGGAGGATGACCAGCTTTTCCGCCTCTTCTTTTGTAT
>JAFRVX010000116.1 GCA_017438305.1 Lachnospiraceae bacterium | reverse complement strand
TTCATGCCCACCAGCCGGTTTTCCACGATATCCAGAAGGCCGATGCCGTTCTTTCCGCCGATCTCATTAAGGGCCAGAATGATCTCCTTCGCGGACATCGCTTTATCGTTCAGCTTTACGGGAACGCCCTTTTCGAAATCCAGGGTGATATATTCCGGCTCATCCGGCGCCTGAAGGGGTGAAACGCCCATTTCCAGGAAACCGGGCTTCTCATACTGGGGCTCGTTCCAGGTATCTTCCAGATCCAGGCCCTCATGAGACAGATGCCACAAATTCTTATCCTTGGAGTAGTTGGTCTCCCGGCTGATCTTTAACGGAACGTTATGGGCTTCCGCGTAATCGATCTCCTCGTCCCTGGACTTGATGTTCCATTCCCGCCAGGGGGCGATGATGGGCATATCCGGCGCAAAGTGCTTGATGGCCAGTTCAAAACGGACCTGGTCGTTGCCCTTGCCGGTGCAGCCGTGGCAGATGGCGTCCGCACCTTCCTTCAGGGCGATCTCCACCAGCCCCTTGGCAATGACGGGACGGGCCGTCGAAGTGCCCAGGAGATAATCTTCGTAAATGGCGCCGGCCTTCATCGTGGGGATGATGAAATCGTCCACGTATTCATCCATCAGATCCATTACGTAAAGTTTGGAAGCGCCGGTCTTTTTGGCCTTCTCTTCCAGGCCTTCCAGTTCATCCGCCTGTCCCACGTTTCCGGAAACAGCGATGACTTCACAGTTATTATAATTCTCTTTCAGCCAGGGAATGATGATGGAGGTATCCAGGCCGCCGGAGTAGGCAAGAACAACTTTTTTAATATCCGCTTTATTCATAGAGTTAAGCTCCTTTTTTTGATGTAATGCAATAATTATACATAACTTTTCGGTTTTTGCAACTCTATTTTGAAAATTTATTCATTTTTATGGGTAATCGCCAATTGTTACGCCCTTCCGGGCCTGATTTCTCTCTTTTTTGACAAAAAGTCCCTGTTTCCGGCGGTCAGAGCCAGGGGGATCTGCCCTTTTCAGCAGGGCTTCGCAGCCCGTCTTTCCAAAGTTTCCGCCTATGCTGCCGGCTGTCTGGCGGAGCAGTCTCTTCTGCCGGTGTTTCGTCCCGCTTCCGCTTGTCAGATCTCAAAACCAGGCCGCACGGACAGTCTTCTCGCTCTGCTGAACGGGTCTATCGTTTACCAGAGAGAAGAATATCTGTTATTATGAATATTTTTTCTTTCAGTCCGTTAATCAACAATAGTAAGCCGACCTTCCACATGGGCGTCCAGATTTCTTTTGTTCATCAGCATTTCTTCGTAGATGCCGCAGCAGGAGACCGCCACGACCCTGGGCCGGCGGTTTTTGATGACTTCCTCATAGGGCACTCCGAAGAAATCGGTGAAATTATTGAAGTGATAATCCTGCAGAGCGATCTTGATCCGGGCGTCGTCGGGAAGCGGCTTCCCGTTGAAGGTAAACTCCAGAAATTCATGCCGGGATCTGGACCAGACCAGGTGCAGCTGTTTTGAGACCTGGTAAAACTCCGTGTGCCCTGTCCAGGCGTCGTCCCGGAGGATAAAGGCCATCATCCGTTTCAGCTGCTCCCCTGTGACCTCCAGAAGATGCAGGGCATCGTCGTAGGGGAAAAATACCTTCAGATCCTCCAGATGCACCACCGGTCCCAGCTCCGGAAGCCTTAAGGATCCGGATCCCAGAAGCATCAGGTCAAAGGAGGAATCCTCCTGCATAAGATCTGCAAACAGATTGCCCAGCTCCGTTTCCTGATTCCTGGCCGGATGGGTGAGCTTCCGCCGGAAGGTGGTCAGCACCTGCTGGTATTTCCGGTCCGTATCCGTTTTATAGTTTTCGAAAACCTCCCGGACGAAGGGATCCTCTTCACAGCTGGTTTCATTGATGGGAACCAACCGGTACTTGAATCCCAGCACATGACGGCGGCCTCTTTCGAAGATCAGGTCGATCCGGCCGATCTGGTCCGTGCCGTTTCCCGCCTGAACGATCTGGATCCCATTCACTTCCACGGCCTTTTCCAGCAGCGTATGGGTATGGCCGCCGATGATCAGGTCCACGCCGTATTCCGGCGGGAGCAGGGCCGCCAGTTCCTGGTCCTTGTCGAAGCCGATATGGCTCAGGATCACGGTATAATTGATATCCATGGTCTTGTAGGTATCGCAGATGATACCCACTTCCTCCGCGGCTTCCCGAACGTCCACGAAGCTGCCGATAACGGCTTCCGCCTTCGTAGAGGCCAGAACCTCCTCCGTTACGATGCCGATGAACAGGATCTTGATCCCGTCTTTCTCCATGATCATATAAGGATTGAACAGCCGCGTATGGTTGGTGGTAATGAACAGGTTGGCATTGATGATCGGGAAAGTGGCACATTTTTCGATGAAAAGAAGATGCGCCAGGCCGTAATCGATCTCATGATTTCCCAGCGTCACCACATCGGGATAGAGCATATTCATCAGCTCGATCGTGGAAATGCCCATGTATTCGCTGTCGATAATGGACCCTTTGAACATATCTCCCGCTACCGCGTAGATGACGTTTTTTTCTTTCGCCCGGGTCTGGTTGATATAGCCCGCAAGCCTGGCTATGCCGCCCGAAAGGACCCCGTTTTTTTCTTCCGGCACAAAATCGCCGTGAATGTCGTTGGAATGAAGAATGGTCAGATTGATGCGTTCTCGGTTTTCAGCCATAAAAGCGCCCTCCATAAATAAAACTGCTCGCAAGCAGGTGTTTTGTCTGATGAGGAATGCAGAATGCAGATCCAAAGATGCCGGGAATAAATATCTGTCTGCAGTATACCAGAGAGAAGCTTTTTCTGTCAAACTGTATTATAAGACAGAACCTGCATTTTCAGATGAAGTGAAGGCTGCAGATAACAATCAAAAACGGCGTTCAATAGTATATTTCCCGGCTTTCTCAGATAGATTTCCCGGCTTTCCTAAATATACTTACCAACTTTCATAAAACATACTTACCAGCTTTCATAAAACATACTTCCCGGTTTTGTAACTTTTTCTCTGAAAAAAGCGTCTGTTCTGTTGAGACAAAGCGGAACAGTCTGCTGAAACGGAACTTTCAGAAAGCACTTTCAAAAAGCGAATAAGCAGTCTGAAAACACAAAGCGGATAAGCGGTCTGAAAATCCTGATGACATTCCTTCCCCGTCATGATATAATTAAATGATTCTGAAGGTTTGGATAGAAAGGGCTGTACACCGCTTCTGTCACTAAGAAGAAAGGATCTTGCAGCATGCAGAAAAAAACGAACCGGCTTCTGTTTTTCAAAATCGTAATATGTATATTCATTCTGACCCTGGTCAAGCTGATCGTGACAGCCAGGATCCCCATCCTGCCCCTGGTCTATGCCAGTGCGGATGACAACTGGGCGGTTTCCCTTGCGGAAAATCTTTCCTGTCTTCAATGGCTGGGGCCCTATACCCATATGACGCTGATAAAAAGGATCGGCTTTCCGATGCTTCTGGCGGTTCTGTACCGTCTGGGCATCCCTTATACCGTTGCCGTTACCCTTTTATACAGTACCGGAACGGGGATCTTTGCCTGGGGACTGTTTCCCCTGTACAAAAACAGCCTGAAAGGCTGGAAATGGGCGGTCTTCGTTCTTTGCCTGGCCCTTGTGATCTTCAACCCTTCCACCTGGTCCGCTGCAGGCCTGCAGCGCATCTACCGGAACAGCATCACTTCCTTCCAGCTTTTATGGATCATGGGGGGCTTTTTCGGACTTTATTTCAGAAGAAGGGAAGCGGTCAAAAAGCAGCTTCTTATCATGATCTTCGGCGTCAGTCTGCCCGCTGTCTGGTTCCTCGGCACCCGGGAGGATTCCGTCTACCTTTATGTGTTCCTTCTGGCAGCCTCCGTCATCCTGGCCCTGGGCTATTTCCTGATCTTCCGGGAGAAAAAAGAAACCGCCGCCTTTCTGCTGAAAAGGCTGAGCCTTTTCCTGATCCTGCTGGGCATGATCCTGATCGTTCCCCAGGGGATCCGGACCATCAACAAAGGCGTCTACGGAATTCCTACGGTCACGGAGCTTTCCGACAGTCATTTTTCCGACTGTATAGAAGCCCTGTATGCCATCGACATGCCGGAGGAAGAAGGCTTCCTGGTCACCATTCCGAGGGCCAAGTTCAGGAAAGCCGCCGAAGTCAGCCCGGCTTTTGCCACTATCCTGCCGGAACTGGACTATTTCTATGAAACCTGGTACGAACCGGCGCCTCTGGAAGGCGAACGGACCAACGGCCTGGTATTCTGGTACGTCCGGGAAGCCGCGGCAAAGCACGGTTATCATGAGGATGCCGTTACGGCGGACACCTTCTATAAGACCTGTGCCGAAGAGATCCGGTCAGCCTTCAGAGACGGAAGGCTTCCCGAAAAGAAGACGAAGGCCCTCTCGGCCCTGATCCCGCCCTTCGGTCCGGAAGTCTTCCCGGACACCCTGAAATATACCGGGACGGCCATTACATGGGTCCTGAGTTTTGAGGACTGCATGAGCCAGTATCTGGAGCATGACTATCCGGAGGACCTGGTGAAGCGCTTTGAGAAGTTCTCTCACTGCCGGGCTGTTACAAAAGAACTGCCCGCATCGCTTCACCGGCTCATCCTGTTTACGGCACAGTACAAGGACGTTTACCGGATCGTCCACAGTGCGTTCCTCATCTTCTCTCTCGCGGGGTACGGATGGCTTCTGGCGCGGTGCATCATACAGAAAAGACATAAGCGGAAGCTTTCGGAAGAAGCCCGGGGGACGCTGCTCACAGGTCTGGCGCTTCTTCTCATGTTCCTTCTGATCTGCGGCATTGTGGGCTTTAATTCATCGGTCAACGTCTACTCGGTGGGGACCATCTACCTGCTGGGGGCCTATCCCATGATCGCCCTCTTTGCCGCGGCAGGCATCATAAGCCTTGCCGTACTTGCGGAAAAAGCCATCCGGGAAAGACACCCCGGGGCAGACCGGACTTAAAAGCCCGGACCGCAGCGATCCGGCAGCACAGGCACCGAAAACAGCAGCGTGCTGAGTATTTATCCGGATGACCCCGGAATACTTACCAGAAATAATATTCGAATCATTATCCGGCAGACTTTGAAAGTCCTGTTGTTAAATCCAGTATAAGGAGGCTTCGGTTATGGATCACATAGCTGTATTGATTCCCTGTTACAACGAAGAAAAAAGCATTGAAAAAGTCGTAACCGATTTCCGGGCGGTCCTTCCGGAAGCGGTAATCTACGTCTATGACAACAATTCAAAGGACAGGACGGCGGAGCTCGCGGAAAAAGCCGGCGCCATCGTCCGCCATGAATACATGCAGGGGAAGGGCAACGTCATGCGCCGCATGTTCCGGGAGATCGACGCCGAATGTTATCTGATCACCGACGGCGACGATACCTATCCTGCGGAATATGCCCGGGAAATGGCGGACCGGGTGCTGCATCACAATGCGGATATGGTGGTGGGCGACAGGCTCTCCTCCACCTATTTTACCGAAAACAAGCGTCCCTTCCACAACCTGGGAAACTCCCTGGTGCGCTTTCTGGTAAACGTCCTCTTCCGCTCGCAGATCAAGGATATCATGACCGGTTACCGAGCCTTCAGCTACCGCTTCGTCAAAAGCTTCCCGGTACTTTCCCGGGGCTTTGAGATCGAAACGGAAATGAGCATCCACGCCATCGATAAGAACATGCAGGTGGAAAACGTGATCGTAGACTACCGCGACCGCCAGGAGGGCTCCGAATCCAAACTGAATACCTACTCCGACGGCTTTAAGGTGCTGAAGACCATCCTCAGGCTGTATAAAAACTATCATCCCCTGGGCTTTTTCGGCATCATCGCCCTGTTCCTGGTCCTTTTATCCCTGGGCTTTTCGATCCCCGTATTCATTGACTACGCAAAAACCGGCCTGGTGGACCGCCTGCCCACGCTGATGGTCTGCGGCTTTACCATGCTTTCCGCGATAATCTGCTTTTTCAGCGGCATCATTCTTTCGTCCCTGCGGCTTAAGGAAAAGCAGGATTTCGAAAAAAATCTGGTCCTTCTGCATTCTTCGGAAAGGAAGTCTTCTGAATCATGAAGCCTGAAAAATCATCCCTGCAGACCTTTTTCAAAGCCAACCTGATCTTTATCCTGGCTGTTATCCTCCGTATTCTTTTCGGCATGGCTCTGGGGATCTGGTTCCCGGCCACCGAACAGTGCGACGACGTCCTGATGCTGGAATACGCCAGCATCAGGACCCACTTTACCCAGCCGAACCTGTTCTCTATGGTCAAATATATGGCTTATCCGCTGTTTCTGGATGTGGTGCGCATAAGCCATCTGCCCTATGCTTTCTTCACGGGACTCCTGTGGTCCTTCGCGGCGCTTTCCGCGAGGCAGGTCTTTAAGGCCTTCGATCCCTTCCGGCTGCTTTCTTCCGAAAAAGCCGGAAAGTTCCTGGAGTACGGGATCTTCTTCTATACCCTGTTCCTTCCCATCGCCTTTGAACAGGAGGGCGGCCTCCGGATGTACCGGAACGGGATCATCGCACCCTTAACCATTCTTTTCCTGGCGTTCTTACTGCTGAACCTGGTCCGGCTGTTCAGAGGCCGTGAAGGGAAGAAGGTCATGATCTTCCTGCCTCTGGCGCTGGGCGTTATCTTCACCTATACCTATTACATTAAAGAAGACGGCATATGGTTCCTGGCGGTCCTTCTTTTCTTCGACATCCTTCTCCTGGTCAATCTGCTGGTCTCCCTGATCCGGCGCGGCAGGCCCTCCTCTTCTCTTCTTCTGAACGGCGCCCTTGTCATCGCAGTGCCGCTTCTGGTCTTTGCCCTTTCCACCGGCGTTTATGTAAAGATCAATCAGCACTTTTTCGGTGTTTCCGAAACCAATACCAGAACGTCGGGCGAGCTGGGCGAGTTTGTCCAGTCGGTCTATGCCGTCGATTCCCCGGACCAGACCGACGCCATCTGGTCGCCTCTTTCCGCCATCGACCAGGTCTTTTCAGCTTCGGAAACGCTTCAGTCGAGGCCGGATCTTTACGAACACCTGCTTCAAAACCCCTGGAGCAGCGGCGACCTGAAAACCAATCCCCTTAAGGGCGATTATCTGTCCTGGGCCATCCGCTACGCTGCGGACTGTTCCTGGAACCACGTCTGGAATGAAGCTGAGATCTCTGCCTTCTTCCATCAGGTCAACGTCGAAATCGATGCCGCCTTTGAGAGCGGAAAGCTTAAGAAGACCTCCCGCATCCGGCTGCTGCCCTCCGGCGGTTCCAAAAGTCCGGAAGACGTCCGGAAGCTGGTCCCGCTGACTTTCGAAGCCGTAAAGACCGCTCTTTTCCTGACGGGTTACGATGCCGGCGTCCAGTACAGGACGGAGGAAGAGATCTATCTCCCGCGGCTTTATGACGCCGCCCTGTTTGCCCGCACCCCCTCTCTGGCGGATCACAGCCGGCTCTTTAAGGTCCGGGCCTTTGCCGCCGGCGTTTCCCGGGTCATTTTCTGGATCTACCGGATCGTTAACGGTATCCTGGCCTTCCTGACTCTGGCCGGCCTGGTACTCTCCGCTATCCGTCTGATCCGTTCCGTCAGAAAAAAAGAACTCCGGATCGGCAATCCGGAGCTCCTTACAATTTTGTTCCTCGCCCTCTTTTTCCTGGGGCTCGGCGTTGTCTATGCTTTTTCGATCTGCTGGTTTTCCTCTTTCCTGTTTGCGGAGGGGCTGATCCGGGTCATCCTGATCTTCTATACCGTCTCCCTGCCGGCCATTCTAGTCTTTGCCTTTGGCTTCGGCATCTCATCTCTTATTCTTTCACGTCCCTCATGGAAAGGCTGATGCGGTTCTTCTTAAGATCCACGTCCAGCACCACAACCTTGACGATATCGCCTACGCTGACCGCTTCAGACGGATGTCTGATATAGCGGTCGGCGATCCGGGAAATGTGCACCAGACCGTCGTGATGGACGCCGATGTCCACAAAGACGCCGAAATCGATGACGTTCCGCACCGTACCCTGAAGCACCATGCCGGGCTTCAGATCGCTGATGTCCAGGACGTCCTGGCGAAGGACCACCGGCGGCAGCTCGTCACGGGGATCCCGGCCGGGCTTCGCCAGTTCCACGGCGATATCCTCCAGTGTCGGGACGCCGATCCCGCACTCGTCGGCCATTTTCTTCTCGCCGTACCGGACGATCTTCAGGGCGATCTCCTTAAGCCGTCTTTCCTTGACGTCTTCCATGGTATACCCGCATTTTTCCAGGATCTCTGCAGCAGCCTTATAGCTTTCCGGATGCACGGCGGTGTTGTCCAGAATGTCGGCGCTTTCCGGGATCCTTAAGAAACCGGCGCACTGCTCAAAGGCCTTCGGGCCGAGTTTGGATACTTTTAAGATCTCACGGCGGCTTTTAAAGGCGCCGTTTTCTTCACGGTATAAAACAATGTTTTTCGCCGTGGTCTTCGTAAGGCCGGACACTCTTTCCAGAAGCGCCGGCGAAGCGGTGTTGATATCCACGCCGACGGCATTGACGCAGTCTTCTACCACGCCGTTCAGGCTTTCCTCCAGCCGGGCCTTCGGCATATCATGCTGGTACTGCCCCACGCCGATGGCCATGGGCTCGATCTTAACGAGCTCGGCCAGGGGATCCTGGAGCCGTCTTGCGATGGAGACCGCGGAACGCAGGTTGACATCGAAATCGGGGAATTCTTCCGCTGCCAGCGGAGACGCCGAATAGACCGACGCTCCCGCTTCATTGACGATGGCGTAGCTCTGTCCGCCCTTAAGCAGGTGCAGCATTTCGGCGGTCATGGCCTCGGTTTCCCGGGAAGCCGTGCCGTTTCCGATGGCGATGTGTTCCACATGGTGCTTCCGGATCAGTGCGGAAAGGATGCGGATAGCCTCCTGCTTCCGGTTTTCATTGAAGGTCGGATAGACCACG
>JAFRVX010000115.1 GCA_017438305.1 Lachnospiraceae bacterium | reverse complement strand
AGAGAAGTGCCTTTGACTGTAGGGATCTCCACGGCCAGGGGGGCTCTTCTGACGCCGCCCACATATCCGGCGATGATCTGGCCGCCCACCAGGATAGCGCCGGATGAACCCGCGGAAACGAAGGCATCGGCTTCTCCATTTTTCAGCATCTTCATTCCCAGGACCAGGGAAGAATCCTTCTTTTTCAACACGGAGATCGCCGGTTCATCACCCGTTTCGATCACTTCCCGCGCATTGACGACATGGATCCTCGCCATATCGGCTTTTTCCTGGGAAAGGATCGGCTGGATAAGCTCTTCTTTTCCGATCAGAATGATTTCAATATCCTTATTTTCCTGAAGCGCCAGGATCGCGCCTTTAACGTTGCAGCCAGGGGCGTTGTCGCCGCCCATGGCATCTACAGCTACTTTGATCATGATTTCTTTCCTCCCCGGATCTAATGGTATTCACTGGGTGAATAGTATGTCTTTGGTTATATCCTGCAGTTTTCGGCTTTTGAATCCGCTTCTTTTCAAATATCGCTGTTCTTTGAAAGGATACTCAAGTTGATTCTATGATATTCCGGTCCCTTTCCCGCAAGAACGCA
This sequence comes from Lachnospiraceae bacterium, assembly GCA_017438305.1. Lineage (GTDB taxonomy): Bacteria > Bacillota > Clostridia > Lachnospirales > Lachnospiraceae > UBA1267. The sequence continues at coordinate 8,355 of JAFRVX010000115.1, read as the reverse complement.
CTGTTAATCTTTTTTGACCGCGCTGAGAGCGATGCGGAGCAGATAACGCACGTCGGAAGGATCCCGGCCGATCTTCGCCGCCACTTCCTCCGCAGTCGGTTCCCTGCCCAGTTCTTCGGTCAGCCTGACCGTTACTTCGTCGATCACGTTCAGCATGGTTTTCAGCTCATTTTTGGCACGGTCGGATTCTTCCTCTTCGCTGACGAAGTTTTCCATGGCCTCCCGGATGGCCGCGTCCATACGATAGGGCGAGGCATCCGAATAGTATTCTTCTGAAGTTACAAACAGAAACAGAGCCATGTTGCCTTCCTGCACCAGATCCATGAAATACGGTCTGTCTTTGGAAAACCATGAAGCTGCCTCACGGACCCGGTACATATTGCCTTCTACCAGGCGTGAAACCGCTTCTTTATTCCCGCTGAACGCCTGCGGAAACAGACTTTCCATTTCTTCCTCGGTGCAGCGGCTGATGTGCTGGAGTTCTCTCTCATAATATTCACGGCTTACGTCGGGCATGGTCTGATCTCCTTTCCGCATCTTCATTTCTTCTTCGCTCCATCGCAGCAGATGCGGAACGCCTTCGGAAAGATTCCGCTCTCTGCATGGCTTCCCGCCTTCTGGCGGAACTTATATTGTCATTGTATACGATTTCAGATGAGGAAGCTTCGGCAGGCTGTTTTTTCTGATCTGTTTTCTTTTTGGAAAACAGACCTCTTCTGCCCCTGCTGTTTCGTCCGCTCTCTCCCCTGGACGACCCGGTTCCCGGACCTGCCGAAGGTCTCCGAACTTTATCAGCAGTCCCGGTACCGGAAGTACGCGCCCCGGTTCGGGTTCCGATACCGGAAGTTCCGGTCCGGGTTCTCGTTCCGGCTTCTGAAACTCTGGTCCGGTTCTGTGTTCCGTTGCCTGAAGCACCAGTCCGGGTTCTCGTTCCGGTCTCTGTGCGGCGGCTCCCGCCGTTTCTCTCCTGACGCCGACCTGCGGCATTCATACTGCGGCTGCCGGTTCCGGCATTCACGCTGCGGCCTCCGGCATTTCTCCCGGGTCTCTCCCGGTTCCCTGAGCCCGGACGATCAGCGTTACTATCGTTAACAGCCGTTTTCCTGGTTTCTTCCGGCCCTTCACCGATCTTTTCCGGATTCTCAGCCGGTTTCTTTTTCTTTAAAAACGGGAAGATCCCGAAGAACAGCCTCTTAAAGAAATCGCGGATCCTTCTCAAGAAACGTTTTATCCTTCCGCCGGTCTCCTTTTCAGCAAGATAGGTGTCTTCCAGGTATTTCTGATATTTTTCGTACTCCGGGGTTTCTGTCCGGACATCGTTGACCGCATCCCGGTACAGGGCTTTTTCCTTATTTTCCCGGTCTACCGCCAGCACCAGCCCCAGTTCCGCCAGTGTGAACAAAGCCGCGGTTCCGCCGGCGCTGATAAAGGTCAGCGTCACGCCCGTTGTCGGGATGATGCCCAGGGTAACGGCGTAATTGATCAGTACCTGGAAGGCGATATGGAAGAAAACGCCCATGCACAGGATCCTTGAAAAAGTATCGTCACTCTCCCGGCAGATCCGGGCGATCCTGTAAAGCAGATAGACAAACATGCCTGTCAGGACGATGACGCCGAAGATCCCCAGTTCTTCAAAAACGATGGCCAGAATGTAATCATTATGAGGTTCCGGCATCATATATTTGATCAGGGAATGCCCCAGTCCTTTTCCGAAGAAGCCTCCCGAAGCAATGGCATACAGCGCCTGGTTTGCCTGATAGGCCTGATCCTTCACAAACTGCGGATCCGACATATGCATCCACGCCCGGATCCGGGTGATCCGGAAGCTTTCATTGGGATCATAGGGGAGCATTCTGTCGACGTAAACGAAGCAGTACAGCAAAAAGCCGATCATGCCCACGCCGAGAAGGATCCAGAACCACTTCTGCTTCGGATAATTGATCATTACCGTAAAAAACATCATAAAGCCCAGCACGATGGCGGTACTCATGTTATTGGATATTTTCCAGAGAAGCGCTGCCATGATGCCGAAGCTGATAAACAGTAAATATACCGTCGGCTTTTTGGTTATGTCTCCCTTCATCGCAACAGAGGCCATGAACAGGATCATCAGTACTTTTATGGGTTCCGCCACCTGCAGGGTAACAGGTCCGATCCTGATCCACCGCCTTGCTCCGTTAACGGCGATGCCGAGCCCGGGGATCCTGACGGAAAACAGGAACATGAGGGCCAGCAGATAGAATATCCAGGGCATAAAATAGCCGATGGTCTTCCAGAATCCGGGTCTCAGATAGGCAACAAGGAGCATCCCCACGATACCCACCAGGACAAAAGCGGTCTGAAAAGCAAGGTAATGATAGGCCCCCAGGGAAATATCGGGATCTTTGGACGCCGGATAATAACTGGCGCTGTAGATCATGATGATCCCGAAAAGATTCAGAAAAAGCACATCCAGGATCAGGAGCATATCGAAGGGCGTATGCAGGAACTTTTTATCTTATAAAGCTTTTGGTTCTCTCTTTTTCAAAACACACACCTAAAGCCGAGTGCCTGGGACGGCGCCCGGTCAATGAAAGGAATTAAAACAAAAAAGACCAAAGGAAAGTCCTCTGGTCTGAGAAAAATGCGGATGGCGGGACTTGAACCCGCACCCAAATACATGGATATGAACCTGAATCATACGCGTATGCCAATTCCGCCACATCCGCATTTTTTTATCTGCTGGTTCCAGGATGCGGAAGGTGGGACTTGAACCCACACGGTGTAACCACCACAAGATCCTTAGTCTTGCTCGTCTGCCAGTTCCGACACTCCCGCAGGAAAACCAACGAAGGACATTCTATCAGATGAATTTCAGTTTGTCAACAAGTTTTCTGAAATTTTTTTTAAATCTCCTCAGCTTCACCGAACCGATTCATGCTGATAAATTCCAGGCTGTTCTGCAGGCAACAGGACTCGAACCTGCACGGGGAAACCCACCGGAACCTAAATCCGGCGCGTCTGCCAATTCCGCCATGCCTGCCGATTTGAAGACAGACATAGTTTACCATTAATTCCGGTTCATTTCAAGAAGCGATTTCATGAATCAGCCTTCTCATGCGGTCTGCAGACGTAATATCTGTAAAAGGAGCGTCTGTAAAAGGAGACTGCCTGGTTACGGGCAGTCTCCGGATTCTTCTATGACTTCTTCAAGGGCTTTTCTTATGTCCTGATAGCTGTACCCCTTCTGGCCGAAATACCGGACGGCCTTTTCATAGGTCTTCTGATCGGCAGGGTCATCGTTTCCGTACTTTTTCCGAAAGAGCTTTTTTATGGTCTCTTTTTCGGGAAACTCATATTCCGAAAAGACATCCTCAATGATCTCCCGGCTGACACCTCTTTCCCTGAGTTTCTCCCGGATCTCCCGGCTGCTGCGCCGGTCCATATTGCTCCGGACATAACTGTCTGCATATCGTTTATCATCAATATAATGAAAACTGCGGACATACTCAACAGCAGTTTCTATGGCAGATTCGGGAAAATCCTTTTCCTTCAGCTTCATCCGGAGCTGGGCTTCCGTCCTGTCGCTGTATTCGAGGATCTTCATGGCCCGGGCAATGCACAGCCGTTCCACTTCTTTCGTGACGCTCTCCGGATCCGTTTCTTCATACAGGCCGGATTCCGGTATTATGCCGGCGTCTGTCCCGGACTGTCTGCTTCCGTCTTCGTTCTTTATATTGTCTTTTCCGCGGGGCGGCCAGCTTCTCATAAGTCGATCTCGATGGTATCATCTTCGGTACCGGCAGCGCCGTCACCAGTGGTGTCTTCTGCCGCAGGAACCGGCTCGAGGGTATCTTCGGGCAGACCGAAATGGGTCCTGGTCAGGTTGGAGATCTCCGCAAGGACGGCGGGATGCTCTTCCAGATAGGTTTTGGTGTTGTCGCGGCCCTGCCCGATCTTTTCGTCATTATAGGAGAACCAGGCGCCGGATTTATTCACAATGCCGGCATTGACCGCCAGGTCAAGGATGTCTCCGGTACGGGAGATCCCTTTTCCGAACATGATGTCGAATTCCGCTTCCTTAAAGGGCGGAGCCACTTTGTTCTTTACAACCTTGATGCGGGTGCGGTTGCCCACCACCTCGCCGGAAACCTTGATGGATTCCGTACGGCGGATATCCAGACGGACGGAGGAATAGAATTTAAGGGCCCGGCCGCCGGTGGTGGTCTCCGGATTGCCGAACATGATGCCGACCTTTTCCCGGAGCTGGTTAATGAAGATAACGATACAGTTGGACTTGCTGATGGAAGCCGTAAGAATACGCATGGCCTGGGACATGAGCCTTGCCTGGAGGCCTACATGGGAATCCCCGATATCTCCGTCGATCTCCTGTTTGGGCACCAGGGCTGCAACGGAGTCCACGATAACGATATCGATGGCGCCGGAACGGACCATGGTCTCGCAGATATCCAGGGCCTGTTCGCCGGAATCCGGCTGGGAAATATACAGATTATCGATGTCCACGCCGATGTTTTTGGCGTAGACCGGATCCAGCGCATGCTCAGCATCGATAAAGCCGGCGATGCCGCCCCGCTTCTGCACTTCCGCCACCATATGCAGGGCAACGGTGGTCTTGCCGGAAGATTCGGGCCCGTAGATCTCAACGATCCTTCCCTTGGGAATGCCGCCGACGCCCAGCGCCACATCCAGGCTGAGGCAGCCTGTGGGGACCGCTTCCACCTTCATGTGGGAGCCTTCGCCGAGACGCATGACAGCGCCTTTTCCGTAATCCTTTTCGATCTGGGTGATCGCAGCGTTCAATGCTTTGAGCTTATCGTTTTTATCCATGAAAAACCTCCGAATAGAACATTTGTTCGTATGTGTATATCATAACGGAAAAGCCCCGGAATGTCAATACCTGATCCACAATTCATGACTGTACCATGATCCGTAATTCATGTATAAATCATGCGCCGTCCTGACGGCCGATCCGGTCCTGTCGTAAATGTCCCATCCTGCCGGTCTGATCAGGTCATGTCGTAAATGTCCCGTCCTGCGTGCTGCCGCAAATGGTCTTTTTCCGGCTATTCCGTTACGAAGATGCGCCTTTATGATAAAGCCTCCCGCAGGTCCTGTAAATAGTTTTCGGCCAGAAACCCGACAAAGTTTCCAGCCGAAATCATAAAAGGCATACAGCCTGATATCAAATACAGGCAAAAGTATTAAGTCTGAGCACTTTTCAAGACGGATCCACCTGGGCAGCTTTATCCGCTCAGGATCAGCAGAACAGCCTGGATCCCGGACAATTGTATCCGCTCAGAATCAGCAGGACTACCTATAACGGCTGGTTTTATCCGCTCAGGTAAATCGGAAAGCTTCATCCGATCAGCTTTATCGGACAGACCGGTCAGGACAGGTCCTCCAGGATCCTCTTCCAGCTTCCGACAAGCCTTTCCAGCGACCAGGCGGCGTTCGCCGGACTGGTGGAAGGCAGCTTCACCCAGTCCCTTTCATATAAGGGATACAGATACTTTTCATAAAGCCTGGACGCCGTGCCGCCGTTCACATAGATCCGCCGGATCTCTGCGGTCTCCAGAATGGGGGAAAGGTCATTCGGCACTACGTTTTTTATGGAAGCATCGGAGGAGCCGGTAATATCGCAGGAAGCGATCACGTCCCACAGGGCAATGTGATGCTGCTTCAGAAAGTGCTTCTTATCGGCAATGCTTTCGGGCGTTTCTTCCCCGGTAAGGCCGGCAAGAAGCGCCCAGAACCGGTTCCTGGGGTGTCCGTAGAAAAAGCCCGTTTCCCGCGACATGACAGAGGGAAAAGACCCGAGGATCAGGATCCTGGAGTCAGCATCGTAAAAGGGGTTTATAGGATGGACGATCACCGTGTCCGGATCAGGAGACCGTCTCGGTCCCGTTCTTTTTGATCTCGGAAACCGCTTCCTGCACCTCAGGATCTTTCATGGGATCCTTGTGCCTGAGTTTATCCACAACGTCCGGAACCATATCCAGGATCTTGGTAAGGGAATCCTGATTCTTGATATTCACCAGCTTCGCGTTCCCGTCGGGCTTGATGATCAGAACCGCCGAAGGCGTCATTTTCGCGCCCATGCCGCCGCCTGTTCCCAGAGAGTTTCCGTTGTAGGCGCCGGCACCGACTCCCAGCTGGATATCCATCAGCGGAAGGATAATGTTTCCGCCTACGTTCATGGGATTCCCCACAACGCTTTTGGATGCCAGGAACCCATCAAGGCCGTTCAGCAGCGTTTTGACGGAATCGGTAAACTGTGTGTTATCATGAGCCATTACTATACCTCCTGCACGTTATCAGAAATATTGTTTGTAGTTTCTGATGACAAAAAGAACATCTTTTTTCAGTATCAGGGCCACTGCCTTTACCAGGATCAGTCCCAGAACGATCTTTCCTTTCAGAACAGCGTCGCATTCGAACACCGCTTCCGTGAAATCCGGCTGTACCGCGATCTCGTTCTTATGGAGCGGGACCGTCGCCGCCACAGCTGCCAGCACTCTTCCCGTCAGGGAAGGATCTTCAAATCCGTACCGGATATAGCCGCTTCCCCTTCGGGGCAGGATATGCTTCAAAAGCCATCCCACAAACCGGAGGGTCAGCCCCACAGCGTGTTTTGTCCTGAGATTTGTTATAAAATCCAGCTTCCTCATCAGAGGGCTTTCCGGATCAAAGGTGTGGACGGCTTTGCTGAGGGCGTTTTTGATCTTATGGGCGATCTTTGACAGCTTCTGAAGGAAGTCCTCCGGCTGGTCCTCCCCGGTCTCTTCCGCCGCAGGGTGGTTTTCGGCAGTCTCACGGCCTGTTTCCGCAGCGTCTCCGTCCGATCCTGCCGCATTATTGGTGGTTTCAGCCGTCTCGTCACTTTTCCCGGAAGCCTCTTCCTTCGTCCCGGACAGAGCTTCGCTGTTCACGTTTCCGGCAGTTTCCGCTTTTCCGGAAGACAGCGCAGTTTCCGCCTTTTCGGCATAAGGTTTCTCCTCCGTTTTTCGGAAACCGGTCTTTTCCTCATCTTTTTTCTGAGGCTTATCTTCTTTCTTCTGAGGCTTTTCTTTTTTATCCTTAGTTTTGTCTTTTTTATCCTGACTATCTGTATCTTTTTTCTTCTTTTTCTTTTTATCCTTGCCGGAATCGGGTTTTTCCGCGTCTGAGGCTTCCTCTCCCGTTTTTTCCTCTTCCGGAGTCCCGGCCTCATCAGCCTTCTTTTTAGATTTCATGGGGATTCCGAAAATCCTTATGACAAGGTTCGAGTTTTTGTCCTTCCAGTCAAAAGAAATGGAAAGAATGTGAAGAAGCCAGCTGACCTTTGCCTGCACCAGCACTTTTCCGTGGACGTCAGCCCTCCCCCGGTACCGGATCGGCGAGATCAGGATAAACAGAAGCAGCGCCAGTACAATGATCAGGGTCCACAGTATGATCAGGCCGAGGATCTTCAGGATCATTAAAAGCACGCTAATCATCCGGCACCTCCGTTTCTTCTTCAAGAACCGGGGCCAGATAAGCGGCCACGTCTGTATTTCCTGTTTTCGAAAAAACCAGGGAGACGATGGAACAGGCCAGTTCCTCCGCTTCGGCTTTTTCCGAAGCAACGCCTATGATCCACTGGTCAGAATTTTTGAAATAAGTCTGTCTGAATATCTTGGACGGATAGATGTCCAGCATATGGGTAGGCTGTTCAGGAAGCGCAACCAGCCAGACAGTGTCTGTCACACTGCCTGATTTCAGCTGTTTAAGCACTGATTTTCTTTTGTGGTCCAGCGATGCCGCTGTCCACATATACCTGAATACCTTCATTTTTTATGCCAGCTCCGCCATTATCTGCTTCAGAAGATCTACGGTACCCGCTTTTTCAGCTTCGTCCGTACAGCTTCTTAAAGAGTCGTAAAGATAGGTTTCCAGTTCTTCCTGGGTAGCAAAGTGCGGCGGCAGGATGGAGAAGACCCTGGCCATTACCGCCCTTCCGTAAAAAATCGATACATCCGACAGTTTTGCCGAAAGCTTCTCAAGGAACTCCCGGACAGTGCTTTCAAAATATTCCGGCGTCATCCTCGGCTGCCTTTCCGCCTTTAAGGGCGCGAACAGGCTGTTTGACAGAAGCAGTTCCGCCTGACGGAGATTCTCGAATCTTTCCATAAAACCGTGGGACCTTATGGAGAAAAGGAAGCGCTGCAGGAAATCGTCCCAGAACCCCAGGGCTTCCCTGAACTTGTAGATATAAACTTCCGGCAAGCCTTCGAGCTTGCCGCAGGCATCAAAGGCTTCGTCAGAAACCCTGTCGGCCTCCGAAAGGAGCACCTCCGCGGCTCCGTTGATGATGGTCCGGCAGTGTTCCGCATATTT
>JAFRVX010000114.1 GCA_017438305.1 Lachnospiraceae bacterium | reverse complement strand
TATATGGCAGCGGCCATCGACGATGAAGTCACCGTTGAATGCTATGTCCAGGCCCATCAGTCCTGGTGGGAAGACAAGGTCACCGTTTACGCGGCCGACAAGGACGGCGCTTACTTCCTGTATGAGCTGAAATGCCCCGAAGCGGATATCGAAAAGCTGGGTCCCGGCGCGAAGATCCGTGTGAAAGGCTTCAAGGCGGAATGGTCCGGCGAGATCGAGATCGCAGACGGCGAATTCGAAGTTGTCGAAGGTGATCCCTATATTGCCGAAGCGAAGGACGTTACCGACTTTCTGGGCAAGGATGAACTGGCAGAACATCAGAACGAATTCGTGTCCTTCAAGGGCATGACCGTAGAAGCCTCCAAGGATGCCGACGGCAAGGAAGTTCCGTTCCTGTACAACTGGGACGGTTCCGGCGAGCAGGGCAACGACCTGTACTTCAACGTTTCAGTTAACGGAAATACCTACAATTTCTGTGTGGAATCTTATCTGTGCGACAAGGACACCGACGTATACAAGGCTGTTGAAGCGCTGCAGATCGGCGACAAGATCGATATGGAAGGTTTCCTGTACTGGTACAACGGCGTGAACCCCCACATCACCAGCGTTACGGCTGCGGAATAAGATCACGGCCATTCTTTTACAGCGGGATCTCCGGGAGAAATCTGAGGGAGAAACTTGCGGGAGGAGAACTCACGCAGATGTAAGAGAAAACTAAATCATGACTCATACAAAAAGGGAATGCTTCCGGAAAGAAAAACCGGGAGCATTCTTTTTTAGACGGAAGATAGCAGCCTGAACTTCCATGCGGAGAATAACTGCTTGAACTTCCATGCGGAGGGAAACAGCCTGAGATCCGGACACCGGATCGGTCAGCCGGATGATAATACGGAAAAGACCAGGAGAAAAGAAAAACTGAAAAGATAAAAAGATCAGGAAAAAATCAGAAAAAACAGGAAAAAATACGAAAAACCCTTGACAGTCTGCGGATGGTATGATATAAATTATGACAGTTAGTCAAGGCTAACTCGCCAAGCCTTCTCAATATGCCATAGTTAATTTCTTTTTTTTATCCTAAAGAGTTAGCCGAGGCTAACCAAACGGGCTTCAAATAAACATGAAGCCATAGGCCTCATTCGGGTAACATCGCTGTTCCGGCAGTGTGTTTCATATAATAACCTTCTTCATAAACCTGGGCAGCGGGAAAACCCCGCTGCCCGAATTAATTTAATACCGAAATATAGCCCATACCAGCTTATATCAGCCCGAAATGGCCTATGAAAAAACCTGTAGTACGATTCCTGCCGTTTCACCTGATATATTCTGTTTCAGCTGATATATTCCCTTTAGCTGATATATTCCCTTTCAGCTGAGTGTATGAAAAAGATTTCGCCTTATTCAGACATTTCCGGTCCTATTCAAACATCTCCGGTTTGACCCGCTTTGAGACGCGGCTGTGGACGATCTGACGAACCACGTTGGCTGCGCACCGCCGGAGATCCAGTCTTGAAAGCCTTCCGTCTTTCAGGGCCTTTTTAATGTCTGCCTTGTCAGTGAACATTCCGGGCATCAGAAGATCGTTGCCGGCGTGGAGGGCAGTACCGGATTTTGCGGGAGCGATCACGGTGGAGAACCAGTCGGTCATGACCAGGCCGTCAAAGCCCCATTCATTCCGCAGGATCCCGGTAAGAAGGTCGTGGCTGTCCGGCGTATAGATGTCGTTCAGCATGTTGTAGCTGGACATCACCGAGGCGGCCTTTCCTTCTTTTACCGCGATCTCGAAGCCTCTTAAGTAGATCTCCCGGAGCGCCCGTTCGTTGACGTGGCTGTTGGAGTGATTCCGGTCGTCCTCCGCGTTGTTGCAGGCGAAGTGCTTGATGGTGGCGTAGTTGCCATCCAGAGACTGGGCGCCCCGGACCAGGGCAGAGGCAATCTTGCCGGTAAGCACCGGATCCTCCGACATGTACTCGAAGTTCCGTCCGCACAGGGGATTCTTATGAATATTCATGGCTGGTCCGAGCCAGTAGGTGATGCCGTATTCCTCCATCTCCAGAGACAGGGCTTCACCCACCTGATAACACAGCTCCGTATTCCAGGTCTGGGCCAGGGAGGTCCCCACCGGAAAAGCGGTGGTGTACTGGTATAAGAGCTCGTCCTTTTTTTCATCGGCCTGCATGACCTTTGCCAGAGGACCGCCCATGCTGTCCATAACTGACAGCAGGCTGTTGCCTTTTACGAATTTCAGCTTATTCTTTTTGGTCAGCCCGGAAACCCGTAAAAGCCGCAGGCCTGCGGGACCATCGGAAAGACTGACGTTGATCAGGCCCTTTTTGTAGAGCTTTGACGTGGTGCGCCCCACTGCGCCGGGGGTAAAGAATTTATTGGTGGTCATCATGCCGCCGATGCCTTCACCTACGCAGACATCGATCATGTCGTCGTCGGTAAGGCGGCTCATGACCGCGTCCGTCTTCAGATCGGAAGCCGGCAGAGGATCTTTGTATTCGATGATCTGGGTGACGATCTCTTCAGGGTTCAGGGTCAGGACCGGCAGGTTTTCAAGATCGTCATCGGGGATCCGAACCGCAGGCTCGATCTCTTCCACCCGTTTCGCCGGCACACAGAGGTTCTGGTTCCGGGAGACGACGGCGGTGTCCGTAAGGCGGACCACAACGGAAACCTTCGAATTATCCGAAGAAGTCCCGATCCTTACAAGATAACTGCCTTTTTCCAGGATCCAGGAAGCCTCTTCTTCAGAGTAGCTGGCCATATAGGAGAAGGGGAAGGAAAGATCCAGTTCCTCTTCTTCGCCGGGGGCCAGCAGACGGGTCTTTTTAAAAGCGGTCAACCGTTTGTATTCTTTTTTCAGCTTCCCGTCGGGGCAGTTGACGTAGACCTGCACCACCTCTTTTCCGGGAACGGTCCCGGTGTTTCTGACCGTTGCCTTTCCCAGCACCTGCTGGGTCTCCGGATCCAGGAAAAAGGCGTGGGAAGTGATATCAAAGGTGGTATAGGAAAGGCCGAAGCCAAAGGGATAACGGGTCCTGATATTGAAGGTATCGTAATAACGGTAGCCCACATAGATGCCTTCTTTATAATACTGGTTTTTCAGATCCCCGGACAGATAGCTGTAGGAATCGCCGGCGGGAACATCGCTGTAGCTGTTGACCCAGGTGTCCGTCAGCTTTCCGGAGGGATTGACCTTTCCGGTCAGGACGTCGGCAAAGGCATTTCCGCCTTCCATACCCATCTGGCAGAAGAAGAGGACCGCCTTTACGGGAAGGTCATCGATCCGGGAAAGGCTCATGGAAGAGCCGGAATTGATGACCAGGATGACGTTTTTATAGTGCTCCGTTAATTTGCGGAGGTTGTCGGTCTCGATATCGCTTAAGTCAAAATCATCGTTTTCCAGCCGCTTGTCGCCGCCTTCGCCGGCCTGGCGCGCCGCGACGTAGATGGCGGTTTCCGTATCCGCGTCCAGATCCTCGTCCGTGATCAGGCGTCCGTAGGGCATGGGCGGCGTCTGAAGCATGTTGACGACATCCAGGGTCTTTTTATTTTTTGTTTCCGGCTTTTTATCATAGGAGGCAATGTAATCATAGAGCCAGTTGTAGGAGGTGATCTCAAAGCCGGCCTTTTCCAGTCCCTCCAGGATGGTCACCGCATGCCGTTCGTTGACTTCGCCGGAACCGGTGCCGCCCTTTACGGTATGGGAAGCGCCGGCGCCGAAAAGGGCGATGCGCTTATCGGCAAGGGGCAGAAGATGGTCCTCGTTCTTCAGAAGGACGATGCCCTCGGATGCGGCCAGACGGGCGATCTTCCGGTTTTCGTCCTCGCGCCGGGTAACAGCGTCATTTCTTGCTGCAAAAGTTAAACTTTTCATGGATTTCCTCCGGGTAATGGTCGATATTCTTAAAAAAGTATAGCACAGAAACGGAGAGGAAAGAAGTAAAAAAACGGAATTCATCTGCAAGAAAAAACAGGAGTTTATGAGTTGATCCGGATGGATCTCTTCCTTGTAAGTCAAAGATTCCGTATGACGGCAGAGCTTCTGACGATATAATTTATGACGATAGACCTTCTGACGATAAAACTTCTCAAGGCAAAACTTCTGACGGTATAATTTAAGATGGTAAACATTTGAGGGAAAACTTCCGGCGAAAACAAAACTTCTCCCCGGTCCGTCTTGAGGTTTGGTTCGATTTATGATATGCTGAAGCCAACTTAATTAATTCATTTTCGGAGGCATGATCATGAAGTTTGATTTTACCAGTATCATCGAACGGAAAGGCCACGATGCCATAGCGGTGGATGCCATCGGCACCGGCAATATGGTTCCGGCAAAAGAGGGGTTCGACCCGATCCCCATGTGGGTCGCGGATATGAATTTCCCCACCTGCCCCACCATCCAGGAGGCCATTATCGAAAGAGTGAAGCATCCCACTTTCGGTTATTACCGGCCCAGAGAGGAATACTTCGACGCCATCATCAACTGGCAGAAGACCAGGAACGGTGTGGGGGGCCTGACAAAGGACGATATCGGTTATGAGAACGGCGTCCTCGGCGGCGTGGCATCGGCCCTCAGAGCCCTGGCCCAGCCCGGCGACGCGGTGCTGCTTCACAGACCCACGTATGTAGGCTTTACCGGCACCCTGACCAATGCAGGCTATAAGATCGTCCATTCGGATCTGTATAAGGATGAAGAGGGCATCTGGCGCATGGATTATGACGATATGGATCAGAAGATCAAGGAAAACAAGATCCATGTGGCCATCATGTGCAATCCTCACAACCCCTGCGGCCGTGTCTGGGAGAAGGAAGAACTGGAAAAGGCAATGGAGGTCTATAAGGCCAACGATGTTTTCGTCATTTCCGACGAGATCTGGTCCGACATCATTCTTCACGGAAAGCATACGCCCACCCAGTCCGTATCGGAGGATGCGAAGATGCGTACCATGGCGTTTTACGCAACGTCCAAGACCTTCAGCCTGGCAGGCCTGGTGGGAAGCTATCATATCATTTACAGCAAATATCTCCGGGACAGGGTCCAGGCTTCCGCCTCCAAGACCCATTACAATTCCATGAATGTGCTCTCCATGTATGCCCTGATCGGCGCCTACAGACAGGAAGGACAGGAATGGGTGGATGAACTCTGTGAAGTGCTTCGGGATAACTGTGATTATGCTTATGATTATATCAATGAACACTTTAAAGGCGTGAAGCTCCAGCGGGCCCAGGGCACCTATATGCTCTATCTGGACTGCGATGAGTGGATCAAAGCCCATGATACGGATTGCGACGCCCTGATCCGGAAAGGCTACGAAGTCGGCGTTTACTGGCAGGACGGCAGACCCTTCAAGGTGGACAACACCATCCGCATGAATCTGGCCGTTCCTCATACCAGGGTCGTGGAAGCCTTCGACCGCCTGGACAAATACGTTTTTAACGCCTGACCCGGCTTTGCTTATACCACCAGCCCTCCGTTACACCACCCCTCAGGCCTTCCCCTCTGGGGAAGGTGTCATGCGGAGCATGACGGATGAGGCTAGCCTTCCCCTCTGGGGAAGGTGTCATGCGGAGCATGACGGATAAGGCCAGCCTTCCCCTCTGGGGAAGGTGTCATGCGGAGCATGACGGATGAGGAAACCTCATCAGTCTGCCTTACGGCAGACAGCTTCCCCAAAGGGGAAGCCGGAATGCATCCGGTCTGACAGGACAACAGTTTCACAAACAGAACAACAGTAACCATCAGAAAGAGGTATTTAGAATGTATGATGCTGCTATAATCGGTTCAGGTCCTGCGGGCCTTTCCGCGGCCCTGTGCCTTAAACTCCATGAAAAAAATTTCATCTGGTTCGGTTCCATGGCCTTCAGCGATAAGGTAGAAAAGAGCGAGAAGATCGCGAATTATCCGGGCGTCGGGATGATCTCCGGGGAAGAACTGAATAAGAAGATGCGCGCGCACGCGGAAGAGATGGAGATCGAGACCGTTGATAAGATGGTGACCACTGTCGGCGCCATGGGCGATTACTTCAGCCTTCTCGCGGAAAATGAAATGTATGAGGCAAAGACCGTCCTGCTTTCCACCGGGGTGGTGCAGGCCAAGGGATTTGTCAATGAAGAAAACTTTGTCGGCCGGGGCGTCAGCTACTGCGCGACCTGCGACGGCTTCCTGTACAAGGGAAAGACCATCGCCGTTTTCTGCGGATCAAAACGGTATGAGCATGAGGTCGCCTATCTGGCGGAACTTGCGGAGAAGGTGTATCTTTCCGTGGGGTATAAGGATTGTGATATCGACCTTCCGAACGTGGAAAGGATCGGCGTTATCAAGGAAGTAGCCGGCGGGCTGAAGATTAAATCCATCAGTCTTTTTGACGGCACGGAGATCCCGGTGGACGGGCTGTTCTGCCTGCGGAACGCCCTGGCGCCTACCACGCTGGTGCCCGGCATTGAGATCGACGGCGCCCACATCGTGGTCAACCGTAAGCAGGAGACCAACCTGCCCGGCTTATACGCCGCCGGCGACTGCACGGGCCGTCCCTATCAGATCGCCAAGGCTGTGGGAGAAGGCAATGTGGCCGCCCATGAGATCATTGAATTCTTAAGCCGGAAAAACTGACTGATGACCGTTGATGACTGAAACCGCTTCTGTGAAAGAATCAGATAGTTTGGCCGGCAGTTCGGAGCAGACAGCTCGGATAAGACGGCCACACGGACAGCCCGGATCAGATGACCAGACCGGCAAGAACAGAAGAAAACACCGCCCTTCGGACAAAAATCCGCGGGCGGTGTTTTTCTGTCAGTTTCCGGCAAAATACAGAGTGATCGTTGCTTTGCTCGTTTGCCGGGCCGGTCAATACCGGTTTTCCACGACCCGATAGCCGGTCTCGGGATCCACCAGGTTCAGAAGCGGTTCTCCTTCCAGATACCGTTGAAGGTTCTTCTGGCAGATGTCAAACAGAACCTCTTCCGTGGCCTTCAGATGGCCGAAAGAACCTCCGGTGGTATGGGGCGTGATGATGGCCTTTTTCTCCTGCCAGAGGGGATGATCCGCCGGAAGGGGTTCGGGATCGGTGACGTCCAGGGCTGCGCCGAAGAGCCGGTTTTCCCGGAGAGCCTTCAGGACAGCATCGGTATCGATCAGAGTCCCGCGGCCCACGTTGATGAGGATCGCCGAGGGTTTCATCAGGCTGAGCCTTCTTTCATCCAGCATTTTTATGGTTTCCGGCGTTTCCGGAAGGGCGCAGGCGATGATGTCCGCCTTTGGAAGGGCTTCATCCAGACCGTCGGAGGTGATCATTTCATCGAAGTTTTCCGGAATCTCCCGGACGACCCTTCTCATACCGGTGATATGTGTCCTGAAAGGCCGGAACAGCTTCGCGATCTCGCTCCCGATGTTTCCGGCGCCCAGGATCAGCAGATTCTTGCCCACCGGGGTCTCCTGGGGGCCCTCATCCTTCCAGAGAGATTGGTTCTGGTTGTCTCGGTAAAGCTGCATGTTTTTATAGAGCATCAGGGTCATGGTCAGGACAAACTCGGAGATGGACTGGCCGAAGGCGCCGGAAAGGCAGGTCAGCTTCAGTCCGTTTCCAAAGAGCTCTTTCCGGTCTGTGTAGTTATTGGCGCCGGCGCTGGTGATCTGCACCCATTTAAGATCCGGCAGGTCTTTTAAACTGTCCGGGACGGGCTGGCCCAGGATCACGTCGGCCTGTAAAAGGATGTCCCGGGATGGGGCGGCGTCATAGAGAAACCGGCACTTTCCCTCGAAAGAAGAAAAACGGGAAAGATCGGTCTCCTTAAAGGGTCTGGTTATCAGGACGGTGGTCATAAAATCATTCTCCTTAGTCAGTTGGCTGTTTTAACATAATACTTTTTTTCAGGCACACGGGTCGTGTCCGCAGGGGGGCTTCCGGAAAGCATCGGTGTTATCTCATCATGACCCCGTTTCCGGTGAGTCGTGAAACCATTTTCCGGGAATTCGTTCTCCTGCGGGACGTCAGGCTGTTCCCGCTGCCTCTTCCATGATAAGGGGAAAAAGCCGGAGACGCAAGAGCCTTATTCCGTGATTTTTTGTTGCTTTTCATGGAAAGTTCTGATACATTTATCTTAATATGATTCCAACGCCAAAAGTCGGACTCCACGGAATGTTTACATTCCAGTGGAGGAAAGACTTCTTGGCGTGCCCCTCATGAAGCACGAAGTGGAGTTTTTACTCCACGAGAGTGCAGAATGAGGGAGGATGGTGGGAGTGCGAAGCACGGAACCATCCGGAATCTACTTTTGGCGACTATATTTTAATATGATTCCTGCCCTAAAGCCGGACTCCATGGAGTGTCTGCCTTACGGTAGAGGAAAGACTTCCCGGCGTGCCCCTCATGAAGCACGAAGCGGGGGCGTTGACTCCGCGGGAGCGCAGAATGAAGTTCGCGGCGGTACGCACTGTCCCGGGTGAAAAAGTTAACGCCGTGGGAGCGCGGGATGAAGGAAGATGGCGGGAGCGCGGAATTCAGACGGAAAATGAACGGAGGCGTTATGAAAGCAGAGATTATCGTTGATAAAAACTATATCATAGGAGATGTGGACCGGAAGATCTACGGCTCTTTTATCGAACACCTCGGCCGAGCCGTTTATGAAGGCATTTATCAGCCGGGCCAGAAGACCGCCGATGAGCAGGGCTTCCGGCAGGACGTCATCGATCTGATCAGAGAGCTGAAGGTACCGATTGTCCGGTATCCCGGCGGCAATTTTGTTTCCAATTACCACTGGGAAGACGGCATCGGTCCCAGAGAACTTCGGAAAAAGCGCATGGAGATCGCCTGGAACGTGGTGGAGACCAATGAATTCGGCCTGGATGAGTTTGCTTCCTGGGCCAAAAAGGCGGATACGGAAGTCATGATGGCCGTCAATTTAGGCACCGGCACCATTTCCGACGCGCTGAACCTGATCGATTACTGCAACATCGAAAAAGGCACCTATTACAGTGACCTGCGGATCAAAAACGGCTATAAGGAGCCCCATAATATCCGCACCTGGTGCCTGGGCAATGAGATGGACGGCCCCTGGCAGACAGGCCATAAGACCGCTTACGAGTACGGCCGTCTGGCTTCTGAAGTCGGCCGGGCGATGAAGGCTGTGGATCCGGAGATCAAGCTGGTGGCCTGCGGAAGCTCCAGCTCCTCGATGCCCACCTTTGCTTCCTGGGAAGCGGAAGTGCTGGATCTTTGCTATGATGAGGCGGATTTCCTGTCCCTTCACCAGTATTACCGGAACGATGACAACGACGCAGCGGACTTCCTGGCAAGAAACATGGAAATGGATGCCTTTATCGCTTCCGTCGTTTCCATCTGTGATTATGTAAAGGCAAAGAAGCGGTCGAAGAAGACCATGATGCTTTCCTTTGACGAGTGGAACGTCTGGTATCATTCCAACGGCATTCCCTTTGACAGATGGTCAGAGCATCCGCATCAGCTGGAGGATATCTATAACCTGGAAGACGCCCTGCTGGTGGGTTCCCTCCTGATCACGCTTCTGAAGCACGCGGACCGGGTGAAGATGGCCTGTCTCGCCCAGCTGGTCAACGTTATCGCGCCTATCATGACTTCGGATACCGGAGCCTGGCGCCAGACCATTTTCTATCCTTTCCTGCATGCATCCCTTTACGGGAACGGGACCGTGCTGAATACCCTGAGCCGGGTGCCGGTCTATGATTCAAAGAATTTTACGGATGTCCCCTATCTGGACGCCGTCATGGTGCTCAATGAAGAGCAGGAAGAAGCGGTGATCTTTGCCGTCAATAAGAATACGGAAGAGGCCATGGAGATCTCGGCGGATCTGCGCCAGTTCGCGGGCTGGAAGGTCGCAGAACATATCGAGCTTACAGGAGACGATCTTAAAGCCGTAAATACGGAAGCGGATCCCTTCCGGGTATGTCCTGAACTGAACCTGAATACGAAGCTGGAAGACGGAAAGCTTACGGGCCTTCTGAAGAAGCAGTCCTGGAATGTGATCCGGCTGAAAAAATAAGAGGAAGAAAGACATGGATATGAAGAATTACGCGGCGCTGGCTTCTTTTGGCCTGGAAACCTTTAAAAACTGTTTTTCCAAGGATGAGAACGTGCTGGTCTCTCCGTTAAGCCTGGCCCTGGCGCTGGCCATGGTGCTGAACGGCGCGGAAGGAGAGACCCAGGAAGAAATGCTGAAAGTCATTTCCGGCGGCCTTTCCGAGGATGAATTCAACACGTTTCTGTCGGAGTATGTCAAAGGGCTTCCCTCTGACGAAAAAGCGAAGTTCCATTTTGCCGACAGCCTCTGGATGAACGAGGACCTGAAGGTCAAAAAGCGCTTTATCAAAAACTGTGAGGATTTTTACAACGCGGAAGTGAAGAAGGTCTTCTTTGATGAGAACGCGGTCCGGGAGATCAATGCCTGGGTATCGGAGCATACGGACGGCATGATCGACCAGGTGATCGAATCCGCCGCTCCGGAAGCCATCATGTACCTGATCAACGCCCTGGCCTTCGACGCGGAATGGGAGAGGCTGTACACGGTTGACGATGTCCGGGAAGGGGAGTTTACGGATATTTACGGTGAAAAGACTTCCGTGACCTATCTGGATTCCGAAGAAAATTATTATATCGAAAATGAGAAGTGCACCGGTTTTGTCAAGCTTTACAAGGGGAACCGGTTTGCCTTCCTGGCGCTTCTTCCGGCAGAAACGGCGGATTTCGAAGCCTTTATCAGATCCCTTACCGGAGAAACCCTTCTTCTGCTTCTGGCTTCGGCAAAGAATACGCCCTGCATCTGCTCCCTGCCGAAATTCAAGGAAGACTGGTCCGCCATCATGAACGATGTTTTCCGGGCCATCGGTCTGGAAAAAACCTTCTCGGACCAGGCGGAACTTTCCGGCATCGTAAAGAAAATGACGTCTCTGGGAGACGTCATTCATAAGACTCATATCGAAGTGGATGAACGGGGAACAAAGGCCGGCGCGGTGACCGCGATCATGCTGAAAGCCCTGGGACTTCCCGTGGAAAAGCCGGAGGTCCGCCTGAACCGGCCTTTTGTCTATGCCATCGTGGATAAGGATACCGGCGTGCCGATGTTTATCGGACAGAAGGTCCTTGCCTGAAACATTATGTAAGAGGATCAGACTGCAGCAGAGGATGATCTGCCGCCGAGACCTGTCCGGCTCACGCCAGCGTTCTGAAAAGCGTCACAAGGCAGACCAGGAAATGAGCCAGGACGGCAAGATCACAGCAGGACAGCAGGAAACGGCTTTTTGCCGCGGAGAGAACGAAGGCAAGTACAAGGTATATAACAAAAACTACCGGCAGAAGAGCCCGAGAAGGGCTCTTCTGTTTTTTTGCCCCCGTCAGGGAAAGAGTTTCCCGATGTGCTTCCTCTGCAGGGGATTCCCGGAATTCCGGAGAAACCGAAGGTTCATCAGAAGAAACGGCATCGGTCAGAAATGCGAGCGCATTCCCGGCGCCGGCCGTCAGCCGGCTGACGGCGGTTAAAGCAAGCACGCACAGAACAGCCGTTACAGCGACGGTTCCGAAAGTACCAAAGCTCTCTCTGAAAACAAGAAGCGTGTACAGAACAATGTCCTCGTGTCCTTGCAGGATCTCGACATTCATGGACGTAAGGATCATGAAGCCCGTCAGGAGGGAGATCAGGACCGGAAACAGAAATTTACCCAGGAGGAAAGACCCGGAAGAACCGGCGGTCCCGGAAGAACTGCCGGCCCGGGAAGCCGGATCATCGTAAAGTTCTTCAAAGGGCCGGGAGATCAGAAGCCCCCGGAGAAAGCCAGTCCGGATCACCTGCAGCAGGGTATAGGAAAAGATGCCGCCGTAGACAGCCCTGAACTTGAAGGCATATTTTGCTATGCGGCCGGCGGCATGGAATATTTCACCCGGGTGGGTGACGATGATGTACAGACACATGCCTGCATATATCATCAGTAATCCCAGGGTCAGAACGGTCAGCAGTTTTCTGACAAAACCCGTCAGAGAGGCTTTTTTCCTGAAAAATAAGAGGCAGGCCGCCAGGAACAGCCCCGCGAAAGAAGCCGCTGTCCTGAAAGGGCTTTTAGCCGTAAAGAAAGCTTTGAAACCGGAAAGGCCGGTCCAGGAGACCGCAGAAGGTCTGTAAAGCGCTGCTTCCGTCAAGGCCCGGGTCAGTGATAGTCCGGCCTGGTTCAGGGAGAAAGCGCTGATGAAGACAGCCGACAGGATAAAGAGAACGGCTGTCAGCCGTTTCGGGGCGTAGGAAAAAAAGTCTTCTGAATCGGGCCGGGTCCGCTGTATAAACGCCAGTTTGCGGGACGCCAGCCAGCTGACCAGGCCGGCTGCAGCCATCCAGAAAAGGCTGCCGGGACCGCCGGAAAGAAGGGCGCATATGGTCCCCGTAATGCATGCCGGTCCCGTAAAGGCGGCGCCTTCGGCAAACGCGTATATTGACGTTTTTCGCTTCATTATATATCTCCTTCAGGATCAGAGCAGTTCCCGACCGGGAATCTGATGTTCTGCCGGTGCAGCTGTACCTTACCGGGCTGTCTCCTATCTGCCGCTCAGGGATGATTCCGGCAGCATATTCTAATAGTCTGTCTAATAGTACCAAACGGCATTTGTATACCATATCCGGAGCCAAAATGCAACCGAAGCTCCTCTTTTTTTACAAAATCCCGGAAAATCAGCGGCTGTCGGGCCGGCTGTTGGCAGATAAGCTGTTTTTTTAAAAAACTGTTGACTAACGAACGGAAAAGAGTACAATATGGTTTGTTGATAAATTGTTCAAAAAGAAACTGTTTTAATTCAAACGATTCACCTGTAAACAATTCAATGATTGACTATCAACCAGCCAACTATTGAACAGAGAACTATTCAGCAGATTTCCGGTAAATATTTCAGAGAACTTTTCCGGGAACTTTACTGAGACTTTTTACTAAGAACTGTTTTGTCAGGCGGATCGGGAAGGAGAGGGTGAAGTGAGTCAAACAGAACGGCCTTACAGGATCCAGGCAGAGATCGGGCGGCTGCTGCATATCGTGAACTACCGGTGGCACCGGTGCGTGGTCACGGGGCAGGAAAAAGCCGGAATGGATCAGGAAACCATTGTCAACGGACGCATCCTGGGCTATCTGAGCATGGAAAAAAATGACGTCTATCAGAAGGACCTGGAAAAGGTGGTGGGGCTGACCAAATCAGCTATTTCCACGATCCTGTCGCGGATGGCGGAAAAGGGCTATATCGAGCGGCAGTCCGTAGAGGGAGATGCGCGTCTTAAACGGATCGTCCTGACGCCCTTCGGAGAAGAAACACAGCAGATCATGAGACAGTCACTGGAAAAGGCCGACGAGAACTTTGTCAAGGGCCTGAGTGAAGAAGAGCAGAAAGAACTTCTCCGCATGCTGACGATCGTGAATAATAACATGAAGGAAATGGAGGCAGAGACAAAATCATGATAAAACAGCTGCTGGGATATTTCAGGGACTATAAGAAGGCAGCCATCCTCACCATGGTCATGACTCTGGCGGAGGTGGTCCTGGAATCCCTGATCCCCTATCTTATGTCCTATCTGATCGACCGCGGACTGCAGCAGTCCAATATGGCGAACATCATCAAATACGGTCTGATCCTGATAGGATTTGCCATTATCGCCCTTATTACAGGGCTTCTCAGCGCGAAGTTCTCTGCGGAAGCCACCACCGGCTTTGCCAAGAACCTGCGGAAAGACATGTACGAAAACGTGCAGACCTTTTCGTTCTCGAATATTGACAAGTTTTCGACGGCGTCCATCATCACCCGTCTTACGACGGACGTCACCCGGGTGCAGAACACCTTCGGCATGGCCATGAGAATGGCGCTCCGCATGCCGCTCATGCTGCTGTTCTCCATCGTGATGACCGTATTCATCAGCTGGAAGCTGGCCTTGATCTTCCTGGTGGCGGCGCCGCTTCTTGCGGTCTCCATGATCATCCTGACCAGGATCATCCATCCCATCATGCACCGGGCCTTCCGGCGTTATGATGATCTGAACAAAAACGTCCAGGAAGACCTGCACGGCATCCGCGTGGTAAAGGCCTTTGTCCGGGAAGAATTTGAAAAATCCCGCTTCGGCACCACCAGCCGCCTGATCTATGACGATTTTGTCAAGGCAGAACGGCTGATGTCCTGGAATGAGCCCATCATGTCAGGCATCATGTATACCTGCATGCTGCTGGCTTCCTTCTTCGGCGCGAAGCTGATCATCGGCCAGGAGCCGGTGACGGCGCCCTTTATGGGAACGGTCTTTACGACGGGCCTTCTGAATTCTGTCTTTTCCTACTCCATGCAGATCCTGATGAGCTGCTCCATGGTAGGCATGCTGTTCATGATGACCACCATGTCTCTGGAATCCATGAGACGTATCGTGGCGATCCTGAACGAGAAGGCGGATATCGTCAATCCCGCGGATCCGGTCATGGAAGTAAAAGACGGCTCCATCGAATTTGAAGGCGTGAATTTCCGTTATCCTGAAGTGAACGACGACAGCATCATCCGGAGCGACCGGGACGCTTTGTCCAAGGTGAATCTGAAGATACCGTCCGGCGCTACGGTAGGCATCATCGGCGGCACGGGTTCTTCCAAATCTACCCTGGTGCAGCTGATCCCGAGGCTTTATGACGTATCGGAGGGCTCAGTAAAGGTTGGCGGCGTCGACGTCAGGGACTATGACATGACGGTGCTCCGTGACGCAGTGTCCATGGTCCTTCAGAAGAACCAGATCTTCTTCGGCACCATCAAGGACAACATGCGCTGGGGCAATCCCAACGCGACGGATGAAGAGATCGAACACGCCTGCAGGCTTGCCCAGGCCGATGAATTCATCCAGGAATTCCCTGATAAATACGACTATCACATCGAGCAGGGCGGAACCAATGTGTCCGGCGGCCAGAGACAGCGTCTCTGCATAGCCAGAGCCCTGATGAAGCATCCGAAGATCCTGATCCTGGACGACTCCACCTCGGCCGTGGATACAGCTACCGATGCGAAGATCCGCTACGCGTTCAGGAACGAGATACCGGATACCACCAAGATCATCATTGCCCAGCGCATCAACTCCATCCAGGACGCGGACATGATCATCGTCATGGATGAGGGCATGGTCAACGGCTACGGCACCCATGACGAACTCATGGCGAACAATGAGATCTACAGAGAAGTTTACGAATCCCAGCAGAAAGGAGGCGGCGACGCGGACGAAGTAGCGTACGCGTGAGAGAACGATCATGAAAGACGATAAGAAAAATACCTCCTCTGTTATCCAGGATAATAAAAAGGGCTTCGATCCATCGAAGATGCCCGGAAACGGGCCGGAGGTGGATGAAAACGGCAAAAAGATCTATAGAAGGACTTCCGCGTCGGGAGGACGGGGCTTCGGCGGTCCGGGACCCGGAGGCCCCGGCGGAAGACGGGGCGGCTTCGGCAGAACCAAGCTTAAGGATATCGATTTTTCCAAGATGGATTTCAGCGTCATCAAAAGAGTGCTGGGCTATCTCTGGAACTACCGGGCCAGGTTCATCAGCGCCGTCATCTGCATCATAACCGGCGCTGTGACCTCGGTCCTTACGGCAACAGCCTTCGGAACCCTGATCGACGATTATATCACCCCCATGATGTCCACCGGCTTCTCCGGGACCAGGATGGTGAGCTATATTTTAAAGATCGGTTCCATTTACCTGATCAGCATCGTTTCGCTGTTTCTGCAGCAGCGGATGTTCGTGGTCATGACCCAGGGCATTATGAAGGATATCCGTGAGGATATGTTCGCCCATATGCAGTCCCTGCCCATCAAGTATTTCGATACCAACACCTTCGGCGACGTCATGTCCCATTATACGAATGATATCGATACGATGCAGCAGCTGATCTCCCGGTCGCTGCCCCAGATCCTGTCCGCCGTCATCACGCTGATCACCTCTCTTGTGACCATGCTCCGGACCTCCATCTGGATGACGCTGTTCGCCTTTGTCTTCGTCTTCATCATCACGAAGATCACCACAAAGATCGCCGGCATATCAGGCGCCTACTTCATGGCGCAGCAGCAGGCGGTGGGTTCTCTGAACGGCTTCGTCGAAGAAATGGTGGACGGCCAGCGGGTCATCAAGGTCTTCAACCACGAAGGCGCCGCCATCGAGGAATTCAACCAGGAAAACGAGAACCTGCGTGAGATCGCGAAAAACGCTTCTTTCTACGGAAGCATGATGGGACCCATCATGGGCTCCCTGGGCAACTTCCAGTACGTGCTGACTGCCATTTTCGGCGCGCTGCTGGTGGCTCTGGGCATTGCCAACCTGACGGTGACGGGCTTCGCGGCTCTGACCCTCGGAAACGTCATCATCTTCCTGAACCTGGGCCGGCGTTTCAACATGACCATTTCCAACGTGGCCCAGCAGATGAACTCCATCGTCCTGGCCATGGCCGGCGCCAACCGTATCTTCCAGCTTATCGATGAAAAGCCGGAAGAGGACGAAGGCAAGGTCACCCTGGTCAACGCGAAGATCGACGTTCACGGCAACATCCGGGAATCCGAAAGAAGAACGGACATCTGGGCCTGGAAGGTCCCCATGGCCGGAGAGACCGTCTATATCAAGCTGGAGGGCGACGTCCGGTTCAGCCATGTGGATTTCGGCTATACGGATGAGAAAGAGATCCTTCACGACATCACCCTTTACGCGGAACCCGGCCAGAAGGTCGCCTTTGTGGGCTCCACCGGCGCCGGGAAGACCACCATCACCAACCTGATCAACCGCTTCTACGATATCCAGAACGGCGACATCACCTATGACGGCATTCCGGTCAAGGATATCCGGAAGGCGGACCTTCGGAAATCCCTGGGCATGGTCCTCCAGGACGTCAACCTGTTCACCGGCACCATCCGGGAGAACATCCGCTACGGCCGTCTGGACGCGACGGACGAAGACGTGGTGAACGCCGCGAAGCTGGCCAACGCCCACGACTTTATTTCCCGCCTGCCCAAGGGCTATGATACGGTCATCGACGGCACCGGCTCCCAGCTCTCCCAGGGCCAGCGGCAGCTGATCTCCATTGCCCGGGCAGCCATTGAGGATCCGCCGGTCATGATCCTGGACGAAGCCACGTCCTCCATCGATACCCGTACAGAGATCCTGGTGCAGCGGGGTATGGATTCCCTGATGAAAGGCCGCACGGTCTTCGTCATTGCCCACAGACTTTCAACGGTCATGAATTCCGACGTGATCATGGTCCTGGAGAAGGGACGGATCATCGAGCGGGGCAATCATGATCAGCTGATCGAAAAGAAGGGCCGTTATTATCAGCTTTATACCGGCAATTTCGCGGAAAACGGATAATACGGCAAAGATAAGGTTTTTATGAAGAATTATAAACTGGAGATAGCCTACGACGGGTCCCGGTATTTCGGCTGGGAGCATCAGCCGGACCGGGAGACCGTCCAGGGAAAACTGGAAAAGGTGCTGTCTCTGATGACGGATGAAGCGGCGGAGGTCATCGGCGCGGGACGCACCGACGCCGGCGTGCATGCGAAAGCCATGATCGCGAACGTCCGGCTGAATACGGAAAAGACCTGCGAAGAGATCCGGGACTATATGAATCATTATCTGCCGGACGACATCGGCGTTACCGACGTCCGGGAGTGCTCCGACCGTTTTCACGCCCGCTACAAGGCGGTGGGGAAGCTCTACACCTATACCTTATGGGTGGGGGAGAACAAACCGGTTTTCGAACGGAAATTCGTGACGGTCCTGGACCAGATGCCGGATCTTGAAGCCATGAAAAAGGCTGCGGCTTATCTGGAAGGCGAGCATGATTACAAAGCTTTCTGCGGCAATCCGAAGTTCAGTAAATCCACGGTACGGATCGTGGACAAGATCGAGATCGTCCGAAGAAAGGATAAGATCTACCTGAACTTCCACGGAACGGGCTTTCTCCAGAACATGGTGCGGATCATGACCGGCACGATCCTGGAAGCCGGCTTTCACAGGATGACTCCGGAGGATGTAAAGGCCGCTCTTGAATCCAGGGACCGGCAGATGGCCGGACCCACGGCCCCCGCCTCGGGGCTCTGCCTGATGAAAGTAGATTACTGATGCTGCCGAAAGGGCAGTCTGAAAAAGAAGATATTCACCCTGCATAAAAAGAAATACCCGCGGCAGGGATGAGTCAGATCCGGGTACAGTTTTTATAAGAAAAAGGAGTTAGTATGATCAGACAGTTTTCTTACGGACCCGATCTTAACATCGTAGAGACGAAGGCCGGAAAGGTACGGGGCTTTAAGCTGGAGAGCACCTATGTGTTCCAGGGCATGAAATACGGCGACGCCAAACGGTTCATGCCGCCCACGCCCGTGGAGCCCTGGGAGGGCGTCCAGGATGCCATCGCCTACGGCTTTACCGCACCTTCCATGGGCTTTAACGCCCTCGGAAAAAATGAGCTCACAGTCACCCACCGGTTCTGGCCGGAATCCGAGGACTGCCTCAACTTGAACGTCTGGACCCAGTCCCTGGATCCCTCGGCGAAAAAACCGGTCATGGTCTGGCTTCACGGCGGCGCCATGAGCGGCGGTTCATCGGTGGAGATGGTGGTGTATGACGGCACGAATCTAAGTCAGTACGGCGACTGCGTCGTGGTCTCCTTAAACCACCGCCTGAACATGCTGGGCTACTTTGATCTTTCCGCCTTCGGCGAAAGATTTAAGAATTCCGGAAACGCCGGCATCGAGGACCTGGTCCTGGCCCTTCAGTGGATCCATGACAATATCGAAGCCTTCGGCGGCGATCCGGAGAACGTGACCATTTTCGGCCAGTCCGGCGGCGGCATCAAGGTCTCCGTGCTCTTGCAGACCCCCGCGGCGGACGGCCTGTTCCAGAAGGGCATCATGATGAGCGGCGGCGCCGGAAGAGGCCAGGAGCCTTCTTACCGGCACGATAAGGAGATCGCCGAGCTGCTGATTCGGGAGCTTGGCGGCGAGGATATCACGGTCCTGGAGACCACGCCGCTCGATAAGCTTTTTGAAGCCTACGGCAATATTTCCGACGAGATCTTTGACCGGGGCTGGTTCTTCATGTGGATGCCCGTGGCTAACGATTATTTCAAAGGCGAACCCTTCTATAACGGCGGCTTTACGGAGAATGCGAAGAAGGTGAAGCTCATCATCGGCTCCACCACCGGAGAATTCTTGGCAGGCCGTGCCATTCCCAACATGGACGATATCCCCGAAAAAGACCGCCGGGCCCTGATCCTGGAGCACTTTGCGGGGAAAGACGAAGCCGTGGTGGATAAGGTCATCGATCTTTTCAAAAAGACCTATCCCGGCAAGAACGAGCTGATCCTGAATATTATGGATGACCGCTCGGGTCTTCTGGAATACTGCGATCTCCGGGCGGACACCTGCAGCGCGGAAACCTACAACTACCTGTTCGATTACCGCTTCAGGGGCTATAACGGCGGCGCGCCGGCCTGGCACTGCGCGGACATCCCCTACGCCTTCCATAACATCGATCTGGTACCGGTGACCAACGGCGACCTGGCCAGTGAATGGGTCCAGGATGCCCTGTTCGGCGCCTTTAAACAGTTTGCTCATACGGGCGATCCCAACGGCCCCGGACTCGCCGAATGGCCGGTCTATGCCTCCGACACCCGGGCGACCATGTACTTTGACGTCGAAAGCAAGGCCCGCTTCAATTCCGACCGGGAACTGCTGGAAGCCTATAAGGACATCGCCATCAACCCCTTCACCGGCGGCCACTACCGCAGACGCAAAAAATAAGCCTTCCCCGGCGGCCGCTGCCGCATACGCAAAAAGCCTTCCCATCTGGAAAGCGGCCGCTGTCGCAGATACAAATAGCCTTCCCCTTTGGGGAAGGGGGACCACCGCAGGTGGTGGATGAGGTCTTCCCCAACACATAAATACTGATAATAGACTTGAAATAAAGGCCTGAAATAAAGGCCTGAAATAAAGGTCTGAAATAAAGGGCTTTCGAAGTTTTGCCGTGTTTTACAGCCGAACTCCGGAAGCCCTTTCCTTTGTTTATTCATTTTCTTTTCGATTCGATTTCTGTTTATTCAATTTCTTTTTCGATTCAATTACTGTTTATTCAATTGCTGCCGACCGGTCTTGCACCGTTATCTGTTTCAGTCACAGATGTCCCATTTTTCATCAGCCATCATCAGCAGGTTTTTAATATTCCCGCTATGCCGCGAAACAATTGCTTCCTCTTCTTTTGCCAGAGCATTGCCGGCGGAGTCGATATAGACTGCGTATTCCGTGTCATTTTCATACAACAGAACTCCGAAACTGTATCCGCCCATTACCTTAGGCCATATGATCAAAGCATCAGTAAAGATTTCTTCATCTGCGGAAGGACACCCCACACACATATTGCCGGTAAAGCTGAGATAGTCCGGGTACTTAACAAGATAGTCGTATTTATCAGCATCTGTATAAACATAACGCGGTGTAACAAAACTGCTGAAGTCCCCCTGCTTCATGCCTCCGGTAAATTTACTGTATTTTACATGAGACCAGGCAAACCATGCGGCATTATACGCTGCAAAGACGATCACAACAGCGAAAACGATCTTAAGTATCTTCTTTTTCATGGAATCTCTCCCCTTCGTATAACATTTCCCCTTCGTATATCATTTTCCCTTAGTATAAGATTTCCCCTTCGTATATTATTTTCCCTTAGTATAAGATTTCCTTTTCAGCTTCCGAATTCCGGCCGTCTTTCATGCCGGCGATATAGCTGCCGGCGATGTATGAACCTGTCTGCCGGAAAAACAGCTGATAAGGCTTTACGAAGCCTTCCGGATGCTGCCTTCCGCCATCGGCAGGGCGGTGATCCCCTGGGAGGCAAGCTTTTTCATGGAGTAGGTGTGGCGGATGGGCTTCCAGGAGGTCTTCACGAACAGGGCCGCCACGGAGATGGGGATGTAGGTGAACATGAAGACCGGGAAGGTAAACAGATAGAGGATCTTTCTGTGCGCTGCCGTATGGATGTGCTTCCATTCGGTGACAGTGGTAATAAGACCCAGGAAGAAGAACAGGCGGTACATGTTAAAGAAGAATTCTCCGATGAACCTTACCGCGATCATAACATCCTCTCCTGCAACAGCCCCGCAGATCCCCACCGAGATATTGATGATGATGGACAGGACGGAAAGCACAAAGGCGGGCATGAAGTTCATAGTCATATCAAAGCAGGAGAAGCTTCTGAACATGCCGGCAAACAGCTGTTTTCCGTACATCTTTAAAACCTGGATATAGCCCCGGGACCATCTCATGCGCTGATGCCAGGACTGGATGAAGCTCACCGGCTGTTCATCGTAAAGCTCTGCTTCGCGGCAGCAGCCGATCTTCCTGCCGGCGATGACCTGGTCGATGGTAAATTCCGTATCCTCGGTCAGGGTGTGGTAGGGCCATCCGCCCATCTCCTCCAGAACAGCCCGGCTGAAAAGGAAGCCGGTGCCGGAGACGACGCAGCTGGTATTCAGAAGCGAACGGGCGTGATTCAGATATCGGCTGTCCCGTAAAAACCAGAGAGCGTAGCCTGCGCTGATCCAGTTGGATCCGTAATTCTTGCTGTTCCGGTAGCCGGTGACGATGTCATGGCCTTCGGAGAAAGTCTCATTCATTCTTTCCACATAATCCGGGTTCAGGATGTTGTCCGCGTCAAAAACGAAATAGCCGTCGAAGCCTTCGGGATGATCCTCCTTTAGATGCTTCAGGAGGGCATCCAGGGCATAACCCTTTCCCACCAGCTCTTTATTGGAGCGCTCGTAGACGCAGGCTCCCGCCCGGCGGGCGGCATCGGCCGTTCTGTCGGTGCAGTTATCGGCTATCACAAAGATATGCAGATGCTCCCGGGGATAGGTCTGGTTCTTCAGGCTCCCGATCAGGTCTTCGATGACCTCTTCTTCATTCCGCGCCGAGATCAGCACCGCAAAATCATGAAGCACCGGCTCTTTCGAAGCCGGTTTCTTCTTTTTAAACCACGAGACCGGGATATAAACAAACTGGTAAGCATAGCAGACCGTAAACAAAATCCCGATGATAAGATTCACAGCAGTCAGTATTTTCATTTTCCCTCCTAAAATGTTCAGGCATGTTCATGTATGTTCAGGCTTTTTCATCCCTGAAGCCGGAACCCCAGCCTTCCCCTCTGGGGAAGGTGGCGCGAAGCGCCGGATGAGGCAGCCTTCCCCTCTGGGGAAGGTGGCGCGAAGCACCGGATGAGGCAGCCTTCCCCTCTGGGGAAGGTGGCGCGAAGCGCCGGATGAGGCAGCCTTCCCCTCTGGGGAAGGTGGCGCGAAGCGCCGGATGAGGCAGCCTTCCCCTTTGGGGAAGGTGGCGCGGAGCACCGGATGAGGCTCTGTTTCCCTTTTTGATAGTTTCGGTACCTCATCCTCCGCCTTCGGCGACCTCATCCTCCGCCTTCGGCGACCTCATCAGTCAGCTCTTCGAGCTGACAGCTTCCCCAGAGGGGAAGCCTTTGCTGCACATTATTCTACTGCTGTGCATCATAAAAAATAAACAGGGGAACCTCTTAAGATTGTCTTAAGATTCCCCTGTTTAACAGGTTTCATACCGGAAATTCCGGCGTCTTATTCTCCGGTTTTCAGGCCGGGTGTTATTCCCCTTTTTTCGTGGTGGTGGTCTGGTAGTTGGCCAGCTTCAGTCCGAAGGCGGCCTTCCGGCCTCTGGGGACCACATAGACTTTCTTCATATCCATCGTGAAGTAGCAGGTGCTCTGGATGGTAGTGGAAGCGCCGAAGGTCAGTGTGTATTCGGTGCCGTCTTCTAGCTTCACGTGGGCGATGGTGTCCGCGTCCGTGAAGCCCATGGCCTCCATATCGGTGCTGCTGACCTCGGCTTCCGAAGTCCAGGGAGAACCGAAGTTCCGGTCCAGCCATTCTTCGAAAACTTCCTGATAGAAAAATTCGTCGGGAGAGGTGTCCGAGACCCATTTGCCGTCCTTTTTCGTGAAGGACTCTTCGATAAAGCCGCCGAAGACCCAGTCCACATGGACGATCTTGTCTTTGTCCACTTTAAAGATCTCAAAGCTTTCCACCGAAGGGTCGGTCTCTGTGGTCTCTTCCTTCTCCTTGGTAAACTTGACCACGGCAAATCCCGCTGCGCCTACCAGGAGCAGGCACAAGAGCAGGACCAGCAGTTTCTGCGTTCTTTTGCTCATTATTTCTTACGTCTCCTTAAGAAGATGATTAAGCCTACAGCCAGACAGGCAGCGGGCAGCACGCCGATCAGGATCACCGACCAGAAAGTGGCCTGGGAACCGGATACATTCAGGTAGCGGTAGTTCAGGCTCTTTGAATGGATGGAGATGCTGTTGGTCTGATCGCAGATAAAGGAAAGCGAATTCAGGAACAGGTCCATGTTGGCGCCGGAAACCAGGCGGTCGATCTCCTCGTCGATGATGGCGGAAGAGGAGAACCACATGATCATGGTATCGTCGTGGATGTAATCCGGATCCGCCCTGACCATCAGCGTTGCCAGGGAGAAGGGGCCGGAAATATCACCGTCCCGCTTTTCGAAGGAGGTGCGGTTGTAGCCGTCGATCATGGAATAGGCATCGCCGGAGGTCTTCAGAAGCTGGGTCAGGGTGATGTTGGCATCCGTACCCGTCCGCTTGATGCCGGAGGCGATGGGCATGAAGATGATGTACCGGTTGTCCACGATGGGCTTGGTGATGGTGTGATCCGTAATGGAGGGAAGCAGGTAGGTGGGATCGCCGCTGGCGGCGTAGTAGGAAGCATCGCCTTCCGCCACGATACCGGTTTCTTCTCTCATATCGTAATCTGCCATCAGCTTGTCAAGCCAGGGCCTTTCATAAAGTCTGGGTGTGGTGACCAGGAGCAGCCTGCCGCCGCGGCCCAGGAATTCGCTTAAGATACCGTACTCGCTTTCGTTAAGGTCTCCCTTGGGATCCAGGAAAAGCAGGGTGTCGCATTCCTCCGGAATGGAGCTTACCGTCAGCAGGTTCAGGTCTTCAACGGTAAGGTTCAGCCGGGAAATGGCGGTGACATACTCTTCGGGAAGCTGTTCTTCACCGTGGCCGGTCAGCTGGTAGACCTTCGGCAGCTCCTTCATCAGGCAGTAGTTGATGGCGCTGGTGACTTCCGATTCACCGTCCAGGTTCGACGAGGTGCCGATATACTTGCCGTCCTTGTCGTACATGGGCGTGGTCTCGAAAATATCGCTGGCCGCAATATAGCGGTACCGCAGGTCGCTGGCCACCAGCAGCGAGTTGTTGGGCACCTCGGAAAGCCCGTAGGTGGTGGCAAAGGTGGGGCTGTTGTTGGTGTCTATCGGGATGATGTGGATCCGGGAAGACAGTTCGTTGTACCGGTCCAGAAGGTTTGTCAGGGTGCTGTTTTCATAACCGGTCTGGCAGATCATGTAGATGT
This sequence comes from Lachnospiraceae bacterium, assembly GCA_017438305.1. GTDB lineage: Bacteria > Bacillota > Clostridia > Lachnospirales > Lachnospiraceae > UBA1267. Next base: position 45,699 of record JAFRVX010000114.1, on the reverse strand, counting down.
TGACGTCCCGGTCAGCTTCCGAAACGATCTTTTTGGTCTGGTCCGAGAAGGAATAGAGCAGGTTCTGGGACAGGTCGATCATCTTGATATGGGACGGCAGCGCGTTTATCAGGAGGTTCGCCGCGATGACGATGGCCAGTACGATAACGGCGGCCACCACCGAATAGCCACCCACACGGAAGGCTTTGGTCTTAAAGGAATTCAAAAGCTTTTTCATTAGCTCCACCTCCTCTTCTCCAGAGACTGGACGCTGAGGAATATAAACAGGACGCTGACGCTTACAAAGAAGACGATCTCGGTCAGGTTAAAGGAACCGGACACAAACACGTAAAACCGGTTGAAGAGGGAAATGCCGGTGATGGCTTTTCCCACAAGGCCTTCAAATAAAGAGGGCTTCCAGTAATAGGTCAGGGCCACGCCGATAAGCAATATGCCGCCCACAAGAAGCGTGGAGAACCAGTTCCGGGTCATGAGCCAGACAATGCCGGCCATGGCGGCCGCGAGGACCATCAGGATCATGAAGGAAACGTAAGCTGCGGAAGAAACGACGCCGGAGATCTGCGTGATGAAGTAGTTTAAGAGCAGCACCACGAAGCAGAGGCCCGCGGCGATCATCTGGCTTTCCGTTACGGATGAGATGAACAGGCCGATGGCCAGGAAGGCGGCTCCCATAAAGAAGAAGCCGAGCAGCGCGCCGTAGGCCGTCAGCAGATAGACGTTTCCGTACAGGGAAAGGATCAGGGGGTAGAACGCCATGATAAGAAGCGGCACCGCCAGAACCGTTAAAAGGGCGAAATACTTGCCCAGGACCACGTCGGTGGTGGTGATGGGAAGCGAGTATAACAGCTGGTCCGTCTTCTGGCGCTTTTCTTCAGACAATACCTTCATCGTAATGACGGGCACGATGATGAAGAAAACGAAGGACATGTTGGCCAGCACGTATTCAAACGAAGGGAAGCCGGATCTTAAGCACAGGGCCAGGGTATAGATGCCGGCAAAGAGCAGCATGAAGCCTACGAAAACATAGCCGGTCATGCTGGTAAAATAGCTTCTCAGCTCATTTTTAAAGATGGCTTTCATTGTTCGCCGGACCTCCTTTCTTCTTCCTCGGCATATTCCACGTCCGCCTGATTGGTCAGTTCGATGAAGATGTCCTCAAGATCCGACTGCAGGGTCTTTAATTCAAACAGGGTGATGCCGGCTTCGGAGAAGGCTTTGAACAGGGCCGTATTCAGGCTGCGGCTGTTTTCAAGTTTCGTGGAGATCACGGCACTGACCGCCCCTTCGTCCACCTTTTCGAATTTCACGTCGTCGATATCCGGAATATCCTTCAGGACCCCCAGGACCGCGGCTTCGGAAGCATCCGCCCGGAGCTCAACCTTCAGGTCTCCGGCAAACTGCCGCTGCAGGTTTTCCGGCGTGTCGCAGGCGATGAGCTTGCCGTGGGCGATCATGATGATGATCTGGCAGATCTCCTGGACCTCGGAAAGGATGTGGGAGCTTAAGATAACAGTATGGGTATCCTTAAGCCCGGAGATCAGGTCGCGGATCTCGATGATCTGCATGGGATCGAGGCCTACCGTGGGCTCGTCCAGGATGATAATCTCGGGATCTCCCAGAAGGGCCTGGGCAATGCCGACTCTCTGCCGGTAGCCCTTGGACAGGTTTTTGATGAGCCGGTTCCGGAAGATGGTGGTGCCGGTGGCTTCCATGACCCGTTCCACTTCGGCTCTGATGTCTTTTTTGGGGATCTTCTTGGCGCTGGCCACGAAGGTCAGGTATTCCTCGATAGTCTCCTCAAGATAGACCGGAGGCTGCTCCGGCAGGTAGCCGATGGATTTTTTGGCTTCCTTGGGCTCTTCGAAAATATCATGGCCGTTAATGGTAACGGTGCCCTCTGTGGCGGAGAGACAGCCGGTGATGATATTCATGGTTGTGGATTTTCCCGCGCCGTTAGGCCCGAGAAAACCGTAGATCCGGCCTTTTTCAACGGTAAACGAGATATCTTTGACCGCTTCATGGTCGCCGTACCGTTTCGTCAGATGGCTGACTTCGATCATGGTTTCCTCCTTAAGAAACAGGGTCCCGGGAAAAGCGCATCGTAAAGAGAGAACAGGCGTCTTGTCCGGTACCGGGAAATAGATGAATGCATAGTATCATAACTTTATGAAAATCCGGTGAAGATTTCATTGAAATACCCGTGCATGCGATGGTATAATTAACGAAACCATCAAAGTAGCATTATAATCAAAAACAGTCCGCATTTCAAGCGGTTTAAGGAAAATGACATGGCCCGCAGGGAACAATGGATCGAACTCACGAAAAAAGCGGATTTTACCGCCTGGGGAAAGGCGCTTCACATCACGCCGCTGACCGCCCGGCTGTTAAGAAACCGGGATATCACGACCCTGGAGGAAGCCGGGCAGTTCCTGTACGGCACCATGGATGACCTGGCGGATCCGCATCTGATGAAGGACCTGGACAAAGGCGCTGACCTTCTGGAAAAGGCCATAGAAGAGCGGCAGGGGATCGCCATCGTTTCCGATTTTGACGACGACGGCATCTTTGCCGGGCAGATCCTTTTCGAGGGGCTTAAGAACCTCGGCGGGAATCCGGTGATCTATACCCCGGAGCGCCTGACGGAAGGCTACGGCCTGAACGCCAGGATCATCGACGAAGCGAAACGGGACGGCATGGGCGTGATCCTGACCTGCGACAACGGCATCGCCGCCATAGAGGAAACGGACTACGCGAAATCCCTGGGTTTTACCGTTATTGTGACGGATCATCATGAAGTCCAGAACAGGCTGCCCGCGGCGGACGCGGTGATCGATCCCAAACAGGTGGACTGCGCCTATCCCTTTAAGGGCCTCTGCGGCGCCGGGGTCGCTTTCCGGCTGATCCAGGTCCTGTATGAGAGAGCGGGCATTCCGAAGGAAAAGGAAGAAGAACTCTATGAGTACGCCGCCATTGCGACAGTGGCCGACGTCATGGAGTTAAAGGGTGAAAACCGTATCCTGGTAAAGGCCGGGCTTGAGAAACTCCGGATCACGGAAAAGATCGGGCTGAAGGCCCTGATCGACGTCTGCGGCCTGGTGCAGGAGAAGATCAGCGCCTACCACATCGGCTTTGTCATCGGCCCCTGCTTCAACGCGGTGGGGCGGCTGACCCATGCCAGACTGGCTTTCGACCTTCTTCAGACCCGGGATCAGGTGACGGCCATTGAACTTGCTTCCGAGATCCATGCCCTAAACGAGGAACGGAAGAAGAAGACAGAGGAAGGTTTTGACCTGGCGGTCTCGAAGCTGGAGCATTCCGCCCGGCTGAAAGACCCCGTCATGCTGGTCTATCTGCCGGGGGTCCATGAGAGCGTCGTGGGCATTATCGCCGGACGCCTGAAGGAAAGGTATTCCCGCCCGGTCTTTGTCTTTACCGACAGCGGAGAATGGCTGAAGGGCTCCGGACGGTCCATACCGGCCTATCATATGCTGAAAGGCCTGCTTTCCGTAAGCGATCTTCTGGGGAAGTTCGGCGGCCACGCCATGGCGGCGGGGTTAAGCATCCGGCCGGAAAATCTGGAAAAGCTGAGGGAAGCCCTGAACTTATCCTGCGGTCTTTCCGAAAAGGATCTGGTCCCCGTGGTGAACATCGACGCCCGCATGCCTCTTTCCTATGTTTCGGAGCAGCTGATCCGGGAATTTTCCGTGCTGGAACCCTTCGGGACCGGCAATCCCAGACCGGTTTTTGCCCGGGCCCATTTCAGGATCCATCAGATGCGCGTCATCGGGAAGAACCGGAATACCCTGAGGATGGTGGTCTCCGATGAAAGCGGCACCCGCATGGAAGCTGTTCTGTTCAATGAAGCGGAAGAATTCATAAGCCTGATGAAGGAGACCTACGGGGCTTATGAAACGGACAAGGCGTTAAGAGGCGCGGAAAACTGCCTGGACGCGGCCTTTACCTATTATCCGGAGATCAATGAATACCGGGATTCCAGGACCCTGCAGATCACCGTCCGGTCTTATCAGGTGCTGAAAGCGCAGGGAAATACATAAGAAAATAAAAGTGTAGGGAAATACATAAGAATATATAAGAAAATACATAAGATAATACAGGGTGACTATCATGAGAAAGACCGTTATCGGCGTGGACTTTGGGACATTATCTGCCCGGGCCGCGGCCTTCGATATCCAAACGGGAGAGGAACTGGCGTCCTCCACCTTCTATTATCCCCATGGCTGTCTGGATACGATCCTTCCGGACGGGACCCCCGTGGGGATCAACGAATGCTATCAGGATCCGGCGGATTACCGGCTTGGCCTGGGATGGGTCATCCGGGACGTGCTTAAGAAAGCGGCCCTTTCACCGGAAGAGGTGCTGGCCGTCGGTACGGACTTTACCTTCTGTACCATGATCCCGGTATATGAGGACGGGACGCCCCTTTCCTTCTCGGAAAAATACAGAAGCCGCTCTCAGGCTTACGTGAAGCTCTGGAAGCATCACGGTGCCCAGAAGGAAGCGGACGAGATCAACCGTCTGGCCAGGGAAGGGAATGAGGATTTCCTTTCCTGGAGCGGCGGAACGGTCTCTTCGGAATACCTGCTTCCGAAGATCTGGGAGACCCTGAACAAGGACCCGGAGGTGTTCCATGAGGCCGCCTACATGCTGGAAGCCGGAGACTGGATCACCTGGCTCCTTACCGGGAAACAGGTCAGGAACCGGAGCATGGCGGGGCACCGGGGACTGTACAGAGACGGTTATCCCTCAAGGGATTTCCTGAAGGCCCTGGATCCGGCCCTGGAAGACCTTGCCGAAACCAGGCTGAACGCCCCTGTCCTTCCGGCGGGGAGCCTGGCCGGATATGTAGATGAGAAAGGCGCAGCTCTTACCGGGCTTAAAGAAGGGACCTATGTGACGGTCTCCCAGGGAGACTGCTATACCACGGTGCCGGCCTCCGGCGTCACATCGCCGGGCGTCATGGCTGCCGTCATCGGCACCAGCGCGGTCTACATGGTCCAGGGAAATGAGATCAGGGATATCAGCGGTTCCAACGGGGCTGTTTTCGGCAGCATGGTGGAAGGGCTTTACGGCTTTGAATCCGGCCAGTGCTGCGTGGGAGATGAGTTTTCCTGGTTTACCGACAACATGGTCCCCTGGAGTTATGAAGAAGAAGCCCGGAAAAAAGGGATCTCCGTCTTCAAGCTCCTGCAGGACAAAGCCGCGCGGCTTAAGCCCGGGGCATCCGGAGTCATGGCCCTGGACTGGTGGAACGGCACCCGTTCCATCTTAATGGACGGTGAGCTTACCGGCATGTTCATCGGCTGCACGCTGAAGACCACGCCGGAGAAACTTTACCGGGCCATGGTGGAATCCACCGCCTTCGGCGCCCGGCTCATCCTGGACAATAACCGGAAGAACGGCCTGGACATCAGCCGGTTTATCGCGGCGGGCGGCATCTCCTATAAGGATCCGCTCCTTATGCAGATCTACGCGGACGTTCTGAATATGCCCATCGAGGTGGCAGCCACCAGAGAATGCGGCGCCCTGGGAAGCGCGGTCTACGCACTGGCGGTTCTGAAAAAGGCGGAAGGCGCGGAAAACGCTTATGAGGAAGCGGTCTCCGCCCTGGTAAGACCCTCTGAAAACAGGTATGTTCCCATACCGGAGCATACTGTTGTATATGAAAAACTGTACCGGGAGTATTTACTGCTCCATGATTGCTTCGGAAGGGATAAAAACAGCCCCCTGAAGAAGCTTCTCGAAATCAAGAAGGAGGCACTGAAATGAAAATTGCGATGGGATGCGACCCCAATGCGGAAAGCTTCAAGCAGGAAATGAAAAAATTTGTCATCGGTCTTGGCCATGAGGTAACGGACTTCGGTTCCGACGATCCGGTCTACGCGAACGTGGCCATCGAGGTGGCGGAAGCCGTAGCGGCTAAGAAATTTGACCGGGGCATCCTGTTCTGCGGCACCGGCATCGGCGTGATGCTGGCGGCCAATAAGGTAAAGGGCGCCTATGCCGCCAACGTTTGGAACGTCTACAGCGCGAAACGGGCCTGCTTAAGCAATAACTGCAATATCATCACCCTGGGTTCCCAGGTCACCGGAAACATGCTGGGCAAGGAGCTCATCGAAGCCTATCTTTCCTGCGAATTCGTCTATAACGAGCGCTCCGGGAAGAAAGTGGACGCCTACGTCAATTACGACATGAACCGGGAATGACCTGATCCGGTTTCCCGTGCGGCAATGAAGAGCCTGCAGTGCGGTGAGATCCACCGCCGGCAGGCTCAGCCTGACTTCCGGGGGAAGGTGATGCTGCAGAGGCGGCGGGCCCGGCCAATGGCAGAATCCGGTCTGAATAACCGGACAATGAATACCGGGGAGATCGGGACAATAAAGCCCGGATCTGATCAGAACAATAAACAGGAATGAACAGTTAAAAACTGAACGGTTAATAAACTGGAAAAACCCTGAAAAAACTGAAAAACAAGCATAAAAAACGAAAAAAAGAAGATAAAAGGAAGATACAGTTGAAAAAAGAACGGAAACACAGGCTCAGCAGCGGAACAGGGCGGGCTGCAGAAAGAAAAAACACACTCAGGACAGGACGTTTCTTTTTTGTGACGGTCCTTATGGCCTGTTTTATGCTGACGCTCACGTCCTGCGTCAAAAGCGAAACCGCCATGGAGATCGGCCGGGACCGGAAATTCACGCTGTCGGCCACCTATCTCTATGCCAATGAGATCATGACCTATATGCAGGAGGATCCCTTTGAGAATATCAGGATCAGCTTCCGGGACAGCGGGTACCAGGTGGAAGATCATAAAGAAGAAGGCTACACCGGCATCAGGCTGAGTTATGCCGCGGCGAATATCGATACGGTGTCGTCGGATGCCGAGGTGTCCGTGGACCTGTTCTCCCTGCTTTCCCAGGGGAATGCCGGAACGCCTTGTTTCTTCAAAAAAGAAAAAGGCTTCTTCCGGGACCGGTTTACAGCGGATTTCTATTATGATTTTGCCGCCCAGGATATGGGCGCGGACAGTCCTGATATCGATATGGCCGCCCTGGCGGGGAAATCCTTCCTGGTTTCCTACAAAGTCACGCTGCCGGGAAAACCGCTCTCGGATAATGCTTCCGAAAGATCCGCCGACGGAAGGACCCTTTCCTGGAAAGTGCCTTACGGAGAAAAAACGGAGATCCGGTACAGTTTCACGCTGCTGAATGCAAAAAACCTGATGGTCATTTTAGGCCTGGCTCTTCTTGTCTTTATTCTTCTTATGATCATCCTGGTCCTGATGCTGGTGACGAAAAACCGGCGGGAGAGGGAACGGGCTGCAGAAGAAAACGCGCAGATCGAGGAAGAGCGCACGCTCGACGGAGAACAAAATGTCTTCATCGAGGAAGAAAGTATGCTCGGCGGAGAAGAGAACGTCGCCATTGAGAAAGATCGTACGCTCGCCGAAGAAGAGAGCGAACACAATGAAGAAGGCCTGCCTATTGAAGAAAAGGGCATGCCTGACGAAGAAACGGGTACGCAAGCCCTTGAAGCTGCTGAAGCTGTAAATGACGGGCATGATTCGGAACTCATCGGGGAGGGAGCAGTTTGTCAGCCGGAAGCGAAAGAAGAAGAACCCGAAGGGGAAGAAGCTTAAGGATAGTTACAGCATGTTTTCGGGGCCCCTGGCGGCCAGGATAAGCCTTCCGGGGCAACGATTTTGAAGCACCCTGCTGGTTTTCTGGGTACTTTACGGCTAGCGATAAGTCTTCCGGGGCCACGACTTTGAGGCCTTCCGCTGGTTATACGGGATTTACGCAACAAAATCCCCGGTTCGTAGTATAGCTGTATTCCCGTGAAAGCTGTATGATACAGATGTCATCAAAAAACAAATGCTGCCAGGAAGGCAGCAGGATAAGAATCATTTCAGGAGGAAATTATGCCCGAAGCTGTAAAGATCGGAAATCGTTATATCCCTTATGAAGAGAGATCAGGCAATGAGTCCATTGTCTATTTTACCAGAGACATTTCGCCGGAAGGCATTATGAAGGCCTATGAGAAGGTCAATGCCGGGATCTGCGGCAAGGTAGCCATCAAGCTTCACACCGGCGAACAGCACGGCCCAAATTTCACCCCCGCGTCCTGGGTAAAGCAGTTCATGGAAAAGGAACTGCCAGACGCCACCATCGTTGAGACCAACACCTGGTATCACGGCGACCGCGATACCACGGAGAAGCATCTGGAGACTATTAAGGTCAACGGCTGGGATTTCTGCCCGGTGGACATCATGGACGCCGAAGGCACCATCACCCTTCCCGTAAAGGGCGGCAAATGGTTTACGGAGACCTCCCACGGCTCTCATATGACAAATTATGATTCCCTCTTTGTCCTGACCCATTTCAAGGGTCATACCGTAGGCGGATTCGGCGGCGCGAACAAGAACATCGGCATCGGCTGCGCGGACGCCCTGGTGGGCAAGAGGAACATCCACGCCACCTCCGACGATCCCATGGGCATCGTGGAAGAGGAGTTCGGCGAAAGAATGACGGAATCCACCAAGGCCGTCGTGGACTATTTCGGAAAGCACATTACCTATGTCTCTATCATGCGGAACATGTCGGTATCCTGTGACTGCGAAGGCCTGAACGCGGCGCCGGTGGTCACGCCGAACGTCGGCATCCTGGCTTCCACGGACATCGTCGCCATCGACAATGCGGCCGTGGATATGATCTATGCCATGACGGAAGAAGAGCATCACGACCTGGTGGAAAGGATCGAATCCCGTCACGGCCTTCGCCAGCTTTCCTACATGAAGGAACTGGGCATGGGCAACGACCGCTACGTGCTGATCGATCTGGACAATGATGAGAAGCGCATCGTGGCTAAGGATGCGGTGCAGAACCTGAAGCCCTTCGTCCGGATCAAACCCTGACAAAGGGCGGCAAAACTATTCTCGATAACTCTTGAAGGCAATAATAAAGCCTGAGAGAAGGTCATGCAGGCTGCCCGAGGGCAGCCTGTTTTACGGTACAGATCCGGCGATGGGTGCTGTGCCTGCAGGGGCGGCTGTCAGTCAGATGCCGGAAAAGGGTACACGAATTATCGTCAGGCAGGGAAGACGGCGTTTTATCAGACCGGGGATACGAAGATTTTGTCAGGCGAAAACTGGTTTTTCCTGCTTCTCTGTGCTATGATAGACAAGCCTGCATAAAGGCAGTAAAAGAAAGTAAAAGACAGTATAAAGCAGTTGTTTTCAGCTGTACGGAAAGGAAACTCTCATGTCCAGAAAACTCGGTAAAGCCGTCATCATGACGGAAGGTTCCATTGTCAGACAGATTATCATGTTCTCCCTGCCTCTGATGCTGGGAAACATCTTCCAGATGCTTTACAATACCGTGGACTCCATTGTCGTTGGCAACTTTGTCGGCAAGGAAGCTCTGGCGGCGGTGGGTTCCACCACGATGATCGTAAACATGCTGGTGTTTTTCTTCAACGGGTTTTCCATCGGCGCCGGCGTTATCATCGGCCAACGTTTCGGCGCGAAGGATATGAAGAACCTGCACACGTCCGTGGAAACTACCATGGCCATGACGTTCCTGTTCTGCATCGTTTTTACCATCGTGGGCATCCTGGGCGTAAAACCCATGCTCAGATTCATGGATACGCCGGAAGATGTGTTTGAGGATGCGGTCACCTACCTTACCATTTATTTTGCCGGCATTTCCGGTCTTCTTATCTACAACATGGGAAGCGGCATTTTACGGGCTGTTGGCGACAGCACCAGGCCGCTGATGTTCCTGGTCTTTACCAGCATCCTGAATACCGTTCTGGACCTGATCTTTGTCATCTTCCTGAAAGCGGGCATCGCCGGCGTTGCCTGGGCTACGATCATTTCCCAGGCGGTATCCGCGGTACTGACGCTGCTCCTTCTGACCCGGACCAAGGATATTTATAAACTGGTCTGGAAAGATCTGAAGGTGGATCTGAAGACCCTGAAGGCGATCTTTTCCGTAGGCCTTCCCGCGGGCATTCAGTCGGTCATAACCGCTTTTTCGAATATTTTCGTCCAGTCCTACGTCAACTACTTCGGTTCTTCCGTCATGGCAGGCTGGAGTTCCTATAACAAACTGGATACCTTCATCATGCTGCCTATGCAGAGCATGGCCATGGCGGCGACCACCTTTGTGAGCCAGAACATCGGCGCAGGGCAGGAAGAAAGGGCCAACAAGGGGACCATTATCACCATTATCATGTCGGTGTCCGTAACCGCCGTTGTGGCCCTGGGACTCTTCTTCTTTGCGGAACCGGCGGTGGGCCTGTTCTCCAAGGATCAGGAGGTTATCGAAGCCGGCGCTCTGTTCCTGCACGCCAACGTCTTCTTCCTGCTCTTTAACTGCGTAAACCATGTGCTGGCGAGCGCCCTGAGAGGAAGAGGCGATTCGAGAGGCCCCATGATCATCATGCTGACGGCCTTTGTAGGCATCCGGCAGCTATACCTGTTCCTTGCCACCCGCTTTATCGGCAACACGCCCTTTATTGTGGGCTTCGGCTACCCGGTAGGCTGGGCGATGTGCTTCTTTATCGAAGTGACGTATTATTATCTGAAGCACATCAGAGGAAAGAAAAAAGCTGCTCCTGCTGCTATGTAAATGCCGGGATGATTCAGTGTCAATTAAGAATACAGTATTTCTGTTCAAAATGTGTGTAAGGGGATTTTCGAAAGGTCATAAAAATGGCCGGTAAGAGAATCTCCTTTTTTGCAGATGGAGCAGGTACAGGTCCCTGGTCTGTAAACAGTCGAATAAACAGCTCTTTCATAATCAAGCCTGACAATTGACTTTTCATGGCGGCCTGTATATTATTGTTATCAGAACGGGAAATATATGGTTCATAAACTGAAAGGAGACCGATGTATCCCTTATTCAGGATACATCCAGAATGGCAGTTATGAAAAAACAGGTATTCAATCCGTACCTTCCGGCCTACGAGTATGTGCCGGACGGAGAGCCCCATCTTTTCGACGGCAGGGTCTATATTTACGGTTCCCATGACAGAGCCTTCGGCACAAAGTACTGTGAAGGCGATTACGTGACCTGGTCCGCGCCGGAAGACGATCTTTCCGACTGGCGCTATGAGGGCGTGATCTACACCAAAACCCAGGATCCTTCCAACAAAGAAGGCAATATGCAGCTGTGGGCGCCGGATGTGACAAAAGGACCCGACGGCAGATACTATCTGTATTACTGCTTTTCCTTCTATCCGGAGATCGGCGTTGCGGTAAGCAATTCCCCCGCCGGCCCCTTTGAATTTTACGGACATGTCCATTACCCGGAAAGCCTCCATCACGGCGCTGTGTTAAGGGAGTATATGCCCTTTGATCCGGCGGTGCTGACGGACGATGACGGACGGGTCTATCTGTACTATGGCTTTGCTCCTGCTGCCGAGAAGGAAATGAAGCTGCCGAACCCGGATGAGATGGACATCCCGGAGGAAGAGAAGGAAAAACTGAAAAAACGGATGGGCGGCCTGGCATCGCTTAAACTTGGAGAAAACGGCATGACGGCAGAACTGGAAGCAGACATGCTGACTCTGAAGGAAGTGCCCCGGGTGCTTATCCCCGGCGGCCATCATACGGAAGGCACCGGCTTCGAAGGCCATGGCTTCTTTGAGGCTTCTTCCATCCGGAAGGTCGGAAGCCGGTATTATTTTGTCTATTCCAGCCATAAGAGCCATGAGCTCTGCTATGCGGTCTCGGACTTCCCCGACAGAGGTTTTGTTTACGGCGGCACGCTGGTTTCCAACGGCGATATCGGCCTTGACGGCAGGACAGAACCGGTCAACGTGCTGGGCAATAACCACGGCGGCATGGTAAAGGCGGGCGGACAATGGTATATCTTCTACCATCGGCAGACCAACGGTACGGAATTCTCCCGCCAGGGCTGCGCGGAAAAGCTGACCATAAAGGAAGACGGCAGCATCGACCAGACAGAGATCACCAGCTGCGGCCTGAACGACGGACCGCTGAAGACAGAAGGAAAATATCCGGCAGCCATAGCCTGTCATATAACAGATCCCTCTACGGTCAGCGTGATCAATTACCAGAACCCGGTGATGCAGAGCCAGACCCGGATCACAGCCACGGAAGACGGGCAGGAACAGTTCATTACGGATATTCAGGACGGCAGCGTGGCCGGATACAAGTATTTCGACTTTGACAATGTAAAATCTGTCTGCCTGCACTTAAAAGGCAGTTTCTGCGGAAAGGTTACCCTGTTTACCTCTTTGGAGAAGGACAGCATCATAGGAACTGCCGAGATCACTGAAAATGGCAGCATATGCGTCCCTGTTACAGTGGAGAACGGCTGTCATGCCCTGTATTTCTCTTTCGCCGGAGAAGGAAGAGGGCAGTTCTTCAGTTTTGAATTTATATCATAAAGTTTGCGTTCAATCCGGATATTCGAAAGATACCACTGCGTGAAAACAATCACGGACCAGGTTTACGGTAAAGACAGCATCATACCGGTCTGCTATATGCCGTATAACTTTCAGCCCCAGGCCGTTTTCCGTTATAGCTTTCTTTAAAGGATCCGGTCCGTTAAGATGTTCCAGCTGCTTTTCGGAAAGCGTGTTGGAGCATTGGACAATAAGCATCTGTTCCATACGGTTTATCCTGAAATCCACATAGGGATCGGATACCTCCGGGTCAGATACGGCCCTTTTTGCGTTGTCCAGAAGGTTAATTATAATTGAATTAAGTTCAAAAGGCGTTATGGGGATCTTCGAAAGGTCACAAAGATGACAGGTAAAGGGGATCCCTTCTTTTTTGAATTCAAGGGTCTTTAAGTAAACCGCTGCATCAACCTCTGAACAGCCGCTTATGAGAGCATTTGCAGTTTCTGTCTCTTTGGAAAGCCTGTTTAACTCATGCTGTACGCCAGCCATGTCATTATTATTTACATAGGACGATATGCTCTTTACATAATGATTCATATTGTGTTTAAGCATCTGGAAAGACCGGAAAAGAGAATCTGTTTCCGCATTCTGTTTTTCCTGTGTTTCAAGATGATTATGGATAACAGCCATTTTCCGGGCCTCTGCATCTTCTTCCCGTATCAGGTAGAAAAGAACCAGGAAAATACCGGAAAGGATAAGGGAAAGCACAATGGATATCATGGCGGTTGTGCTTAACGCTTCCTGCCTTTCTGCTGCAGTTCTGATCACAAAAAGGATGATCCCGATACAGAAAAGGTTAGTGGAAAGCAGGACAGCATTGGTTCCGGTATGACGCTTTTCTTTGTCGGAAAACATAATGCCGGCCGAAATGAATACCAGAAACAGCAGATTATCAAGAAACAGGAAGATGATCTGCATTTCCCTGCCGTTATCCTGCTGCAGGCTTTTTCCTGCAGCAGCTGCAAAAAGATGAGGCATTAAATAATAGAGGCTTATACAAATGAAAAGCCAGTACAAAAGATGAGGAAGCTTCTTCCGGATCGGATCGTTAAAAAGAAGCAGAATAAAAAGAAAGACAGGAAGGAGCATAAGCAAAAAACCCGGGATGCCCGATAATACCCTGTAAAACCTGAAACTCAGGAACAGTAATACGGCATATCCTGCCGTTTCAAAGAATAGGGCAGAGGGGCTTTCAAACCGGGGATCTTTAAAGACCTTATTAAGATAATAAACCGTCAGAAGGCTCATAAAAAGACTCATGCAGCAGTCCAGTAAAACATCCATAATCAATCTCCAATCAATCGCGTAATAATCGCTTAATAATCTCCGGAAAAATAAAGCTGAATCTTCGAAAAAGCCGTCTGCCTGAAAGAGCGTGTGATCAGTATTGAATGCCCGTCTTTCATGAAAATGCGGCTTTTTGTATACTTAAGGATATGATCCGGATTCACGGCTTCGCTCTGACTGCACTGGATAAGGCTGTTATCAAGATCATTTTCAAGATATTCTTTAAAGCTTTCCCTGCTCGAAAAAACATATGCATTATGCTCGGTAAACAAAGTGATCTGATGGTAATAATACATGGCATGGGTGATTTCGGATAAAGGAATGACGGTTTTCGTAAAGTCCTCGCCTTTTGCCGGACGGTATCTTACAGAAATGGTTTTCAGTTTATTCTCTGCTTCCCTGTTTATGTGATCAAGACACGAAAAGAGCTCTCTTGAATTTATGGGTTTGGAGATAAAACGGAAGATTTTCAGGCTCTCTCTTTTTTTATCATAGATGTCATACTGGCTTATAAATATGATCGGAGCCTCGATCCCGAGCTTCCGTATGCTTTCCGCAAGCTGATATCCGTTCGGATCCGGCATCACAATATCCAGGAAGTAGACATCGTACCGCGAGCCTTTATCCAGCACTTCTCTTAGCTGTGAGCCTTCGGGAAAATAAGTAACCTCTGCTCCGGCGGAGTTTTTTTTATTGTAAAGTTCAACGGAGTGCTGAAAATCCCTGAAATTCATCACTTCATCATCACAAAAGGCTATTTTCATAGATAAAACCTCAAGGGGAGATTATTCATAGCTGTTATGGTTGTAAGGATACACATCTTTTGGTGATCCTGCAACTGTTTTCACTTATCTGACGCGTTATCTATGTGGAAAATGTCGAATAAGTGAAAAAAACGTTGAATAAGTGAAGCGTATTGACACTGTTTATGGGTGATGTTTATAATACAGGAGGAAAACAAATTAATGTGCAACGGACCTTTGCAAAGGAGAAAGCTGATCATGAAAAGAAAAAGAAACTATATAAAAAAAGCAGCCGGTATTGCCGGTGCGGTGATCATGGCAGTCGGGTTTATATCGTCCACCCCGGTGAATGCCGCAAGTTTTGTACAGTCAGCATATATGATTGATGGTGCCTATGCATCAGGATCTACCGGTTACACATCATCATCGGTGAGTGCCAACACAAAACACAAACTGCATACGACAAAGGAAGTGTCTTTGACGGCATATGCCAGTTATTCGGGATACTATTTTCAGTACAATAGTACACCTGTTACGGGAAGCGCAGTAGATCTCGATCCTGTTAGTGTATCTGTTTCCATACCATCTCCTTATTATGGAGCAGGATCAAAAGCAACACATAAAGTAACCGGAACGACCGGTGTATGGAGCGGTTCAACTTTCAGCGGCCACTATGATTAAGCATAATTTATCCTGGTCTGCTGTCTTCCGGTTCCTATGTTTTTTTCTTATAATATTGCTCAGCGGATGCTCCGATGAGGAGGGTACGATAAGTTATGAATCCACGGTACTGGAAAAAAAGGAGGATTTTCATGATAATTATCATTTTGGCACGGACTGGCAGTATTACATGACTACCCCTTACGTCATGAGTGCGAGAATGCAGGAGACAGATGGAGGATGTGTTTTTGTACACAATGATTTTATCTATACTTATAAACAGGGGGGCACAATTATGCCGCTCTGCTCAAAAGTGAACTGTCTTCACGATCAGGAAAACGATCCTGAGAAGAAACGGGAGTGCAATGCCTGGCTGGACTATGCCTTCTATGATGATGAGGTCGGGTCATATTCAGGAAAACTGATGCTTGATAAAGATGATCTTTATGTTTGTTATGATATTATGGATAACGATCCTGAAGGAAGAAATGTCTGTGTCATAAAACTATCATTGGACGGAACGTCAAAGGAAGTGATACTGAGAGAGAACAAAATGCATTTTCCTTTGATCCACCGAGGAGCTCTATATTATTATGACGTTGCCTTTACGGCAACAGAAGAAAATGTGGCGGGAAAGATCAGTTTTAACAAAATCGATCTTGAAAAGAAAAAACTCTCCAAAGAAGAATTGTTCTATGATGGAGTGCAGCATGGAAGTCTTCCGCTCCGGGCTCTGGGAGATTATGTCTGGTTTACGATGATAAACGGGACAGACACATTGTCGCAGGTCTATAATATTCGTACAGGAGAGATAGAAAAAACCGAACTTGGGTTTGATGCGCTGATGTTGTTTAACGGAAAACTGTACAGAGAACCCCGGAACGGGCTGGAGAACTCGATATACCTGACAGAGATCTATGAGTCTGATGTATACGGAGGATCAAAAGGAACCGTGCTTTCATCCGTAGAGCAGTATAATACGCCTTTATCGGACGGTCATTATTTCTATCTTGACAATTCACTGATTAACCAGGAATTTCCCGAAAGGGAAAGGAAATGCACGGTTTACGATACAGGTTTCAGGAAAGTAGACGAATATAAGATCCCGGACATAGGCTATTCGGGAGAAATCCCAATAGGTGGGAAAGACTTCCAATATGTTGTCTATAATGAAAAGGAAAGTGAACGGTGGGGGCTTCTGATCTTTGATAAAAAGGAGATCGGGAGTATACAGGGAAAGGAATGTCCTTATAGAATCCTATGGTATGGTGATGATCAGACAGAACCTGCCGCATTCATCGCTGCGCCTTAACACCAGAGAACGGAGGGTACAGGCAGCAATAACTCCACGAGTTGCTGTGTATTCCCAGAATGTTATAAATGGAATTGGCCGGATGTATGGGTGCACCCAGAGGAAAGAGTGACCGTTATGCAAAAAAACAGGAACAGTATATTTATTAACATTGGAGTTATCCTCTTGCTTGGAGCGATGCTGTTATCAGGCTGCGGAAACATGGAGAATAACGGCGCGCTCATTGTCATTTCTGATTATGCTAAACGGGATTCTTCCACCATTCCAAAAACTTCGCTGAACATGGAGCCATTTATAGAATATACAGAGCCTGAGGATATATTGTTTACAGGGGAGCTTAAGAAAAAAAACAGGTATTCTGATCATGTACCGGGGATTGAAGGCGAGGTAAACTTGTCACGTGATAAAGCATCTGTGGAAGTGATCCTAGATATGCCTGACACATCGCATTATGAAGAACACGGCCAGGTTCTTATAGGATATAGTGATACTGCTGTTGCAACGATATATGGTTATTATACAAAAGAAGGGGATAACTATGTAAGGAAACAGACGGTGACAAGCAGGAATATTTTCGAACCTGTGTTATTGGAGATAGAGCTTCCGGAAGGTGCGGATGAATTTATAGGAGTAAGGGCGGAGATCCTGGTTGAAGGTCAGAGTCAGACCTGGTCACCGGATGCCGATGCCGAAGATACAGATCCGGTGTCCAAACCGATAGTTGAATACTTATATTTAGAACGATGCCGGGGAAAAGTTGAAGTTAACGGGAAGTAATCCATCATTGAGAAGGAGGGTAATACCAGAGTCTATCAAATAGTTCAATAATTGCATATAATCTGTTCTGTGTTAACAATGGTTGGTAACAGGTCAAAGAGAGTCTGTCGTATAGTACGGCGATCTAGAAAGTTTTAATTGATTCGTACCAGTATCTTTAAGAAGAAAAGGGTTTTTAGGTATGGAAGGAATAAGAAGTTTCATAAAGAAAACAGCTGGTATTGCCGGTGCGGTGATTATGGCAGCCGGATTATTTACGTCCACCCCCGTGAATGCCGCGAGTTTTGTGCAGTCGTCGTATATGATTGATGGTTCCTACGCATCAGGTTCCACCGGTTATACGCCTTCGTCTGTAAGCGCTAATACGAAACACAAACTTCATACGACTAAAGAGGTTTCTTTAATTGCTTATGCAGCCTATGACAGTCATGTTTTCAGGTATAACTATACTCCTGCAACAAACAGTGGGGTAGATATTGATCCGGTCAGCGTCACAATATCTATTCCATATCCCTACTCTGCCGCAGGTTCCATTGCGACACATAAAGTGATTGGAACAGCAGGCACATGGACAGGGGAAACAAGCAGTGGCTCTCAGGGTTAAGCACTTATTCAGCCGGACATTCCCTTTGAGAATGGCTTTCTTACTTGGAATCATCCTTTTCTCCGGATGCGGCAGCAGTAAAGATTTTACAGGAGCAACCGAAAGCTCCTCTTCAACGGAGAGAAAGATGGTTTTTCAGGATGACTACAACTTTGAAACGGATTGGCAGTGTTATATGATGACGCCGAATCTAATCTACCCGAAAATCCAGGAGATTGAAGAAGGCTGTATCTTTGTTCATAATGATTTCTTATATACTTACAGGCAAGGAGGTGCGATTATCCCTCTTTGTTCAAAGGCAAACTGTCTTCATGATGAGGAAAGGGATCCTGAAAAGAAACGGGAGTGTAATGCCTGTCTTGACTATGCCTTTTATGATGAGAATGGGAGATTTGCTCCTATAAGTCTGATGCTGTATAAGGATGATCTTTATATCTGTTATGATAGGTTAGATAATGATCCTGAAAACCGAAAAACATGTGTCGTCAAAGTATCCACGGACGGTTCTTCAAAAGAAATGATATGGAGAACAGTGGATATGGCGTTTCCGCTAATTCATAGAGGTACACTGTTCTATTATTCTTCGGTGTTTGTTACTTCAGAAGAGGGAATTGCAGCAAAAACATGTTTTAACAGAATCGACCTTGAAAAGAAAATCATGACAGAAGAAGAAATCTACTATGACGGCTTACAGCATGGATGTCTCCCGTTGCGGGCCCTGGGTGATTATGTCTGGTTCACAATGATAAACGGGCCAAACATATTATCTCAGGTCTACAATATGCGTACAGGAGAAATAGAAAAAACTGACCTTGAGTTTGATGACCTTGTATTATTTGACGGAAAACTATACAGAGAGCCCCGGAACGGAATGGAGAACTCAATATACCTGACAGAGATCTATGAATCTGATGTTTACGGAGGATCAAAAGGAACAGTCCTTTCATCTGTGGAACAATATAATACACCCCTGTCTGATGGGAATTACTTTTACCTTGACAACACGAGTATTAACCGGGAATTCCCCGAGAGGGAAAGAAAATGTGTAGTTTACGATACAGACTTCAACATTGTGGATGAATATAAGATCCCGGACATAGGATATGCATGGGAAATCCCGATAGGCGGTAAAGACTATCAATATGTTGTCTATAATGAAAAAGGAAGTCAGCGGTGGGGGCTTCTGATCTTTGATAAAAAGGAAATTGGAAGTATTCATGGAAAGGAATGTCCTTATAAGATCCTTTGGTACGGGGATGAAAGCGAGCTCATACAGTCCTTTGCAGTCCCATCCGAAAAGGAGCAGGAGGAAGGAACTGATTAAACCAGAAAACAAATCAGAAGTCTCTAAACCAAGGATATAGCAAATAAATAAGGACTATAATATGAATAAAAGAAAAAATCTTACGATACTGGTAATTGTACTGGTTGTATCAGGCTGTTTGGGAATTGGCGTTATCTGGTTTGAATCTTCTCACAGACATGGTCCATCACCTACAGAAAATATATCTGAGTATACAGAAAAAGATCCTGAAAAAGCTCTGAGACTTTTTGGAGAAGATTGCCTCATTCAATGGTATATCAAACATGAGGATGAATTGAAAAATCTTCAATTCACCTTGTTCCTTCCTCTGGATGGCACCGGTTATGTGTCAGACAGAAACACATGGCTGTATTTGTCTGAGTATGCCGGACTGGAGAATGGGGACAATATATCCGTAGATATATACTTTAATGATATTCACGAACAATATCAGCAGGCGAGCAATCTGATTACCCGGTTTGGGAAAGAACTTCTTACTGCTGATGATAAAACTATGGAGTATTGTGTTACCTATATAGAAAAAGATCCGTTACAACCTGATATTCTATTTGGAACAATAAAACAGGGAGAACTCAAGTACGTGATCAACTATTACTTCAAGAAAAGCAGTAATAATCTTATTATTTCATCAGAAGAAAGAGATGCTGCTGTAAATCAGGCATTGGAGATCATCAGAAATCTCTTAGACAGTCTGTAAACAGACAGATAAAACATATCTTCCGCGATTGAACCTGCTAATTCCCTATAAAGATATCCGGCCGTTTCTGCCCGGCAAAGAGTAAAGGATTAATGAACCGCCGGTGAGAGGAAATCCGGAGCTGACACTAACCTGATGCCGGATAATTCTTGCACATCCCTCCGAAGTCTGTTATGATGAGAGAACATAACAGACTTCGGAGGTTTTTTATGAGTGAATATGGCCCCGCTGAAACCGGAACAGATCGCGAAGAAGTATCTCAGATCCCTTATACGGGAACCGGAACGGATCGCGAAAAAGCGTCTCAGATCCCTTATACGGGAACCGGAACGGATCGTGAAGAGGTAACGCAGATCCCTTATACGATAAACAGGACAGATGAGCCGGCCAGGACTTATACGCCCCAGCCGCAGGTATCGGACCGGGCGGTTTACCGGCAGGCCTACAAGGCTCAGCCCGGAAAGATCGGGACGGTTTTCTTCTGTGTCTGGGTGATGATTGCCGTGATCCTGGTGCAGTCCGCGGCAGGCGCCGCGGGGATCCTGCCGTCTCTTTTCCGGCTGGTGATGGAAAACGGCGGGGACTACGAAGCAATTATCAATGCCTATAATGAACTGCTGACATCGACTTCCCTTCTGGCCCGGGTCGAGATCATTTCGGTAGTTGCAGGAACCATTTTTGTACTGATCTGGTATTACCGCGGATATGTGCGGAAGGCCAGACTGGAAGGGCGGTATGAACCGGTGGGGCCAAAGCTTAAGAACCCGGCAGGCCTTCTCTTCCTGCTGACCTCGAATATTGCGTGTTTTTCTCTGGCCATCATGCTGGAGATCATCGCTGCGGGCCTCTTCCCGTATGAGGCCGAAGCTTTAAATGAAACCATGTACCTGACCCTGGGAAAGAACGAGATCCTGGGGCTTCTGGCGGCGGTGCTTCTGGCGCCCATCTGTGAAGAACTGGCCATGCGGGGGATCATCCTCCAACGTTCCAGAAGAGTCTTCGGGCTGGCGGGCTGCGTGATCATAAGCGGCGTCCTTTTCAGCATCTTCCATATGAATCCCATTCAGGGCATCTATGTGCTTCCCATGGGCCTTCTGTGGGGCTTTATCGGGTATAAGTATAATTCCGTGATCCCCAGCATCCTCTGCCACATGTTCAATAATTTCCTGGGCATGTTCCTGGGAGGGATCCTGGATCCGGAAAAGTATCTTTTCATTTACGCGGTGCTGTTTATGGTATTTGCGGCAGCAGCACTGTTTCTGGGAAGACGGGTGCCGTTCTTCCATAACGAGGAAAATCTTCAGGAACAGCCTTATACAGAGACGTGGTAAGAAACAGGACTGTTCCTGACCTGGTAAAAACAGGCCGGTCCATGAACTGGTAATAACAGGCCGGTCCCTGATAAAGAGGAACAGATCATGGCAGCAGAAAAACGGATTCAGAAAAAATGGTTCAGGCTGGACACGGCTGCCCTTATTTTCCCGGCCATCACCAGAAGAGACTGGTGCAACGTGTTCCGGGTCTCGGCGGATTTTGCGGATGAGGTGGATCCGGAAATGCTCCAGCAGGCCGTTAACGACTTAAGACCCCGCTTCCCTCAGTTTTATCTGGCCCTGAACCAGGGCCTCTTCTGGTATTATCTGGAGGAGATAAAAAAGGATATCAGGGTCCGGGAAGACTATGCCTATCCACTGACTTTCATGAGCCGGAGAGAAGTCAAAAAGGCGGGGCTGCGCGTCCTCTATTATAAAAACCGGATCGCGGTGGAATTCTTTCATTCGCTGACGGACGGCCGGGGCGGGATCACGTATCTTTGCAACCTGGCGGCCCGGTATACGGAGATCAGATATCACATAAAAGTGCCGACGGAAAAGATGATCTTCCGGCTTTCCGACAAGCCGGACCCGGAAGAATATGAAGACAGCTTTTTAAAAAATGCGGCGCCTGTGGCGGCTTCCCGGAAAGAGTCCGTTTCCTATCATCTGAAGGGACGGAAAGAGAAAAAGGGTTTTAAGCATCTGACAACGGGCATTGTCGATACGGCGGTCCTGCTGGAGGAAGCCCATAAAAGAAAGGTGTCCGTGACGTCTTTTTTGGCCGGCGTCATGGCGGAGAGCATTATCTCGATGCAGGAAGAAAGACGCTCCGTTTCCCGCCGGAAGCCGGTCAAGATCACGATCCCCGTGGACTTAAGAAGGCTGTACGGCAGCCGTACGCTGAGGAACTTTTCCCTGGTGCTGAACCCGGGCGTGGATCCCCGTTTCGGGAGCTATACGCTGAATGAGCTCTGTGATACCATCAAT
Organism: Lachnospiraceae bacterium; assembly: GCA_017438305.1. GTDB lineage: Bacteria > Bacillota > Clostridia > Lachnospirales > Lachnospiraceae > UBA1267. The sequence goes on along the minus strand of JAFRVX010000114.1, from coordinate 23,542 downwards.
CATCAGCTGAGGGCCTACGCCACAAAACAGAACATGGCGGGTATGATCGCCGCCAACGTCAAACCGCAGCAGCTGCTTATCCTGAGGCTGGCGCCGGTCCAGATCAAGAATATCGTCATGGACCTGGTGTACGGGCACAGCGGGGAGAGCAGCGGATCGATCAATATTTCCAACCTGGGGAACCTGGAGCTTCCCGAAGCGATGAAGCCTTATGTGAACCGGATGGAATTCATCATCGGTCCCCAGAGATCCTATCCCAACAACTGTTCGGTGTTAAGTTATCAGGACAAAACCTGCATCAATATGATCCGGAACATTCGGGAAACCGAGCTGGAGAGGCGTTTCTTCTCGCGGCTGGTGGACCTGGGCATTCCGGTGGAGATCGAGACAAACAGGAGAGAATGACATGTATTGTGTGAAGTGCGGCGTCAAGCTTCAGGAAGGGACCGCCCGCTGTCCGCTTTGCAATACGCCGGTCTGGAATCCTGAGGAAGTATATCAGGAGAAGGCCTATTCGGACAGGCTTCCGGAGCATTATAACGAATCGGATATCCCCACCGCCATTATTCTGACGGTGCTTCTGATCATTGCCTGCGGCGTGGTGCTGGCGGTCTGTTTCGGCCTGTATCACGAGATCCGCTGGGGCGGCTACGCGGCGCTGGGGATCGCTTTGTTTTATATCATCGTGGTGCTGCCGATGTGGTTCCGCCATCCGAAGGTGGAATTCCACATCCCGCTGGATCATCTGGCCATCGGCGGATATGTACTGTACTGCTGTCTGAAGACCGGCGGGCACTGGTTTTTAAGCTTTGCTTTTCCCATCATCGGGATCAACTGCCTGCTGTTTACGGCGCTGATCACGCTCCTGAAGCATGTGGAAGGCAGCCGGCCCTATATCTTCGGCGGCTTCCTGATCCTTCTGGGCGGCTTTACGATGCTCATCGAGTTTTTTGAACATATCACCTTTAAGACCCCCATGTTTACCTGGAGCATTTATTCCTTCCCGGCCATCGCCGTTTCGGGCCTGTTCCTGATCCTGGCCGGCGTCATCAAACCCTTAAGAATGGCTTTAAGAAGAAAGTTTTTCTATTAAGCAGTGCCTGAGCCTGCATGAAAAGCAGCGGAACCCTGTCGGAAAACAGAAGGTTTTACGCTGAATAACTATACTTGATCATCATTACAGCAGCCTATGTCAAGACACCTTTTTACTATTGAGAAGATCGTTATTCCCGTGAGGAAGCATAAAATCAAACTGCTGGTGCTGAAGCCGCTGGACAAGAGGGACGAACCGGCAACGGGGGTCCTGTGGATCCATGGCGGTGGCTACCAGTCCGGTTCCGCCAAGGATGTTTTCGCCACCAGGGCCCTGTCGCTGGTGGTCAAGTTCGGGGCGGTCCTTATCGCGCCGGATTACCGGCTTTCCAAAAAGCATCCCTACCCGGGAGCCCTGCATGACTGCTACGCAGCCCTTCTTTATGTAAAGGAGCACGCGGAAGCACTGGGGATCAGGCCGGACCAGATCATGGTGGGCGGTGAGAGCGCCGGGGGCGGCATGGCAGTCGCCCTCTGCATGCTGGCCCGGGACCGGAAGGAAGTGAATATTGCTTTTCAGATGCCCATTTACCCCATGCTGGACGACCGGGATACAGATTCTTCCCGGGATAATCACGCGCCGAACTGGAATACCAAACGGAACCATAAGGCCTGGAAGCGGTACTTAAGGGAGGCCTACGGGACGGACCTGGTGCCCATCTATGCCGCCCCCGCCCGGTGTACGGATTACAGCGGTCTGCCGCCCTGTTATACCTATGTGGGGGATATCGAGCCCTTTTATCAGGAGACCGTGGACTATGTGGAGAACCTGAGAAAAGCCGGCATCGAAGCGGAAGCGGACGTTTACCCGAACTGGTTCCATGCCTATGACATCCTTCTCCCGGCAAAAAAGGTTTCCCGGGAAGCCATCCACCGCTTTGAAGAGCATTTTGCCTATGCCAGGGAATTCTATTTCGCTCCTCAGAACGAGGCGGAAAGCCAAGAAAACACTGAATAAATCAGTTTATCGCTAACAGGGAAAAAAAACACAAGCCCGGACTTCGATAAGTCCGGGCTTTACAGTAAAACAATGGTATGCAGCTGCACCGGGATGCCGGTCAGGCTGTCAAGATTATCTTTCCATGATCCAGTTCGGTCACGGTATCGCAAAGTAATGAAATGTCCTCCCGGCTGTGGGAAGCCAGAATGATGGTTTTTCCTTCTTTCGCCAGTTTTTTCAGCAGCTCCCGGATATCTTCCACGCCTTTATTGTCCAGACCGTTCATGGGCTCGTCCAGAAGCAGCAGTTCCGGCTCTTCCATAATGGCCTGTGCTATTGCCAGACGCTGTCTCATCCCCAGGGAATACTTTCCCACCGGCTTTTTGTTTTCAGGGTCCAGACCGACCTTTTCCATGGTTTTCTTCAGTTTGTTTCTGTCCGGTCTGTGATTCAGCCCATATAGATATTCAAGGTTTTTCAGCCCGCTTTTCTGGTCAATAAAACCGGGGACCTCTATGATAATGCCCATAGCCTGTCTTTTTCCCGGAACTATTTTCTTTCCCCCAACCAGAATTTCCCCTGATGTTGGCTTCATGAAGCCGCAGATGCATTTCAGCATGACGGTCTTTCCGGACCCGTTCCGGCCTATGATGCCGTGTATCTGCCCCTGGTCAAAGGACAGTGAAACCTGGTCCAGTGCCCGGATTTCTTTGAATTCTTTCACTAATTCCCTGATTTCTATATATGCCATTTTATCGTCCCTTTGTCCGGATGGATTCCATGATACAGCCGCTGTTTGCCTGATGCCGGGGTCAAAAGGGTTTGCCCCGGCTAATGATACACAGTTGCATGTTTTCAGCAACTATCTTACCCTGATGATATAAATCTGTTTTAAGATCATTTGTTATAAATCTCCAGGGTCTCGGGATCTATGGCGATAACCGTATACTGTCTCATACTTACATCCTCGGATAACTGACGGTCCTTCCACATTACCAGTATCCAGCAGGGAAGCGCGGTCAGGTTTCCGTCTTTCTGAGTTACAATATAATTCAGTTCCACCGAACTGAGGGTTGTTCCCTTTAAGGATTCATTTTCGCCATACAGCCTTTCATATTCCCTTACCGCATCCAGGGGACTGCGGATTTTTCTCACCCCTGTCTTTTCTTTTATGTCGAATAAATGCCAGGCGTTGATCTCATCAACTCCGGAATCCTTTGTATAAATCATCTCCAGATAGGTATCCGTTTGATATTCCGATCTGGGATCCAGGATCCAACGATGACAGCACAGAGGAATACCGTTTATTTTCTGAACCGCCATCAGATAATAATCTTCATCTTCTTCCGTGAAGACATATTGGTTTTCTTCGATAGAAGAAAACCCGTTGTATATTTTAAGGTTCTCTGTCAGAATATCCTTATTCCTTGGATAGACATACCGGACATCCATTTCCGGAAATCCTGCGTTTTCTATAAGATTGAAAAACCGTTCTGTCACTTCTTTTTTTGAAGAAAAAGAAAGCACTGCCTCCTGGTCGAAATCCTTGAATTTCCCATGCCCCGGATTCAGACCCGCATTATTCCCGAATCGATAGAATTCGGTAGCCATGGGTTTCAGTCCCCGGACGTGCTTTTTGAATTCCCGTTCTTCTTCGGTTTCAGCGTCTGTCCGGATATAACCGATAATACAGTCCTTAGTATTGACTACCAGATGTTCTTCTTCCCCGTAAAGCGCATGATAATCACCGGAATCTGATATAAAGGTCTCATCCGGGTCATTGAGCATCAGAGCAGCGGTGACTTTTTCTAGATCAGGCTCAAAAAAACAGGCCTGATAGGTGTCCAGACTCTCCGGATAATCTTCAGGAAACTCAGCCTCTGTCACAAGTCCGGAGGATACAACAGAAGGCGTTTCGTCCGAAACTGTTGTCTCCTGCGATTGTTTTCCACAAGAAACGGTTCCCAGTGTAATCACCAGGAGTAGCACGATCATTCTCTTCTTCATAACCGTTAATCACCTCCGGCAGCTTTTTCCTGACTGATCCGCGAGTAACCTGCGGAACAGACAGGCTGTTCTGCCCCATTATTATCCTTTTATGGCTTCTTTATGTCTGTATCCGATATAGGAACCTACGGCAAACATGATGATCCCCACAGTCAGAAACGTGACAACGTATTCCGGAGACGGGTACGCACCGCTCCTGTCATAATCGATATTATTAATATTGTTCCAGGACATGGGAGAGGCGTAAAGCAGTCTGGTTCCGAAGAGCAGCATGCCGGAAACTGTGGCAAAGATGGCTATGGATACCAAAACACCGCCAAAAGCTGTGGCAAAGGACCGGCTGATAACGCAGGAGAAAAAAAGTATCATCATCCCGGTAAAAGAAACATCCAGCCACATGATCAGAAAAGCAAAAAGCAGCGCACCTGCCGGTGTAAAATGCCGGATAATCACCGGTGCAACATAAAGTGAATGGCCGCTGATTCCCGACTCCTGTACAAGACTCGTCATATCCTGGCTCATCCGCTTCATAAACGGGCCCCATTCCTTTATGGAACCCAATACGGGCAAGGTGAAGACCAGAGAGAGCAGATAAAGGAAAAGTACGTAAACTGCTGACATCAGCAGCACATACAGGCTTTGAGCCAGAATATACTCCGTCTTTCCGCTCCTGATAACCGTCCACAGGGTGAATCCATCTTCTTTCATCACATCAGCAAACAAAAGCACAGATGCGGCTGCATGAAAGCACAGCACAAGATAATGACTCAGGTGAAAGACAAAGGACACCGGTGGTATGTTTTCATGGTAAAACATGGCCAGCCTGGTCAGCGGCATATAATTATAAAAAGCAAAGATTACGGCCATACCCGCTATCAGAATCGTCTTCCGGTTAGTGATATGCCTGGCAAAACTGATATAGACCAGACGCCGTATTTTTCTTATTTCAGGCACGGTCCTGCCTCCTCTTCATTCCCCTGATCCCTATAACAGAGAGTATCGTCATGACGATCAGGCTGACTGCTGACTTATACAGGACTCCGTCCAGGGCAGTAAACCGGTCGCTGTAATCCACATATCTCATCCACATCATGGGGTTAAAATCAAAAGGCAGCTTCAACTGATCCACGACTCTGGAAAGAAACAGGGTCACTGCCAGCGGTGCTGCCGCAGCAGCCAGTGAATTTTCAATGAAAACCGATACGGTCAGACCAAAAACGGAAACAACCGCCCCGCCCCAGCCCATGTCCAGAAGGAACATGAAAAAACCATAAATGACCTTCCCCTGCTCCATGGCTGCGGAATAGGGAGTTCCATCGGATCTGAAGGTATACCATGGAAATCCGGCTGCTTTCAGCGCTGTCATACAAATCAATAATTCCAGAAAAACCAGGAGATATCCACCTGTTGCGGAAGCCAGAATTTTAGAGAGCGTGTATCGCCCCACGCCTGTTCGGATGATATAATAATCCGACGCGCGGGTTTCCGATTCTTTTACCAGCGTAACGGCATAAACCATTACCGGGAGAATATAGATGGTAAAGAAATTTATGCCGGTCATCTGGCTGTTGAACAGGACATACCAGACAGAAGAAACCTGATCGGTTTTGATAAAGGGAGCCGCCGACAGCAGCTGAAGTGCTGCGGCAGCAAAAGAAAGCAGAAGCAGTCTTGGTGACAGAGCTCTTTTTATCTGGACTGAAAATGATCTTAACATAGAATAAGACCTCTATAGGATAATGCCTTCAAACTATCGAAAACCATTGAAAACACAATTACTGACAGTATCAGCAGCTTGTTCTGCCGCCGATACTGTCAGCTTTGTATGATCAGCGAATGTCTTCGGTTAGTTTACCCAGGTTCCTATTCCGGTATAATCACTCCATGTACCTGAATAAATATCAGGATAACCTATCAGGTAGTAGGATGAGGAAGAATTGTCTGTCCAGGTAAATGGATATTTGGCCAGACTGTTGGTGGGGATAGTAACTATGTTGGTATCCTGATCACTAGCTGTCCTGCTGCTGCTTAGGAAATAACATGTACCATGGACCTGCACACTGGATTTTACACTTGGTGCTGAAGTGGATTTAGGGTTTACCAGTTCGGAGTAGCACATACTGCCTACACCATATGAAGGGAATGGGAACCAGTAACTACGCGAATCTGCAGCCGCTGTTACACCGAATAAAATACCCATCAAAGCAGCAACAGCGATTATTTTTCTGATAATTTTCATCAATACCTCCGTTCTTGACAATTTAGATACAGGGGAGTAATCTTTGTTTTCTTTTTGAAAACGGCCTCTGTATAACTCTTCGTCAGTTGTCTTTTAAAGACTTATAAGTCGTATTATTACGCGCATCATAATGCTATCATATGAAAAAACTATTGTCCATGCTGTTTCAGTCAACACCTCGTGACAGTGAGGACATGGAGCTTTTCGGGAAAACCTCTTACGCTTGAATTATCAACAAGTAAGGAGGCGTCTAATGATGGCTATATTCACGAGAATCCTGGCATTTATATTTTCTGCAGCAGTCCTGTTTTCACCGGTAAAAACAGGTATCATAAGTTATCCGCTGCATAATACTTCAGATGAACTGCAGGCGGATATCATAATTGTTGAAGAGATAGACGTTTCCAAAGGAAAAAACTCATAAATCTTGAATTGGCTTCGAAAAGCATCTTTTGATAAGGGAACTTATTGCTTTTTTGCTCCCTTCTTCCTGATATAGATCGCCTATCCAATAGGCGATCTGCATTAGCCTTTCTGATTTAACAGGATATGTATGGACCATGTTTTCGGCAAGAATGTCCAGTATTTCAATTAATAATGAAGCATCCTGATCCTGCATCATTTCATTTAAGCAATGATAACAAAGATCCATGCTCTTTTCATTGTTTCCCGCCACCTGATAAATGCCTGCCAGAAGGCGTTTAACCAGCCCTACCCGGTTCCAGGATGAAATGTATTTGTAAACGGATTGTTCGCTGACCAGAATGCTTTCCAGTATTTTGATGTCATTATCATTCATCATTCCCAGACGGCGTTTTGATCTAACTATTTTAAAAATGGTTTCTATTTCAAGCTCTGAATAAACATGGACTTCATCTGCCTGGTAAGGAATCGTATGATTTAAAGCAGCTATCCACTCCTCAATGGCTTTTTCTTCAGTGATCATGCCGGCCAACAGTCTCCTGTTAACTATGACCTGGTCGAGAAACTGGCGGTTTTCTTTATAATGGCGGTCCAGATGATGATTAAGAACCGCGTAAGCCCGGTCAAAACGTTCGGGATCATCTTCAAGAATAGCCCTTCTCACTTCCGTAACCAGAGAAAAATCCGTGATGTACGGGGTGGTGATTTCTCCCTGATACCTTTCGGAAGAAAGACCCATACGGGTGGCAAGACGGCGAAAATGGTAATCTGAAGGGTCGGAATAACCCGTCTCGATCCGGGAATAATTGCTTGCTTCCATGATCTCGGCGCTTGCATCCTCCTGGGTCATTCTCCCGCCGGCTTTATCCTGAGCCGCCATGCGGCCCCGCAGCAGATACTCATGTATCCGATACAGCTGCTGATTGACATCATGGGAATCATAAGGATTATATTCCGGAGAAATGCCACCTAATTCATAGGATAGGGTAATGGCCTTATGCCAGTTGCAGCAGCGTTTCGTTTCCGGGGCCTTCAGTTCTTCTGCTGTGTCTGCCAACTGAGCAAGGAGGGGTGCCATATCGAAGCATTCCCTGATTTTGCGGAGTGTTGCCAATGCCCGGGTGATCATTCCCATCTTTATTTCGGGCGGATAGACTTTGCCTATGGCATACAGTGTTCCGCAGACGATCCGGGGGTACAGTCGGGCTTCTTCGCGGGGATCTCTTTCAGACACGGAAGCCATCTGAAGAAGCTGGTCAAAGCTTCCTTTTGCTGTCATGGCTGACCGGTAACCTAAAGTAACGGACAGTTCCAGGTAATTCATATAACGATTTATTTCTTCCGTGCTGTAACGGCCTGGCAGAAGCGCTTCACTCTCATCCAATAAAAGCATATATTCGACAGCTTCTTTTATCTGTCTATAGGCTGCTTCCAGATCATGATGAAGCTCCCGTTCGATAACATAACGGAAAAAAGCTTCATCGTGCTTCACCACAAGCCGATAAGCCTTGTACAGCTCTTCAAGAACCGGAGCAGACAGGCAGTTTTCCAGTTCACTATAATTTCCTGCAGCAATCAGCCGCTGGCAGTCAAAAAGCCATTTCAGGTAGGCATATCCACGCCTGTCCAACAGGACAAAAAACCTGTCCGGAGAAACAAACAGCCGCTTCATAATCTGAATGAAACAGATACAGTTCAGTTCTCTTTCTCCGTTTTTTACTTTGGAAATCATACTCCTTGAACATATTCCCCGGCAGAGATCTGTCAGCTGTATGGAATCGATATCCTGTAAGAAATCCAGCATTTCACCTGTTTCCAAAGATTATTTACACCTCCTGCTTCTGCTTTAATGTAATGATACTCCTTTATGAACATGGCGGATTACTGAACAGCCTATGGTAATCTTTTTTTTATTTTACAAAAATCTTTTTTCCATCACAAGATAAATTCCGTAGAGAAGGTATAAAAAATCGGGAGTTCTCCTTCCGGGGTTCATGAACAATACAGGGGAGAAGCATAGAAAAACCGCCGGCTGCACAGCCGGCGGTATAACCATTTTTAACTTCAGGCTCTTTGGTTTCAGCCTTTTTGCTTTTCCAGTTCCAGGACGATCCGGTCGTATTCCTCCTCATCCAGCTGATAATGCTTTTTGTAGAGGATGAAGGAGATGGTCATGAAGACCATGGGGATCAGTACCAGGGCAAAGAGCATGCCCAGCCGCTGGCCATTGGTTACGCCGTTAAGGAGCGTATCGATCAGGGTATTTTTGGCTTCGGAAGTGATCTCGCCGGTCTCTGCCTGCTGTTCATACAGGGAGATCTTATTGGTGAAATCCGTGATCTGGAAGATGATATAGGTGAGGGAGGTGAGGCCCACCACCAGAGCGCTGGCCATCTTGGTCAGGAAGGGCCGCATGGAGGTGATGATGGCTTCGTCCCGTTCGCCGTTTTTGTATTCGTTGTATTCCACCGTGTTGATGATGGAGATCATCATGATCAGATACATGGCATACAGCGCCAGATTGCTTAACATGTAGCCGACGGTCAGCATCCAGAAGCCGATCATGTTGTGGGAGAAGAACAGTCCCGAAATCAGTTCCAGCGCGAAGCCGAAGAAGCCGATATAGACCATATAGGTCATGAACTGCTTCCGGCTGAACTTCCGGGAAATGGCCGGATAGAAGATCATCAGGAAAGCCGTCGCCGCAACGCCGATGGTGGAGAAGGTGGAATAGAGACCGCCTTCGTAGCCGTAGGTGAAATAGATGTAGCTGGAGCCTACGCCGGCCAGGACAAAGCTGTTGCCGATCTGCTGCAGCAGGAAGATCAGGATCATCCACATCAGCTGGTCGTTATGGCCGATGGTGTTGATAATCTTTTTAAAGCTGACCTTCGGAGCGGGCTTCTGAAGATCGGAGCGGTTCTCCTTTACGCCGAAGACGGTAAAGAGGATGAAGATCGGCGCCAGGAGGCAGATGATCAGGGCGATCCTGCCGTAGGCGGTCTTGGCGTTGCCGCCGAGGGCCATGGAGCCGGTGGTCAGCATCGGGACCAGCATGGAAGCCAGGGTGCCGCCGATGCCCGCGAAAAGCGTTGCCCGGGAGGTAAAGGTATTTCTCATGTTGCCGTCAGAAGAAAGGGCGGCCACCATGCCCCAGTAGGAAATGTCGTGCATGGTATAGGTGATGCTGTAGGCAAAGTAGATCACGCCGAAGAAGATGATGAAATTCCAGCCCGTGAGATCGGTATTAAAGGCCAGGTAGACCACGATGCTGGTTAAGAGCACGCCGATCAGCAGCCACGGTTTGAACTTGCCCCGGCGGGTCCTGGTGCGTTCGATGATATTTCCCATGATGGGATCGTTGATGGCATCGAACACCCGGGCCGCGATCATAATGGCCGTCACCGCGCCAAGCTGAGCCTTGGTGAGCTGCTTGGTGTACAGAATGAAGAGCAGGATGAAGTTGGTAAACAGGCTGTAGATCATATCCCGCCCGATGGTGCCCATGGGGTAGAAGATCAGGTTCTTCTTCTGCTGTGTTTTGTTTTCCGTTTCCATTTTCACACTCCGTTTTTTTATACTGATCCATAGGAAAAGTCCGAAACATATCTCTCAGATGTTCTCCCGGGAAGATTCTCCGGAGGCGGTCGGAAATGACAGGTACGGAAAGTTCCCTGGATCATAAATATTAATTATGTCCAGTATAATAAAAAGCCCGCCGGTTGTAAACCATTTACTGAAAAACGATTTGCCGGCGGGGCTTATTAAAAAATTCAGGAAGGCTTTTTCGCCATCTGTTCCTCCAGTTCGTGGAGCTCGGTCTCTGCTTCCAGCATGCGTTCCAGAAGCGTTTCCTGCTGATGCTCTTCAAAGGCGAGCTTTTCCTGCAGTTCCATAAGCCTCTCGTAATCCGAGGCGATGTCCGGATCGGCCAGCTGCATCTTCAGGTCGTCGGCCTTTTCTTCACTTTCGGCAAGCTTTCTTTCCAGGGTGCCCAGCTGGGTCTCCAGGCGGGAGCGGATCTTCCCGGGATTGTAATAGGTCTTTTTGTCGAAGACGTCGTCCAGCGTCGGTTCCGGGGCTTTGGGCTTTTTCTTTTCGCTGAAAAGATCCGTGATCAGGCCTTTTTCCCGTTTGTCTTTTTCCTCCAGATACTCCTCGTAGGTCCCTTTATACTGACGGACCTCGTCCTTATTGAATTCCAGGACGCCGGTGGCGATCTGGCGGATAAAATACCGGTCATGGGAAACGAAGAGCACCGTGCCGGTGTATTCCTTCAGCATGTTTTCCAGGGCTTCCTTGCCCATGATGTCCATATGGTTGGTGGGCTCGTCCAGGATCAGCAGGTTGGGCTTTGCGTAGAACATCTTGCACAGTTCCAGCCGTACCTTTTCGCCCCCGGAAAGCTGGCCCATGGCTTTTTCCACGTCTTCTCCGGAAAACTGGAAAGCGCCCAGGGCGGACCGGACATCTTCCCTCAGAAGATTCGGATAGGCGTTCCAGAAGTTGTCCAGAATGCTCTCATAGGGATCCCCGTCGTTAACGACGGCCTTCTGCTGGTCGTAGTAGCCGAACTGGACGTTGGCGCCGAAACGGGCGGTGCCGTCCAGGGGCGGGATCTCCCCCACCAGCGTCTTTAACAGCGTGGATTTGCCCTTTCCGTTTTCACCGATGACCGCCAGCCGTTCCCGCTTGCCCAGATGGAAGGTCACCTCCGCCAGGGGCTCGTCATAACCGATGACCAGCTTTTTTACGTCCAGTACGTCGGAATAGCTTTCAAAATTCGGGGTGAACAGCGCTTTGAAGGTCTTCGTATCGAAGCGCTGGGGCTTTTCGATCTTCACCATATGCTCGATGACCATACGTTTGGACCGGGTGGCCGCCACCTTGGAGGGCGTGTTTTTCCATTTTTCGATCCATTCCGTCAGCCGGGCGATCTCCTTCTGCTGCTCTTCGTAATCCTTTTCCTGCTTCTTGAAATCCAGCTCCTTCTGCTTCATGAAGGCGGTATAATTGCCGGGATAACGCTTGATGCGGTGATATTCGATCTCATAGGTCACGTCCGCCACATTGTCCAGGAACATCCGGTCATGGGAGACGATCACCACCGCCTTGTCATAGGATTTAAGATACCCTTCCAGCCATTCGATGGTGGGCAGGTCCAGGTGGTTCGTGGGCTCGTCCAGGAGCATGATATCCGGACGGGAGAGGAGCAGCTTGATGAAAGCCACCTTGGTCTGCTGTCCGCCGGAAAAGGTGCCGATGGGCCGCTTCAGGTCCTCCAGGTCGAAGCCGAACTTCTGGAACATGATCTCCATGTCCTGCTTCCAGGTATAGCCGTTCAGGGCCTCCATCTTTTTCTGCAGGAAATCATATTCGCCCATGAGCTGCCGGTCGTGATCCTTCAGCTGTTCCTCGATCTCCCGCATGCGCTTTTCGGTCTCGAAGATGGGGGCGAAGACCTTTTTGATCTCCTCCTCCACGGGGATGGAGCCGTCCTCAAAGCTGATCTGCTTAAGATACCCGATCTCCTGCTTTCCGGACATGAAGATCCCGGTATCCAGATCGCTGGTGGGATTGGCCATTTCCACATCTCCGGTCATGAGTTTCAGGAGTGTGGTCTTCCCGCACCCGTTTCTGCCCACAACGGCGATCTTCTCCGAATCCCGGATCTCGAAATTGACATCCTGGAGAATGGTCGTATCGTCATATTTAACTGTCGCGTGTTTGATCTGGTATCTCATGGAAGACACATCCTTTTTCTGATGAAAGACACATCTGTTTTCCGTCTTGCGGTCAACAGCTCATATGTTGTATAATCTTACCATAAGTCAGACGTTTCTGCAAGGAGAGGAAAAGCCCGGGGATGATCCTGGACAGTCCGGGCAGGCTCAGTATGATTTCCGGCCCGGCTCAAAGGCTGACGAAAGCGGAGGAGAATGGAACAGGGTTGAGTCACTGAATGTCTGACCCATTATTCAGCGTCGAAAAGTTAATGTTTTTACGAGAAAGGAACTTGATCTATGAAACTCGGACTGGTAAGCACCATAGCCGGTGCCATGACTTTTGAAGAACTTATCGACTTTGCCCGTGAAACGGGTCTGGAATGCATCGAGGCCGGTTCCTGGCCGAAGGAAGAAGCCGGATCCGGCTACGCGGTCTGCCACGTTGACGCGGAACGGGTGCTGGAGGATGCCGCTTATAAGGAGCACGTGATAAGCTATGCCAAAGACAGGGGCATTGTTCTTTCCGCCCTGACCTATTTTGCGAATCCCATGAATCCGGATCCGGAAAAGCAGGCAGCCGTCGTCCGTCACCTGAAAAACATGATCCTGGCAGCGAAGGAGCTGGGCGTCGGCCTGGTCAGCACCTTTATCGGAAGGGATCAGAACAAAACTGTAGAAGAAAATCTTAAGCACGTGGCGGAGGTCTGGAATCCGATCCTGGAATGCGCGGAAAAGGCCGATGTGAAGATCGCCATCGAAAACTGCCCCATGCTTTTCGGCGCCTATCAGTGGCCCGGCGGCACAAACCTGATGTCGACGCCGGCCATCTGGCGGCAGGTCTTCGAGATCCTGCCCTCCAGAAACCTGGGCCTGAATTACGATCCGTCCCATTTCATCTGGCAGATGATCGACTATATAAAACCAATCTATGAGTTTAAGGGCCGGATCTTCCATGTGCATATGAAGGACGTGAAGCTGTATAAAGAGAAGCTGGACGACATGGGCATTATGGCTTATCCCGTGCAGTATATGACAGCCAAGCTCCCGGGCCTGGGAAACGTCGATTTCGGAAAATACATTTCCGCTCTGAATGATATCCGCTACGAAGGCTTTGCCTGCATTGAAGTGGAGGACGAAGCCTACCAGGGAAGCCCCGAGGATGTAAAGCGGGCTATCCGGATCAGTACGAAGTATCTCAGAAATTATATTCTGTAAACAGACAGTTCCGTAACAGACTGGTCTGTAAACGGACTGGTCTGTAAACCGACTGGTCTGCAAACAGACCGTTCCGCGAACAGACCGTTCCGCAAACAGACAGAAAGACAGGTAAAGAAAGATGATGAGAATGATTTTGGGCGACGTCATTTTTGTTCCAGGTCCGGCAGAGATCCTTCTGGCGCTTCTTCCGGTGCTGGCGGTGATCGGCCTGGTCATCCTCTGCGCCGCTGTAGGGATCATCCTGGTGCAGAAAAAGCGTCTGAAAGCGCAGGAAGAAAAAAGAAAGGCCAGCCTGCTCCAGAAAGAGAAGCAGGCCGGTCTGAATGTCATTGAAGGATCCGGGAGTGAAAAAACCGGGAACGAAATGATCGTGGATGAAAAAGCCGGGTCCGAAGGAAATGGTCAGGCGGACGAAAAAACAGAAACGGAGACAGGTGCCTGACGATGAACTTCCAGGTCAGGGCGGAAACTCCCCGATCAGAGATCAGACAGGATTTCTTTCATAAGTTTTACCAGGGCTTCCGAATACCGGCACAGGTATTCGGGAGCTTTGTTTATATCTCCGGTCTCCGACAGGGCGGCGGCGGGACAGAACTCGCAGATCAGGCGCTTTTCACAGGAAGCGCAGGTCCCGTTCAGATACACGGATCCCATGCCTTCCGTAAGGATCTTCCAGCCTTCTGCAAAGGGCGTTTCGAAAACGTTGATCTCCGGGTGCGTCAGCATGACGCAGGGATGCAGGGTCCCCAGCCAGCTTACGGAGAAGGAACATCTTCCCGCAAGACAGGAGGAGGGCACAGGCTCTTTGGAAGAAGGATGCGCATTAATATAAGCTGCCGCTTTTTCCAGAGACGACAAGGTATCTCTGCAGTATCCGGCAAACTTTTCCGGTGAGCCGCAGGCTCTTCTTCTGATCTCAAGGGTGCAGGCTGCGGCCTCTTCCGGAGAGACCCGGGAAGCCAGGGCATAGGGTCTGTTCCGTTCCCTGGTGACAGGCATCATATAGGTATCGACGCTGCAGGGGATGCCGAGCTCTTCGGAAAGATCGAAAAAAGCGTTAAGGGAGGAAAGATTCTCCCGGGTAAGGCTGTAGCTGAAGCGGACGTCGGTTCCCCGGTCTTTAAGATAACGCGCTGACTTCAGCGCTTTTTCAAAGCCGTCGGGATAATGGCAGAGCTTCTGATAAGCAAGGTCAGAAGTCCCGTAGAGGGTCAGATTGATGCGGCGCGGCCGGTTTTCCCTGAAAAAATCGGCCCAGGCTTCGTCCAGAAGGGTTCCGTTGGTATTGACGGTCAGGATAAAGCCCATCTTCCGGAGGGAGACAAAAAGCCTTTTAAAGTCTGGATATAAAAGTGGCTCTCCGCCGGTAAGCAGCAGAAAGAGCACGCCGGCTTCCTTCAGCTGTTCCGCCAGCTGAAGCCATTCATCGGCGGTCTTCAGGCGGCCGCAGGCGGAAGCTTCTTCCTTAGACAGCCGGACGTAGCACATTTCGCAGTCCATGTTGCAGAGAGGAGACAGCTCCAGACTGCCGTTGAGGGGCATTTTCCGTTCCGCGCCAAGAAACAGCAGCCGCTGTTCTTCCGTTGCGGCGCCTTCCGCAGGATTCATGAAGCGTCCTCTTTCAGGATCAGCGTTCCCAGGGCAAGGCTTTCCAGGACGAACCGGTATACGCCTTCCGTAATGGCTTTGTGGTCCGCGGTGCCGTCGTCATATTCCCGGACGGCGGCTTTCAGCACATCCTGGGAAGAGGCGCCTTTCGCGAAGGAGTTCCACAGCCAGCAGGCGGTATCATTCATGGTCATCATGGTATTGGCCAGGGGGCCTTCGGAAACGACGGGGACCAGGATGGTCTCCTCGCCGATCTGTCTTAAAATGTAGTCCGGGCTGGTCGTGAGGACACTGTCCCAGGAGATGTTTTCGAAAATGGCGGCTTCACCGGGCATGTTTCGGCTTCCTTTCGTTTTTGGTATTTCAGAGGGTTTATCTGCTTCAGGAGAATCTTATCAGTGTTTGTAAGAATCTTATCAGTGTTCGTAAGGATCTTTCCGGAATTTGTATAGGCTGTCTGTTGATCCCGGGCGGAACGGTTTCAGGGAAACAGCACCTTTTCCAGGCATTCCACCGCTTCTTCGGATATGGTGCAGGAGAGATGATAAACCGGGATCTCCCGAAGCAGGGCTTCCGTAAGATCCATGGCCTTTAACTGGAAATCCCTGTTCCAGCGGTTCACCGTGATCTGGGGATAAATTTCCTGAAAGGCTTTGCCTGCCTCTCTTCTGACCGCTTCGTTCTTTTCTCCCTGGCTCAGGACAACGATGCCATAAAGGGAGGTATCCAGATTGTGACAGATCTCAGAACTACCGCACACCGGCCAGCCCCGGGCATACCAGCATCCGCCGATCTTCTGAAGCAGGGTCCGGTCTCCGTTGACCTGGAAGGCGCCCCGGTACTTTTCCCAGAGACCTGCCTGGGTGCTTTTTCCGGTACCCGCGGGGGCCGTAAAGAGGATGGCCCGGTTTTCATGGACGATGTAGGCGCTGTGCAGGATCAGGGCATCGCAGCCGATCATATGTTTTTCCAAGGCAAGAACCGACAGGAAGACTGTGTCATACAGAAAATCCTCCGTGACCCGGGGATCGATGAAGACGGCCGTGTGCCGTGAATCCTCTTCCCGTACACAGGCATAGGGACCTTCATGGCGGTGCTGATGAAACCACAGATACCGGGTCTCCAGGCCGTTCCGGAGCCAGACCGCCATATCTTCCCGGATGATATCGGGGGAGCCGGACGGAAGAGGAAAGCCCTTTGTCAAGGAGACTGTATAGAGATAAGGTTCCTGCTCCTTCGAAACGGCAAGTTCGTGAAGCTCGAATAAGGCCATATTTGCCGGAACCGGCAGTTCTTCCGGACAGGAGAGGGAAAAAGTAAAGGTTCCTATGGTGTAGTAACGAACGATATTCATATTTTCTCTTTTCTTGTTCCCCGGCTTCTGACTTATGCCGGATGAAGGAATTCCCGGCAGGAGTCCGGTCTGTCTTAAAGATTATCTGCCTGGCTTGTCTGAAAGACGCTCTCTCAGCCCTGCCTGAAAGACCACGGACGATCCTGATCTTCTGCATACAATTAACGATTAGATTTCTTATTTTAGCATCCGGCCGCTGATTTGTACAGACAAAAGGGCGGAAATCTTCCTGAACAAAAAGGTCTTAAAGTCCCGGAACAGCCGCAGAAGCCCGGTCCGGAACGGAAGTCAGGCTGTCCAATTCGGAAAATACCCTTGAAGGATTCGGAAAATACCCTTGCAAAGGTTATTGTCAATGTGGGTTTAAAACATTACAATAAAGTTAATCTATATTTTCAGGAGGAAATTCATTATGAGTGAAAAAATCAATGTTCTCGAGCTTCCCATCGAGAAACAGTTCATGAAGCGTCTTGTCAAGCCCGATACCTGGATCCTGAACGGATTCGTAGAGGACTGCGCCGCGCCCCATCCCCATGTGGTGATCGGCGATAAGTACGCCGCTGTTATCGATACCACGGACCTTCCCTACAACGTACGGGAATACGTGGAAAAATGCGTGACGGACAAGCCTCTGGTGGTGGTCTGCAGCCATTCCCACGGCGATCATACCGCCAACAACTATCAGTTCGAGGGCTGCCCCATCTATATGACGGAAGTCTGCTGGGAAGAGATCCAGGAATCCCGGAAACGCCCGCGTCCCGGCATGCCGAACGGCTGGGATACCCCGCTGAATTACGAACCCACCATCGTGAAGCCCGGCGACGTCATCGACCTTGGCGGAAGAGGCCTGGAAGTCATTGAGTTCAACGGCTGCCACAGCGCTTCCTCGGCCGCGTACCTGGATACCAAGTACGGCTGCCTGTTCACCGGTGATGAATTCGAAGGCGGCCAGGTCCTGGTGGGCGGTGCTGCTTCCAAGAAGAATTCCGTGGAATTCTACCGCGACAACCTGGTGAAGCTGCGCGACGTCGTTGCAGGAAGAGCCACCTGCATCTGCCCGCCGCACAACGGATCTCCGCTGGATCCGCTGACCCTGGACAATATGATCGAGAACTGCGAGCGCATCATGTCCGGCATCCCCGGCATGGAAGACGTCAGCTCCATGTCCTACGGCCGCAATCCCCAGTCCTATCACAACCTGCCCTTCACCCGTGATCCCGACGAGATCAACGACGGCATGGCAAGACTGGAAAAAGGCAAGGGCACCGCGCTTCGTTCGGAATGGAAGGGCACTTCCATCGTTTACAACCGGAACCGGGTCTTCTTAAAAGATCTGGACCTGGATTAATAAGGAGGGATGATATGAGCGTTAGTTTCAGAGACTGGCCTGTTAATAAACAGTTTATGAGACGGCTGGTAAAGCCGGAGACCTGGTTCCTGCAGGGTGTTACCATGGACAATGCCCAGTCCCAGCCCCATGTTATCGAGGGTGACGACAAGGTCCTCATCATGGACACCACGGATCTGGATCTGGATTTAAGAGCCTATGTGGAAGAGAACTTCCCCGGCAAGGAGATCTGCGTGGCCTGCACCCATTCCCATGGCGACCACACCCTGAACAATTCCCAGTTTGCGGACTGCACGATCTATATGACCGAGATCGCCTGGGAAGAGATCCAGGCATCAGCGGCCAATCCCAGGCCGGGCAGCAAGTGGGAGTGGAAGCTTAACTACACGCCCACCATCATCAAGGACGGCGATATCATCGATCTGGGCAACCGTCAGCTGGAATGCATCAAATTCGCGGGCTGCCACAGCGCTTCCTCCATCGTTTATCTGGACCTCAAGTACGGCTGCCTGTTTACCGGCGACGAATTTGAAGGCGGCCAGGTGCTGATCATGGGCCAGCGGGGCAATAACTGCATCGAGCTTTACCGGGATAACTGTGTGGCGCTTCGCGACCGTATCGCCGGCAGGGCAACAGTGGTCTGCCCGCCCCATAACGGATCCCCCATCGACATCCAGATCCTGGACAACATGATCGAGAACTGCGAGCAGATCATGGCCGGACGCGAAGGCATGGAAGATATCCGTTCCTTCACCTTTGGCCTGAATCCTCACGGTTATTCCATCGACCGTATGACCAACGAAGATGTCAGACGTTCGGAGTGGAAGGGCACGTCCATCGTTTACAACAGGAAGAGGATCTTCTACAAGGACTGCGAGGAATAATAGCATGAGTGTTAGTTTTAAAGACTGGCCGGTGAATAAGCAGTTTATGCGGATCCTGGTAAAGCCTGACACCTGGCTTCTGAATCCGGTCACCATGGATATGGCGGCGACCCGCTCCTACGTGGTGGAAGGCTCGGAGAAAGCCATGGTCATCGATACGCTCCAGGAAGATCTGGATATCCGCGGCTATATTGAACAGTGCGTCACCGACAAGCCCCTGGTGGTGGCTTCCACCCACTCCCACGGCGACCATACGGAGAACAATACCTTCTTCAAGGACTGCCCGATCTACATGACCGAGAAATGCTGGGAAGAGATCCAGGCGATGAAGAAGAACGGCAACATCCAGGGCTGGAACGCTCCGGCGGATTACACCCCCACCATCATCAAGGACGGCGATGTGATCGACCTGGGCGACCGGAAGATCGAATGCCTGTATTTCTGCGGCTGTCATGCTGAATCCTCCATCGTTTACTTCGACACCAAGTACGGCTGTGTCTTTACCGGCGACGAATTCGAAGGCGGCCAGGTCCTGGTCATGCGCCCCACCGGCAATAACTGCATCGAGCTTTACCGGGACAACCTCCTGGAGCTCAAGAAGAAGTTGGCTGGCCGCGCGACCTGCATCTGCCCGGCTCACAACGGCGCGCCCATTGACATCGCCTATCTGGATTACATGATCGAAGCCTGCGAGCAGCTGATGAACGGCGCCGAAGGCAGTACCGATCCCTTCTCCATGACCTGGGGCCTGAACCCCCATGGCTGGGACGCCAAACATGTCTGCGACGAAAATACCCGCAGATTCGAATACAAGGGATGCTCTTTGGTCTATAACTGCAAGAGAATCTTCTATAAGGACTGCGTGGAGAACTAAAAAACCTCATCAGTCTGCCTGCGGCTGCCTCATCAGTCTGCCTGCGGCAGACAGCTTCCCCAGAGGGGAAGCCTTATATGCCTTCCCCTCTGGGGAAGGTGGCCCGAAGGGCCGGATGAGGTCCTGCAATAACTTACAAAACAATGGGGGCTGACGCACCTGGTGCGTCAGCCCCCTGTTTATGGTTATTATTGTCTATGTGTTTTTTTACTATTACGTTTGTCTGTAATTTTCCTGTTTACGGTTACGCTTATCTGCAGTGATCCCTTATTATTATCACGCCTGTCTCAAGTTTCTCCTGTCACCACTTATTCCCCGAACCTTCGCGCAAGCACACCTCTGGCGGCTCCGGGTTTTATGCCCTTCAGGTACAGCGCTTTCAGCTTCCGCTGGAGTGAGGTATCTTCCTTCAACTCTTCAGCCTTAAAGCTGCCTCGCTGGCCGCCGGCAATGTGGAAGACCCATTCCAGGGCATCTTCGTTGTCCGGGTCCGTTTCAAGGATGTCGAAGGCCCGCTGGAACAGGAGGATATGGGAGCTTTCGGGGAGCAATTCTTTAAGCAGGGGAGAAAGCAGCCATGACTCACACACCATGGGTGCTTCGGCCCATTCGGGGAAATACGCTTTGAAGAATGCCCGGGCCTTTTCCACGGAAAGATTCAGGCTTTCCGGCACCAGTTCCACGTTAGAAGGGATATGGACAGAGATCACCGGATCACCGTTTTCTGCGGTGATCATTTCATATTCCAGGGCGCCGATACGGAAAAGCTTCGCGTCCCGCTGACGGGTGGTCCAGAAAAAGCGGTCGAAGCCGTCGGTTCCGTAGGAACGGCGGTATTCACTGATAAAGCGTGGATAGCAGGCTATCGTAGCTTCCCAGATGTCCTCCGGGAGGTCACGCCAGGCACCGTTTTCCCGGCTTTCCATGGCATCATAGAACTGGTGGATCAGCTCCGAAGTGCCGACAGGCAGGGCGATTTGGGCGGCAGCAGACAGCTGTTCTTTTTCGCTGTCTGGAAGCGTGTCTTGCATGTCGATAGTATCCGTTGAAGACATCTGTTCCTGTGTACCGAAAGCGTCGGGCACAGAAACAGCACTCCCGGTTTCTTTTTCAAAAGCTTCATCGATCTCTTTCAGCATCAGATCGCCGCCCTTCAGGATCATCTCCCGGGGGATGCCGAGCTCAGCCATGAAATGCTCTGCTTTATCCAGGCGGACGTGTCGGATCTCCTTCATGATATGCGGCGTGGCTTCGGATTCATAGGACATTTTCCGCCTGGCTTCCCGGTCTTCGGCCGCGGCTTCCGGATCCATCTCCCAGAATGCTTCCGGAGCGCCGGTCAGTACGGTGTTTTTTTCTATGATCTCCTGCAGCTCTTTCACATGGGTCCTGAAGGCAGGCCAGGGCATGGGCTCGGGGCTCAGGGCTTTCACGGCCACAGCGTTCATCCGCGGGAAGAGCAGGAAGGCCGCCCGGTCAATGTTCGTCACGCGCTCAGCCCACAGGGGGCATTCCAGCCCCAGGATCTGGTCTTCAAACTCCCTGGCATATTCAGGAATCCGGGGATACGCCCAGATGTGGTGAACATCCGTGGTTCC
Source organism: Lachnospiraceae bacterium (assembly GCA_017438305.1). GTDB lineage: Bacteria > Bacillota > Clostridia > Lachnospirales > Lachnospiraceae > UBA1267. The sequence goes on along the minus strand of JAFRVX010000114.1, from coordinate 2,231 downwards.
GTAAGGATAGTCATAATAGTAGTTTTTTGTATCGGAGATGATGATCCTTCCGCCGGAAGCAAGGAACTGTGTGGTCAGATGTTCATCATAGAGCCACTGCTGAACGATGAAGTAGGGCGGCAGCGGTCCGCCGGGGAGGACGTCGTTCCAGACGATGGTCTCCCGGCCTTTTTCCGACAGATAGGCGCCTATCTCCAGGATGAGCTCACGCTGCAGGGCGTCTTCGTTTTTCAGCCCCAGAGCCCGGATCTTTTTCTGGCAGTCCGGGCAGCGGCGCCAGTGCAGCTTCATGGCTTCATCGCCGCCGATGTGCACCATGGGGAAGGGGAAGATCTCCACGACCTCATCGAGGATATCCTTCAGAAAACGGAGGGAATCCTCCTGGCCGCCGCAGATCAGGTTCGGGAAAATGCCCGGCGCGACTTCCACCTGATAGCGGTAAGGGGAAGACGAACCATCGTCCGGAACCCGGCAGCCGTATTCCGGATAAGCGGCCAGCAGGGCGCTTTCGTGGCCGGGCATTTCAATCTCCGGGATGATCTCGATCCCGAGATCTTTTGCATAGGCAACGATGTCACGGGCTTCTTCCTGCGTATAGAAACCGCAGTTGTTTTCCGTCCGGGAAACGCCGCCGAAGAAGGATTCACCGCGGAAAGCGCCAATCTCCGTGAGTTTCGGATACTTCCTGATCTCCAGGCGCCAGCCCTGGTCATCCGCCAGATGCCAGTGCATGCGGTTCATCTTCAGCAGGGAAGCCGCATCCAGGAGCTTTTTGATATTTTCCACGGGCATGTAATGCCGGCTCACGTCCAGCATGAAGCCGCGGTGTTCAAAAGGTTTATTCATCATGATCAGCCTTTCTTTTAAAACAAATCTTTCCGGCGCCTTCTTTTATGAACTGCCGGATGCCTTCATTTGCGGATCTTCCCGTACGTTCTTCTGAAGTACTGTCAGCTGCCGTTTCCCGTAATATATCTGTCTGTTACTTTATCATAAAGACCGCATTATGGCAATGTTAAGCAGCGGATAAACTGCCTGCAAAGCAGAGGATAAACTGCCTGCAAAGCAGGGGATAAAACTGCTCTCGGAAAAGGATGGAAAAAGCTGTCCGAACCCGGCCGCTCCTGGTTGACAGTACGGAACCCGTGGGCTATGATAAATCAAAAGGGCAGCAGAAGCGGGAAGCCGCGACACTGCCGAAAGCGAGGAAAGAATCATGGAAAGAAAACCTGTTTTTGACATCAAGGTTGTATTTAACGGAGAAATCGTCCGGCTTAACGGAAAGCATCAGGAGGTGGTGATGATCCCCTTCGGCGGCTCGGTAAAGAGCGATCTTTTTACCGGGATCGTGGAGCCCTGCGGCGTGGACACCCAGACCGTGAACGCGGCGAAGGTCCGCCATATGAGCGCCCGGTACATGCTTACCGGGAAGGACTGCGACGGAAAGGACTGCCATATCTACGTCGACAATAACGGCTGGTACGATGAGCGGAACGGTGAAATGACCATGCCCTTCCATACGGTGCCGCTCTTTATTACGGACAGTGAAAAGCTGGCGCCCTATCTTCATCTGAACCAGTTCGAGGCAGAAGGCCATATGCTGGAGGACGGTCTGCACATCCTGGTCTTTGAGACGGAATGATAAACAGAAGATCCGCAAGCTGAGGAGATGGAAAACTTAAGACCGGGCAAAACTGAAAAGATGTACGCCTGAAGGCCTGAAGTTTTACGTTTTTAAGCATGCCGGCAGCCTGTATAAAACCTGTGAAGATCCTGCGGAAACACTGATGAAGTGCCGCAGGATCTTTTTTCGTGCGGCCGGAAAGAGCCCGAACAGCAAAACAAACCGGTTCCAAACAGCAAAACAAACCGGTTCTGAACAGGAAAAAAGGCTCCCGGACGGAATAAGGCTCCCGGACGGAATAAGGCTTTTGGATGGAAAAAAGCTCCGGACAAAATAAGGCATTCGGATGAGAAAAATGTTCCTGTACGGAAAAAAAGACTTCCGAAAAGGAAAAAAAGACTTCTGAACGTGTATAAATTCTGTGTAATTCTTGTATTCTTTGAATTTTTGTAGTATATTTAATCATCTAGTAGAACGTAAAGCAATTAGCTAGACTGTTTTACAACTCCAAAGTCATCCATTTTGTATTTCCAATGATACACAACTGGTGTTTCATTGACTTCCTCAAAGTACCTGTAAATTCGGTCAATTAGTTCCTGTTTGGTCT
>JAFRVX010000113.1 GCA_017438305.1 Lachnospiraceae bacterium | reverse complement strand
GTGCTCCCACGCTCCTCCCACATTCCGCACTCTCGTGGAGATAAATCTCCACTTCGCGCTCCATGTGGGGCGGGTCCCAAGGTCTGATCCCCACATACATGTACACATGAGTGGGGATCGACCTTTTGACCCTGATATCATGATATTCTATTAGTGTACTTTTTATGCAAAAAAAGAGATTATTATCATTAAAATTTACTTGAAACCCAGTATGATTTTGACTATAATGATTTTTAATTCCCTGATAAGGGAAAATAAGAAAGGAGAAACGTATGAAACGAAACAGTTTAACGCGCAGACTGATGTCATTGGTTTTATCACTGGTAATGGTCATCAGCTTGGCAAATGGTCTGTCTGCGAAAAATGTCCGTGCCGAAGAAGACGGCGTTAATGGCCGTGTGACCTGGGAAAAGGTCGAAAATAACGGCAAGGGACTTTTGTTTCAGAGTAAAGACTCACTGAAAGCATTTGAGGACAATTACGTTCACGAAGGCATGGTGCGTGCTTCCATCATTTTAGAGGCGCCGTCGACCATGGCCAAAGGGTATAAAGTGGACCATATTGCCTCAAACAGTGAAGCGAAGAACTACAGGGTATCTTTAAAAGAGCAGCAGGATGCTGTGGCGGCAAAGATCTCTGCAGACATTCTTGGCGGTGAAAAGCTGGATGTCGTCTGGAATATCACATTGGCGGGAAACATTATTTCCGCGAATGTCCCGTATGACAAGATCGAAAGCATCCGGAATATGATCGGCGTCAGGGATGTGGTGATCGAGACTCAGTATGAGCCCGCTGTTGTATCCAAAGACAGCAATGATCCCAACATGGCCACCGGCAATGAAATGGTCGGCAGCAATTATGTATGGGCCAGCGGGTATACAGGTAAAGGAAGCGTTATCGCAGTAGTGGATACCGGCCTTGACTTGGATCATGAGCTTTTTGATCCTGCCGCTTTCGAATACGCTCTTTCGGAAAGTGAAGAAGAGACAGATCTGATGAGCGCTGAAGATGTGGCTGCCGTTTTTGATCAGCTGAATATCAGTCCTGATCTCAGAACGGCTGACGGCATCTACAGGAACAGCAAAGTTCCTTATGCCGTAAACTACGTAGACCGTGATCTGGATGTCTCTCATCTGAATGATGTTCAGGGCGAGCATGGTTCGCATGTTTCCGGTATTGCAGCGGCCAACCGTTATGTGGCCAGCGAAAACAGCTTTGCGCCGGCGCTGGAGGAAGTCAAGACCCAGGGTGAAGCTCCGGATGCGCAGCTTATGGTCATGAAGGTGTTCGGCAGAAACGGCGGCGCTTATGATTCGGATTATATGGTAGCCATTGAGGATGCCATTGTCCTCGGAGCGGATTCCGTAAACCTTTCTCTGGGATCGAGCGTTGCAGGTTTTGTTACCAACAGCACCTACAGCGGGATCTTAAACGAAGTTTCCCAGGCGGCGAATCTGGTTTGGACCAACTCCGCCGGCAATAACAGCAACTGGGCCGGCAATCTGGGATATTATCTCTATGAAGATGATGTCAACTTTGCCACCGGCGGCAGCCCGGCCACCTATCCGGTGACCCTGAGCGTCGCATCCGTTGACAACAAAGGACGTTCCGGAATGTACTTTGTTGTTGACGATACCAAGTATGTTTATACTGAAACCTATGGATACGGCAATACGCCGATGAATAAGATCGCGGGAGAATATGAATACATTCTTCTGGATGGCCCCGGCGTTGATAATAATAGTCATGTCGGGACGGAAGGCGATGATTTCCTGAAGTTAGGTTCCGAACTGGTAGAAGGAAAGATAGCGATGTGCTATCGCGGCACTTCCTCTTTCTTTGCAAAGGTCAATGCAGCTGCAGCCCAGGGGGCAGCCGGTGTTGTTATCATCAACAACCAGGCCGGCAGCATCAGCATGAACCTGACGGGGACTGCTTATAATATCCCTGCGGTATCCATTACCCAGGCTGACGGCGCAGCCATCAAAGCAGCCTCCGAGCCGGTCACGAATGAAGAAGGCGAGGTTATTGCCTACACGGGCAGCATGACCATCACCAATCAGGCTGTTGTGGAGAACCCCGGAGAGGTTGACTACTATAACATGAGCAGCTTCTCCAGCTGGGGCGTTCCCGGAGACCTGAGCCTTAAGCCGGAGATCACGGCTCCCGGCGGCAATATCTATTCAGTCTTCGGACTTAACAAAGTCCAGGTAAAAGACGCCGTCGGAGCGGTTATCGGTTATACCACCACCGGCGGACATGACCAGTACGAAAATATGTCCGGAACCTCCATGGCTTCCCCGCAGATGGCAGGTCTGGCAGCAGTCTTTTCCCAGTATATCCGAGAAAACGGCCTGACGGAAAAGACCGGCCGTACGCAGCGGCAGCTGACCCTCAGCATGCTGATGTCTACAGCCGAGCCCATGACAGACGCCTACGGCGAACTGTATCCGGTCATCCAGCAGGGTGCCGGTCTGGCCAATGTTAATAATGCGGTCAATGCAAGATCTTTCCTTACGATCGATGACACAGCGGCAGCGGCTCCGGCTTCTTCGGCGGCATCCATTGCCGACGGAAAGGTCAAGGTTGAACTTGGTGAAGTGAAGGCGGACAGCTTTACAGCTTCCTTCAGCATTCACAATTTCTCTGAAGAAGATCAGTCCTATTATCTCAGCGCTGATTTCTTCACACAGCTGATCACCGAGGGTCTCAGGACCACCTGGATCGATCCTGTCGATCTGGCCCTTTCCTGGACCGTTAACGGTACGCCGTTCCAGCCGGCTGACGCCTCTCACTATGATTTCAACGGTGACGGTGTTGCCAACGGAAAAGACGCCCTGTACCTGCTGGATTACTGCGCAGGTCTGGTTGAAGAACTCAATGATCAGGAATATGCAGACCTCGATACCGATGGTGATATCGATACCGCGGACGCCCGCCTGGCGTTTGAGAGACTGAACGGTGCTTCTCTGGATATCGCAGCCGGAGAGACCGCTTCGATCGTTCTTACGGTTTCCGGACTGGACGCTGCCTTCGGCGGTTTCCCGAACGGAAATTATATTGAAGGTTACATTTATGCTCAGGAAGGGGAAACAGAAGACGGCGCCCTGGGTATCCGTCATTCCATCCCTGTTCTTGGCTTCTACGGAAACTGGACCGACGCTTCGATGTTTGACAAAGGCTCTGCCATTGAGTATTACTTTGGCCTTCTGGATGCGGAAGCCGTACAGCCTTACATGGTGCAGGCATCAGTTCTGGGACGTGCGGATGTGGGACTCTATTCTCAGGGTTATATCGTAAACGGCGATCTGTTCACGGGAAATCCTGTCGCCGGTGATGCAAGCCTTTCCGATCCCGAGACGGCTTTATATCTGCCTGAACGGAATGCCTTAGGCTCGGCTTCTGTCGTGGACGGCATACAGTTCTCACAGATCAGAAATGCCGGTGCATCCAGATTCTTTGTTGCTGATCAGTACGGCAAGATCGTTCCCGGAACGGAAATGCTCGGAGGATCCCTCTACGCAGCCTATTATTATCCGACCCAGGACAGCTGGCAGACAGCTTTAAACTCTGCAGGCTTCGGATATCTGCCCAGAAATCTTAAAGAGAACAAGAGCTATACGCTGAATTATCAGTTGGCTCCGGAATACTACATCAATGAAGACGGCAGTGTCCGCTGGGACGAACTGGGCGAAGGTGCTTCCTTCACGCTTCCCTTTGTCTATGACGACACCGCTCCGGATATCGTTCTGGCGTCTTATGATGAAGAAGCCAACAGTCTCTCGGTAACCGCCCATGACAACCAGTATATTGCTGCGGCCGCTGTTTATACAGAAGCCGGCGACCTTGTTAGTTATTACGGTGGTATCGCTGAACTTATCCGCGGCGAACAGGCGACCTATCCCTTCGATCTGTCCAAATTTGTGACGGGAGAAGAAACGGATCCGGTTCATTTCCTGGTTGAAGTCTACGATTATGCGGCGAATCTTTCGACCTATAAGATCAACCTGAATCCCGAGGAAGCCAATGATCCCTACTCTGTTGTCCTTGACATGCACGAAGGAACCATTGCCAATAAGGGAACCCTTAAGCTTAACGCAACGGTTTATCCCTGGGGATTTGCTGATGATACCGTGACCTGGACTTCTTCCGATGAATCTCTGGCGACAGTAGACGAAAACGGCCTGGTAACGAGTGTTGCTTCAGAAGAAGGTACGGTTATCATTACAGCGACGTCCGCTGCAGATCCGGAAGCCTTTGATTCCTGCAAAGTGGATATCGTTATCCTTCATAAAGATCTTAATGGTATTGTCTGGGATGAAAACGGCGAAGTATGGCCGGCTGCCTTTGATGTTGCCGATATTCCGGAATACGAAAAGCTGACAGACGCTTCCCTGCGTCCCCGCCTTACCTCCATGGCTTATGATGAGGAGGGTACCCTGTATGGGCTGACGCTCTCCGAGTTTAATGGTACAGAGACGCTTTATACGGTGGATCCGGAGACCTGGGAACTGACAGAAGTCGGTGCTGCCGGACTTTCCTATGCAGATATCTGCCAGGCTCCCAGCCTCGGAGACAACCATCTGCTTGGCGTATACGGCACCTATGCTGTCATCATCAATAAAACCACCGGCGCTTATGACGGTGTCTTCAATCTTTCTTCCTTTACCGGAGGCAAATATCTGGTCGGTATCGCCTATGAAGAACAGTATGACCATCCTACTTACGGGAATACGGACTGGGTATTCCTGGTGGATGAAGCAGGAAATGTCTATGAGACGGGATTCCTGCCTTACGGCGGAAGCTATTCACGGTTTGGCGTGAGCAAGATCGGTCAGATCGGCGCGGCAGTTGATACGCCTTACTGGCAGTCTCTCTATTATGACGGAGAAAGCCTGTACTGGAGCCGTTTCAACGAGGCGGACAATAAGGTTGAGCTGATCATGGTATATGATCTGTTTAATGATGGCTCTGTTTTCAGCCTCGGCAGTTTTGCCGACAACGTATGGCCGGTAGGCGGTCTGTTCGAACTGGGCGTCAATCCTTTCTTCGGTAAGCTTTCTGACGGTGCAGAGGATCACAGCGATGCCGTCATCGATGAAGATGCGGTCATGGAAACAGAGATTGAGCCTCTGGAACTGGGCAGAACTCCTGAAAAAGCAGCAGGTTCTCTGAATGAAGTCATTGAACGGGCTCCTGAAAAAGGCAGTGCTGCCGATCCTCAGAAGGTTTCTACAGAAGTTACCGTGGATATCACCGCAGAAAAACTGACAAATAACGGCCTCATTACCGTTGAAGTTCCCGAAACGGCGGAACTTGTTTCCTGGAACAGCGCAGCCCAGTATCAGGCCTGGAACGACAAGGAAGCCGGTCTGTACCGGTTTGCTTTTGTGGATCTTGAAGGCATTGAAGAAAACAACAGCATCCTGACGCTGAGTTTCTCTAAGGACAGCATCGGAACGGTGACCATTACCACGGCTGACATCAATGAAGACGATGAAGCCGGACAGGTGGAAACCGTTATCCTCGGGCCTGCGACCCACACCATTCACACCTATGGCGAACCGGTCTGGAACTGGAGCGATGATCATCTGACAGCAGAAGTGACATTCACCTGTGAACTGGGAGATGATACCCAGGTGCTTCAGGCCGATGTCACCAGTGAAGTGGGAGCGGGAGTGATCACCTATACAGGCACTGTTGCGTTCGAAGGAAAGACCTACACGGATATCGTTGAAGTTGAACTTCCCGCAGCGAAGGTGCAGGGCGCCAGCGCCAGCTTTGCAGGCGAGATCAAGAGCAATCTTTATGTCTATGTTCGTGATGATGTGCTTGCAGACGAGGAAGCCTACGCAGAGGTGGTGTTCAACGACGAGATCACGAAGTTTATGCTTAAGGACATCACCGATAGAACAACGGTCAATGATCTGCCGTGCCTGCGGTTCCAGATCCCCGTAAAGGCGAAGGAACTTAAGGATTACGCCCTGCTCCGGATCTGCACCGGAGACGGAGAGGCTGTACAGCTGATAAACCAGAACAACGAAGACGTGACGGAGAGCGGCGCACAGTATTCCGTACAGGATTACCTGACCAGAATGCAGGAGACCAGCGACAAACCGAAGATGGTGAAGCTTGCGAAAGCAGCGGAAGACTACGGAACGGCTGCCCAGCTGTATTTCGGCTACAATGCAGAAGACCTTGTGATCCCCGAGAATGTCACAGCGGTAACGTCTGAAGACATGGAAGCTTATGAACCTGTTGAAGAGGGAACACTTCCTGCAGGCATCACGAAGATCGCGAACTCTGTGCTGTTCCAGGCGGACAACACGCTGCGTACGTACTATATGTACGAGGCCGGAACGGATATCGGCAAGTACACCTTTACGGTGGACGGTGCTGAAGCCGAAGTTGTTGACCAGGCAAGCAGCAAGAGATGCTATATTGACGTACCTGCGGTAGCAGCGAAGAATCTCGGAGACGTGCATACGTTTACGGTCAGTGACGGTGCGGAAACACATACGTACAAGATCAGTGTGAACGGATATGCATACAAGATGGTCAATACAAGCAAGAATCCTGCGATGGTCGATCTGGCTAAGGCATTATATCTTTACAATCTTGCAGCAGTTGAATATTTCAGCAACTGATGGAACTGTAAAACTGCTGAAAGAACCTGAAGAACAGGTTCGGGGGCGTGGCTTGCCATGCCCCTTTTTTTTGCCAAAAACGGAAACGGTTCCGTCCTGTACAGGCAGACACCGGCATGACCACGGGTGACGCGTTCCGGTAAGCATCAGGGAAACGTCACTGCGATTTCGGAATGCACAGGTCCGACAGGGTCACTTTCCCCT
>JAFRVX010000112.1 GCA_017438305.1 Lachnospiraceae bacterium | reverse complement strand
CCTGCTCATCCGTCTGATCCCCACTGCCGGAGCCCTCGGGAGCCGTTGTTCGTTCGGGAGCTGTTGTCTTTTCAGGACTCGTTGTATTCTCAGGATCCGCCGTTTTTTCAGTGTCTGAAACCGTATCGGTTTCATCCCGGCTTTCGGAAACCGACGTCACCTGCGTCTTCCCGGATTCTCCGGACTGATCATTGCGGATATGCAGCACCGCCGCCGTAAGGCCGCCCGCCAGGATCAGAACGGCAGCGGCCGTCATGAGTCCGCGGAAAAGCGGCGAAAAGCCTTCCCTGGACGGTCCTCCCTGTTTTCTTATCTCATCGGCTTCCTGAAGATAGTCATCTTTGACGTTCTTCATCGCTTCACTCAGCTCATCAGGCTTCATGAGAACCTCCTTCCCCCTTCCTTATCTTCCCGGACATTTCCGGGACTTTTCTATTTAAAATCTCTTTCTGATAAGTCATCAGACCTGATGTTTGAATCTGTCTGGGTTTTCCGGTTTTTTCTTTACGTCCCGTTTTCCGCCCGTTCTTTATTCTGTACGGTATTCCGGTCTTTCCTTTCGTTCCCATCCGGTTCACATTGCCTGCCCATGCTTTCGGCAGTCTTTTTGTCGTTCTCAGACGTAAAATCCTTCCGCCGTCAGCAGCTCTTTCAGCTTAAGCCTGAGTTTCTTCAGCCTTTTTTTGACGCCGGATTCGCTCATGTGAAGATATCCGGCAATGCTTCTAACGGGATCAGCGTAATAATATCTTCCCAGAAAGGCTGCCCGGTCTTCTTTGGAAAGGCTTTCCAGAAAGCGGTTCAGCACCTCTGAGAGAAGTCTTTCCTCTGCCTTCTCTTCCGGGGTAGGCTCCCCGGAAACACAGTCTTCAAGTTCCGAAAGGGAAACCGCGTACTCAGAGGCCTCCCGTTTTTTCCGGTGACGGCTCCTCCAGAGGTCCACGGCTTTTTCCCGGGCGATCTTTCCCAGATACAAAGAAAGGATCTTCGGCCGGTTATCCGGCATGGTGCACCAGGCCCGGTAGTAGGTATCATTCACTACTTCCCGGCTGTCCTCTTCGTTATTCAGGATGTTTTCGGCAATCGTCAGCAGATATTTTCCATACCGGATATCTGTTTCCTGTATGGCGGTCTCATCCCGCTGCCAGTAAAGATCGACGATCTCCTCGTCACGCATGACCGGATCCCTCCTTTCCGTTAAGGTACAGCCTGCCGCTGTCCGGTTTTTCCGTCGAAAGCCGGGACATCTTCCCGCTTCCGTCGAGACTGGGACTTCTTGCCCGGTTTTCCCTCGAAAGCCGGGACTTCTGCCCGTTTCCGTCGAGGCTGAAACTTCTGCCCGCTTCTCTGTCAGGAAGCAGGCTTTTATTTTTCCCTTTGAAGCCCCTTCTGTAAGATAAGCCGTCAAAAAATCGCGCCGGTACCCAGATGTTCCGGTTTATTTCAAAAGAAAAATGTTTCGTTCGCTGATTGTAAGATCAGGTTGAAAAACAGACAGAAACCCCGTCGGATAACCGGCGGGGTCTCTCATCTTTTTTGTTTTCAAGTGAAGGGGGGTGGCCCGGATCTCTCCGGGCCGAGAGTATGAAAAAGCTGTAATCAAGTGACGGGGATCAACTTGATGTACCTCTTCAGTACATGTACAGGATAAAGAAAAGATGTGTTGAAAGTGTGAAGAAAAAAACAGAAATCTGTGAATCTCACCGCATCTTTTTCCCGTCTTTTTTCAGGATCCTGCCGAAGCCTGTCCCGCCGGAACCTGTTCTGACAGTTCCTGACACCCATCAGCCATGGGTCATGGTTTTACAGCAGTTCCACAAACTCGATCTTCTCGTCGTTCGGCCCCAGGATATTAAAGCATTTCTGACCATTCTCCCAGAAATTCAGGGAGATGATCTTGTCATTCAGGATCCTGTAGCCTTTTTCCTGACAGAAAGCGTATACGCCTTCAATGTCCTTGCAGGCGATGGCAAAATGAGCCACTGCGCCTTCCGTGCGGGGTGTCGTATCCGCCGGCACCAGTTCCACCGTCAGATCTCCCAGCCGGTAGAAATTGAAGAACCGGGGTTCTCTTCCGAAGGTGCCCACCAGTTCAAAGCCCAGCTCTTCATAAAATTTCTTAGATTCTTCCATAACATTGGTCGGAATGCCAATGTGATCAAGGCCTGTCAGTTTCATCAATAACCTCCTGTCAGCTCCGGCAGCTTCACCGGTGCCTGTTTTATTATCTTAATTTTACAATATATTCTTCTCTATTGCAAGGCGTGAAAAGCTTCTCCTTGATTCTTCAGTCTCCGGAGAACAGCTTCTCCTTCCTGAGGATCATCTCATCGATGTTCTGCATGTAGAGATCCACGTTTTTCACGTTCTCCGCCCGGGTGATCAGGGAGTTTTCCGTCCGCACCCGTTTGGAAGTGGCGCCGGCGCCGCAGGCCAGGATGGATTCCACTTCCTCCATGATCAGGATGTTGTAGATGCCTTCCTTCCCTTCCCGGGCATAGCCTACATTTTCCTGGTTCCCGGCCATGTTCTTCTGGCGGTACAGATAGTAGGGATGCAGGCCGATGGCCTTCAGCTTGTCCCGGCACATGTCCATGACTTCGTCCGAATTCTCCATCCGCATATCGGCATAGATGGACTTTTCCAGATTCAGCCTGGCGGCTCTCTTTATAGCCAGAGAATGAATAGTCACATTTTCCGGGTTCAGGGAAACGATCCGGTCCATGGTTTCTTCCACATCTTTCCCGTCCTCTCCGGGCAGGCCGACGATCAAATCCATGTTGATGTTGTTAAAGCCGGTTTCCCGGGCCAGTTCATAGGCCCTCAGCACGTCCTCCACCGTATGGCGCCGGCCGATCAGGTCCAGGGTCCGCTGATGCATCGTCTGGGGGTTGACAGAAAGCCGGGTCACCGGGAACCGCTTCAGGGCTTCCAGTTTCTCTTTGGTAATGCTGTCGGGCCGTCCGCCCTCCACGGTCCATTCCAGAAGCCCCGAAAGGTCAAAATGGTCCTGAATGAAGCCGCACAGCCTTTTCAGCTGCTCCGGGTCCAGGGTCGTGGGGGTGCCGCCGCCGAAATAAACCGTATCGGGGCGTCTTCCCTTAAAATGCTCCGAGACCCATAAAAGCTCCTTTTCCAGGGCTTCCAGGTAATCATCCACCTTGGTTTCGTACTTCTTTATGGGATAAGAGGTAAAGCTGCAGTAGAGGCAGGTGGTCGGGCAGAAAGGCACCCCCACATAAAGGCTGTATCCCCTTTCGGTGTCCACCCGGCTGATGAGTTTCAGTTCTCTTTCGGCGATCTCATAGGCCAGTTCCGCCTTTTCATCTGATACCAGGTAGTCCTTTTTCAGATGGCCGACGGTCTCTTCCCGGGTCTTTCCTTCCAGGATATCCGCCATCGGAAGCTTCACCGGCCGGATGCCGGTCAGGGCGCCCCAGGGAAGACGTTTATCCCCATTGGCTTTCGAAAGAATATTGTACAGCGCCCGCTTTACCTGGTTCTTGGCCTCCGTCCGCTCCTCCGCCAGGGTGACGGTCTCTTCAAAAACCTGTTCCCCGGTCTCGAACACCAGCCTGCAGGCCGTCTTTTCCGGGGCATACTCCACCGTGAGTCCCTCCGGATCCTCCGTTTCCGGATCCGTCACAAAATCCCTCCAGGGATAATAAGCCATTAAGAGTCCGCGGATATCATATTCAAACAGCGGATCATTCATGAGAAGTTTCATATCATCTCCATTTTTCCGGCCCCTCTAAGGATCACAGCCCTAAACGATGGACCGCTGCCTCATGACGAAGCCTTCTTTTCTTATATAATAAAACCAATCATAATCGGAGCAATATCAACCCGCGCCTCTGGTAAAAATCATCCAAAGCGGCAGGAGTACGCATCCGCAAAAAAGGCTGCCGCGGTCTGCAGCAGCCTTCGGAAATTCTTTTTCAGCCTCCGGTGCTTCTCTGGATATCGATGACGCCGGGAACCTGACGGATCCTGGCGATCAGCCGGTTCAGCTCTTCGATGGAGGCGATCTCAAAACTCATGTTGATGGTGGCCGTTCCCTGCCGGTTGACCCGGGAGCTGGCGGCCTGGATATCGATGTTCTCTTCCGTCATGATGCGGGAGATCTCGGTGAAAAGGCCGATCCGGTTGTTGCAGAAAATGGTCAGGGAAGAGCCGTACAGGGTTCCGGATGCGGAATCCTCGGACCAGTCCGCGCTGATGAGCCTTACCTTTTCGTCCCGGGGGAGGGAAAGGATGTTCATGCAGTCCGTGCGGTGGATGGTAATGCCCCGTCCGCGGGTGATATAGCCCACGATCTCGTCTCCGGGAACCGGATTGCAGCAGCGGGAGAACCGTACGGAAAGATCATGCAGTCCCTGCACCACGATGCCCCGGTTGTTCTTGGAGGTCTTGACCCGGAACTTGGCATTTTCCTCAATGGACTTTAAGATATCCTGATCCGTCAGATTGCTCTGCTTTTCCTTCTTGTCCGCGTCCAGCAGCCAGTTGACGATGGTGCCTTCCTTCATACCCCCGTGACCGATGGAAGCCATGAGGGTATCCCAGTCCTGATAGCGGTACTTCTGAAGGGCCGCCTTCATGAGCTCCGGCTTCAGGATGTCATTGGGATTGACGCCGTGGGATCTGCAGTAATTCAGGAAGGCGTCCTTGCCCCGCTGGGTGTTTTCTTCTTTATTCTGGGCCTTGAACCAGCCGTTGATCTTATTCTTGGCCTGGGAGGATTTGACGATCTTCAGCCAGTCCCGGGAGGGTCCCCGGGAATTCTGGGATGTCATGATCTCCACCCGGTCGCCGTTCTGCAGCTGATATTCAATGGGGACCAGGGCTCCGTTTACCTTGGCGCCCACCATCCGGTTGCCCACCGCCGAATGGATGGCATAGGCAAAGTCCACGGGAGTGGAACCTGCCGGCAGGGCCTTGACTTCACCCTTGGGGGTAAAGCAGTAGACATAGCCGGAGAACAGGTCAAAGTCGTCCTTTAAGAGGTTGACGAATTCCCGGGAATCGGAGGTCTGCCAGTCCATGATGGACCTCAGCCACTGAAGCTTGGCTTCTTCCTCGTTCTTTCCGGCTTCCACCGACCCCTGTTCCTTGTATTTCCAGTGGGCCGCGATGCCGTATTCCGCGGTCTTATGCATCTCGAAGGTGCGGATCTGGATCTCAAAGGGCATGCCGGAAGGATCCATGACCGTGGTATGAAGCGACTGGTACATGTTGGGCTTCGGCATGGCGATGTAGTCCTTGAACCGGCCCGGAAGCGGCGTATACATCTCGTGCACCACGCCAAGAGACGCATAACAGTCGATAACGTTATTCACCAGAATCCGGATGGCGAACAGATCGTAGATCTCATCCAGGGTCTTGTTCTGCTGACGCATCTTCTTGTAGATGCTGAACAGATGTTTGACCCGGCCGGAGATCTCATTTTCGATCCCCGCCTTTTTCAGGCTTTCGGACAGCTCGTTCTTCTTGTCGGTAATAAAGTTTTCCCGCTGGGCGGCATTTAAGGTCAACCGCCGGGAAAGCTCGGCAAAGGCTTCCGGCTCCAGAATGGCCAGGGACCGGTCGTCCAGTTCCACCTTGATGGCGGAAATACCCAGCCGGGAGGCAATGGGCGAAAAGATCTCCATGGTTTCCCGGGCCTTTTCCTTCTGGGTCTCCGGAGACCAGTACTGGGCGGTCCGCATGTTGTGAAGCCGGTCCGCCAGCTTCACCAGGATCACCCGGATGTCCTTGGCCATGGCCAGGAACATCTTTCTCAGGTTCTCCGCCTGGATGTCTTCCTTGTCCATGCCCCAGTTGATCTGGGTCAGCTTGGTGACGCCCTCCACCAGATCCGCCACTTCCTTGCCGAATTCCCGGACGATGTCCTCGTAGGTCATGGTGGTATCTTCCACGGAATCGTGCAGCAATCCGGCGATGATGGATTCCTTGTCCAGCTGAAGCTCGGCCAGGATCAGCGCCACATTTAAGGGATGGATGATGTAAGGCTCGCCGGATTTCCGCTTCTGCCCCGTATGGGCTTCATCCGCCATCCGGTAGGCCTTCTCTATCAGGGTAAAGTCTTCGGAGGGGTGGTATTTTTTGATCTCCTGGATCAGACGGTTGTACAGGATCTCCGGCTCGGTAAAGTCTGCCGGGCGTTCAAATTCCATCTCGGGTTTCAGGGTCTTCTCAATGTTGATATCCTGCAGTGTTTTCTCATAGGTGTGGTTATCCATCTGTGCCCCTCCTTTCCTTAAAATGTGCTGCAGCAGTACCGCCGGATACCGTTCTTAAATATCTTTTACGGACTTCTTTGAAAGCCCGGTCCCGGCAGTAACTAGTAGAATGTAATTAAATTAACTAGACTAATATTCCATCCTGTGTTATAATGT
>JAFRVX010000111.1 GCA_017438305.1 Lachnospiraceae bacterium | reverse complement strand
GAAAAACGGCGTCTGGGCTTTTGGGGATATCCGCTGGCTGAGCGCGGCGCTTTTTCTGATCTCGTTCTTCCTGATCCGGAAACTGAAGTGGCCGGGGATCCCGGTGATGGTCGGCTGCGGCCTGGTATTCATGCTGCTGAATGTGATCATTACATAAACGGAGTATCATCATGCAGATCAACGGAATATCATCATTAAAGCAATGGAGGATCATCGTTAAAAAAAAGCGTGCAGGATCATCGAAAATAAAAAGCGTCGGTTGACTAAAAGCGCGGAATGCCTTAAAATATGGGAGAGATTCCCGCAAGGAGGAAAACATCATGAATGAAGATATTTACGCCGAATGGCTGGTAAAAAGGAAGAGTCCCGCTTATCTGCCGCTGATCTACGTGGGGGCGGCGATCCTGACCATCATTGCCGTGTATCTGATGATCTCCTACAAATTCGGCTTCATCGCTTTTATCATAGCGGCTTTCGGCATCTATATCGGCCGCCGGTACTTAAGCGTCGAGTATGAATATATTTTCGTGACCAGCGAACTGTCCATCGACCGGATCTTCAGCCAGGCGTTCCGGAAGAACGCCCTCACCATCGATATGAACATGGTGGAGTCGGTGGAAAAGGCCGGAGCCGGGCAGAAAGAGCAGCTGCTTCAGGACAGCCAGATCACCTATATGAACTTCACTTCCCGGGAAGAAGGGCAGGAAACCTGGTTTATTCGTTATAATGACGAAAATAAAGGCCGGTGTCTGCTGGAATTCGAACCCAACGATAAAGTGCTGAAGGCCATGTGGAGATGTTCGCCGTCAAAGGTGCATCTGTGATGTTATAAAAGTTCGTTATTTTGTTCGGAAATCCTTATGAAAACGACGGTCTGAAACGGGCGGAAAGCCTGATTTCAGGCCGTTTTTTCATGTTATGCAATTTGAACAAAACGAGGGGAAAACTGCCGAAAAAAGATGTTGCAATTTTTCTGTAATGTATTAAAATAGAGTCAACCAAATATCACGCAAAGTAAGGAAGTGAAAGTTTATGAATGCCAAAAAAGAAATGATAGCGATGCTTCTTGCCGGCGGGCAGGGAAGCCGTCTGGGCGTTCTCACGTCCAAAACTGCCAAACCGGCCATCTCATTTGGCGGCAAGTATCGTATTATTGATTTCCCCTTAAGCAACTGCATCAACTCCGGCGTGGATACCGTGGGCGTCATGACCCAGTATCAGCCGCTTCGCCTGAATACGCATATCGGTATCGGTATTCCGTGGGATCTGGACAGAAACCATGGCGGCGTGACCATCCTTTCTCCCTACGAGAAATCCGGTGAGCACAGCTGGTTCGCGGGAACGGCGGATGCTATCTATCAGAACATCAACTTCATCGATCAGTTTGATCCGGAATATGTTCTGATCCTGGGCGGCGATCACATCTATAAGATGGATTACAGCCTGATGCTGAACTTCCACAAGGCCAAAAAGGCGGACATCACGATGGCGGCCATGCCGGTGCCCATCGAGGAAGCCAGCCGTTTCGGCGTACTGGTCACCGAGCCTGAGACCGGGAAGATCGTGGACTTCCAGGAAAAACCCAAGGAGCCCAAGAGCAACCTGGCATCCATGGGTATCTATATCTTTAACTGGAAACTGCTGCGGGAAGCCCTGATCGCCAACAAGGACGTTCCGAACCTGGATTTCGGCATGCACGTGATCCCGTACTGCCACCAGAGGGGCGATGCGGTCTACTGCTACGAGTATAACAGCTACTGGAAAGATGTAGGAACTCTGTCTTCCTACTTTGAAGCCAACATGGAACTCATCGATCTGGTCCCGGTATTCAACCTCTACGAAGAATACTGGCAGATCTACACCAACACTCCCTCCGTGGCGCCTCAGTACATCGATGAAAACGCTTTCGTGGAAAGATGCATCGTGGGCGAAGGCTGCGAGATCTACGGCCGTGTGACGAATTCCGTTATCGGATCCGGCGTCGTGATCGAAGAAGGCGCCGTGGTGGACAATTCCATCATCATGAGCAATACCACCATCAAAAAGAACTCCCAGCTTCAGCGCTGCATCATCGGTGAAGACTCCACCGTGGGCGAAGGCTGTTCCCTGGGCTTCGGCGAATACCGTGAAAGCACCTACAATCCCAAGGTTTACTGTGCGGACCTGGTCACCGTCGGTGAAAATACCGTGATCCCCGACGGCGTTTCCGTAGGCAAGAACACGGCGATCATGGGTATTACCGAGGCAGCGGATTATCCGGGCGGAAGACTGGAATCCGGCGAAGCGATTGTAAAGGCAGGTGATTTCGAATGAAGGCAGTAGGGATTATTTTAGCCGGCGGCACGAACAAGCGGATGAAGGAGCTCACCACCAGGCGGGCCATCGCAGCGCTTCCCATAGCGGGAACTTACCGGGCGATCGATTTTACGCTCACCAATATGGCAGAATCCCGCATTCAGAAGGTGGCGGTTCTTTTACAGTTCAACACCAGGAAGCTTAATGAACATCTGAATTCCTCCAAATGGTGGGATTTCGGACAGAAACAGGGCGGGCTCTTTGTCTACACGCCCACCCTCACCCAGGAAAACTCCAACTGGTACCGGGGCACCATCGATGCCATGTACCAGAACATCGATTTCCTGAAGGAAAGCCATGAGCCCTATGTCATCGTAGCTTCAGGCGACGGTATTTATAAACTGAACTACAATGACGTGCTGGATTATCATATCCAGAAGCGGGCTGACATCACACTGGTCTCTGCTTCCTTAAAAGACTGGGAAGACGCCAACCGTTTCGGCCAGATCGCAACGGACGAAGACGGCAGGATCATCTCCTTTGAAGAGAAGCCCGTGGTGGAGACCGGAAGGGAAGTCAACTGCGGCGTTTACATTATCAGAAGGAGACTTCTGATCGAACTTCTGGAAGAGTGCATGAAGGAAGACCGGTATGATTTCGTCTCCGACGTCCTGATCAGACTCAGGAACGTCAAGCGGATCTATGCCTACCATATGGACAACTACTGGACCAACATTGCCTCCATCCAGAGCTATTACCATACCAATATGGACTTTTTGAACAAGGATGTCCGGGATTATTTCTTCAAGACGGGTCTGGGCCTGCTCACCAAGGTCAATGATTTCCCGCCGGCGAAGTACAACCCCGGCAGCAAAGTCAGGAATTCCCTTGTTTCCTCGGGCTCCATCATAAACGGTACCGTTGAAAACTCCTTGATCTTCAAAAAATCCTTTATTGGAACGAACTGCGTCATCAAAAACTCCATTATTCTGAATGACGTTTACATTGGCGATAATACGGTTATTGAAAATTGCATCGTGGAAAGTCGGACAACTATTTATGCCAACAGTACCTACCAGGGCGATCCGGACAACATCAGGGTCGTTTTAGAGAACAATAACCGCTATGTGATCTAGCGGAACATGTAATAAAGGAGACGAGGTCATGAATATTACCGATGTAAGGATTCGCCGTATGGAGGAAGAGGGCAGACTGAAAGCCATTGTTTCAGTCACGTTTGACGGTGAGTTCGTCGTCCATGATATGAAGATCATAGACGGAGACAACGGACTTTTCGTAGCAATGCCTTCACGAAAATCTTCCGACGGCGTGTATCGCGACATCGCTCACCCCATCAATTCAACGATGCGGGCGGCATTGCAGGAAGCAATACTGGAGCGGTACAACGACGAACTTGCAGCCGGGACAATTGAGGAATGACATCAGCAAATGAGAGCGGGGAATGGTTGACCATTCCCCGCTTTTGTATTAGAATAAGGCGGTAGCGGATCGCCGGCGGAAGACCGGAGCTTCTGACTGCGGAAAGAAAGAAGCGGACACTGAACCGGCAATCGGCGTAAACGATAAAGAAACGGTCGGAATAAACGTTAAACCGGCAGTTGTCATAAACGATGGATAAATGATCGGGCTTAAATAAATGATCAGAAGTAAATAAACGATCAGGATAAAATAACCAGATCGAAGTATAAAAGAAACAATTGAAAAGAGACCGGAAAAGGAAGAAAAATGGATCAGTACAGAGACCTGAATAAAGATACCCGCAAAAGAAGGACGAACCGGAGAAGAAAAAGAAAAAATAACGCAAGGATCATCTTTGCCATCGGTATTGCGCTGGTGATCCTTCTGGGGATCGGCGCGGCGCTGACGGTCATTCTTAAGAAAAACGGGAATAAGCCTACCACGCCGGAAGTCATTAAGACCACCGATCCTGAAGAGGCTACCACGGATACCGCGCCGGAAAGAGACGATCCGGGAGAGTATGCGGATCTTCTGAAGGAAGCGGAAAGATATGCTTCCATGTACGATTATGAAAAGGCCGTGGACACCGTGAAAAAACAGGTCCCGGAGTATGAGAAGAGCCAGGTCCTTAAGGAGTTCGTGGCTTCCTGCAACGCGAAGCGGTCCCAGCTGATCCTGTGGAATAACGGCAATAATTCCAATATCCCCCACGTCTTTTTCCATACCCTGATCGTGGATGAGGAAAAGGCCTGGAACTGCTACAAGCGGGATGATTACAACCAGGTCATGACCACCGTCGATGAGTTCAACGAGATCATTAAGCAGATGTACGAAAACGGCTTTGTCCTGGTGCATCTTTCGGATATCGCGGCCATCGAGAAGCGGGACGACGGCACGGAAAGCATGACTTTCCAGCCCATTTACCTGCCCTCGGGAAAGAAGCCCTTCGTGCTCTCCATCGACGATAC
Source organism: Lachnospiraceae bacterium (assembly GCA_017438305.1). Lineage (GTDB taxonomy): Bacteria > Bacillota > Clostridia > Lachnospirales > Lachnospiraceae > UBA1267. The sequence goes on along the minus strand of JAFRVX010000111.1, from coordinate 3,736 downwards.
CAATTATTATGAGTATATGTGCAATACAGGCTGCGCCACGAAGCTTATCGTGGGGGAAGACGGGAAGATTCTGAACGAAATGGCCACCTATAAGACCAGGGCCGACGGACAGCTGGAAACGGATGAATACGGGGCGCCCATTGAGGAGAGTAAGGAGATCGGCAATTTTGACGTGATCCCGCTGCTGAACGCCTTTGTGGAAGAGCATCCGGATTTCTCCTATCACGGGGCCAAGGGTACCTGTGCGCTGACCGGATACAACGGCATCCTGGGCTACAAGACCTCGGACATCGCCTACGGCGACGGCCTGCCGGAATGGCAGAAGGCCTATGAATACCGCTGCGTAAACATTGAAGAAGAAAAGAAGGAAGCCAGGAAGGTGGCGGAAGCCATCAAGGCCACCGGCTGGAAGTTTGCTTCCCATACCTGGGGACATATGGACATGGGGACCGTGGTGGATCGTTCCACCGGCGCCATCGTTTCCGAACGCTTCACCCGGGATACGGAGTGGTGGCTTCAGGAAGTGGCACCCCTTATCGGCGGGACGGACATCATCATCTTTGCCTTCGGCGCGGACATCGGCACCTGGAGGAATTACCCGAGCGACGGAGAAGCCTATACTTATCTTAAAGAAAAGGGCTTTGATTATTACTGCAACGTGGACTCTTCAGCCCATGCCTGGATACAGTTGAGCCGGGACGCCGGCGGAGACGGCTACTTAAGGACCGGCCGGCGGAATCTGGACGGCACCTATATGTATAAAGCGCTGGTCGCCATGAAAGTCCATGAAGATGCCGTAAAGGAAGCGAAGGAAAAGGGGGAAGATCCGGAGCAGGTGGAAAAGATCAAGGAATCCGCCGATATCTCTGACCTGTACGATGTGACGAAGGTCTTTTCCCGCAAACGGCCGCTGCCGGTCCCGAACGTAAAGGTGCCGGAGGGCATGGATCCTTACAGCGTCTTTGATCTGATAAAGGAATAAGACCATAATGAGATACCTGATAGCGGGTCTGGGAAACCCGGACCCGAAATATGAACATACCCGCCATAATGCGGGATTTGACGCTCTGGATATCCTTTCCGAAAAGTATGATATCCCCATAAAGGAACGGAAGATGCGCTCCCTTATCGGCATCGGCAGGATCGAAGGGAAGGACGTTATCCTGGCAAAGCCGCAGACCTATATGAATCTCTCCGGAGAAGCCGTAAGGCGCATCATGGATTATTATGATATCCCGCCGGAAAACCTGATCGTCCTCTCGGACGATATCCATCTGGAGACCGGGACCATCCGGGTCCGGGGCAGCGGTTCCGCCGGCGGACACAACGGCCTGAAAAACATCATCCAGGAGATCGGCAGCATGGCGTTCCGGAGGATCCGCATCGGCGTGGGCCTGATGCCGGAGAACTTCGACCAGATACGGTTTGTGCTGTCCCGGCTTACGGCCGGGGAAAGGAAATTCCTGGACCAGGCGCTGGAGTTTGCGGCGGACGCGGCTTCGGTCATCCTGACGGATGGTGTGGACAGAGCCATGAACCTGTATAACGGGAAAAAAGCAGTATGAAATATCTGGATAGACCTTTACGAAAACTGGCGGCCTTCACGGAGGCTTCAGAGGCCCTGGATAAAGGCAGGGGGCCCGTTTCCCTGGTGGGAACGCCGGAATCCGCAAAAGTGCATATCATGAATCAGGCGGGCACGGGACATGCCCGTCTGATCGTCACTTATGACGAAATGGAAGCGAGGGCCCTACTGGAGGACTATCGCTTCTTTTCCTCTGAGGTTTTCCTGTTCCCGGAAAAGGACCTGCTCTTTTACCAGGCGGATATCCGTTCCAACAACCTGGTGCGGGACCGGATGAACGTGATCCGGAAGCTGGGGACCCGGAAGCCGGAGGAGGACATTGCCGTCATCTGCTCCATCGGCGCCGTCATGAACGCCATGGCGCCGCCGGAGGCCTATTACCGGATGGAGCTGATGCTCTCGGAGGGTTCTTTTTCCGAGCTGGAAGCCCTGGCTCTGAAGCTGGTGCAGATGGGCTACGAAAGGGTGCCGAAGGTGGAAAATCCCGGAGAATTCGCGGTCCACGGCGGCATTCTCGACATCTATGACCTGACCCAGGAGAATCCGTACCGCATCGATTTCTGGGACACGGAGATCGATACCATAAGGACCTTTTCGCCGGAATCCCAGCTTACCATCGAGCGGCTTCCGGAGGTCCTGATCGGCCCGGCCGCCGAACCGCCGCTTCAGGAGAATCATCTGTGCACGCTTCCGGACTTTTTCCCGGATGACGTGCTGATCTTCCTGGAGGAACCCAACCGGATGGAGGAGTACGGAAAGGCCATCGAACTGGAATTTCAGGAAAGCTTCAAGGAACGGCTGGAGAAGGGGCTGTCCGTAAGAGAAGATGCCTTTCAGTGCCTCCCGGCGGACACAGTTCTTTCACAACTGGATACGAAACGGACCCTGGTCTTTTCCGGTCTTGATTCTATGACGGATGCGGTACGCATCCGGGAGACTTTTTATATCGACGCCCGGTCCGTGGTTTCCTATGCGGGGAATTTCGGCGGGCTTAAGGAGGATCTCAGCCGGTACCAGCATCAGAAATACAGCGTGGTGCTGCTGACCGTGTCCCGGACCCGGGGCTCCCGCATGGCGGAAGAGCTGCGGGATTTCGGCCTGAAAGCCTATTTTTCGGAAGAGGATGAAGAGGAAGTCAAGCCCGGGACCATCCTGGTGGCCCACGGCAATCTTCACCGGGGCTACACCTATCCGGGCCTGAAATTCGTCCTGCTGTCGGAAGGCGATATTTTCGGCGCCGAAAAGAAAAAGAGAAGGCGGCGCCGGATCTCTGACGCCAACGCCCACAGGATCCGGACCTTTTCGGAACTGTCCGCCGGGGACTATGTTGTCCACGAAAATTACGGCATAGGCGTTTATCAGGGGATCACCCAGATCTCCACGGAAGGGGTGCTGCGGGACTATCTGAAGATCGTCTACGGAAAATCCGGGACGCTGTACATTCCCGTCACCAACCTGGACGTGGTGCAGAAATACGCCAGCGCCGACGCCAGGCCGCCCCATATCAGCCGGCTGGATTCACCGGACTGGAAACGGACCAAGGCCCGGGTAAAGGCTGCGGTGCAGGAAGTGGCCGAGGAACTGGTGCGGCTGTACGCAATACGGCAGAACGGCCGGGGCTTTAAATATTCCGAAGATACGGTCTGGCAGAAGGAGTTCGAGGAACTCTTCCCTTATGAGGAGACCGAGGACCAGCTGGAGGCCATAGAAGACACCAAGCGGGATATGGAATCCGGGAAGATCATGGACCGGCTGATCTGCGGAGACGTGGGCTTCGGCAAGACGGAGGTGGCCATCAGGGCGGCCTTCAAGGCGGTCCAGGAAGATAAACAGGTAGCTTATCTGGTGCCCACCACCATTCTGGCCCAGCAGCATTTTAATACTTTCCGGGAGCGGATGCAGCAGTATCCCGTCACCGTGGAGCTCTTGTCGCGCTTCCGGAACAAACAGGAACAGACAAAGACTATCCAGGGCCTGAAAAAGGGCAGCGTTGACATCGTCATCGGGACCCACAGGATCCTTTCCAAAGATGTGGTCTTTAAGGATCTGGGGCTTCTGATCATCGACGAAGAGCAGCGCTTTGGCGTCGCTCATAAGGAAAAGATCAAGCAGCTGAAGACTGATGTGGACGTGCTGACCCTGACCGCGACG
>JAFRVX010000110.1 GCA_017438305.1 Lachnospiraceae bacterium | reverse complement strand
GCTGGATATGGTGGGCACCGGCTTTGCTGTCGATGCTTTCGGCAAAGTCATGGCGGAAGGCGGCGCGGGCCTGGTGATCTCCAGCCAGACCGGCTACATGTATTCGATCCCGAACGAGATCGAACTGCAGATCCTTAAGACCCCCACGGAGGAACTGATGGAGGTTCCCTTTATCAAAGAGACTGCCATGAAGCAGTCCGGGATCGCTTATATGATCGCGAAGCGGGTCAACCATCTGCAGGCCCAGAAGGCTGCTGCCACCACCTGGAAAGCACGCCGGGCCAGGATCAATACCATCAGCCCCGGCATCATCGTGACGCCGCTGGCCTACGATGAGTTCAAAGCCTCCGGGGACAATTATCAGCACATGATCGACGCTTCCGCTGCCGAGCGCACCGGAACGTCGGACGAGATTGCCGAAGCCGGCGCCTTCCTGCTGGGAGAACATGCCGGATTCATTACCGGAACGGATCTTCTGATCGACGGCGGCGTCATCGCTTCCTTAAGGACGGGCGAGTACAGCCTGCACTGATCAGGCGGACAGATGACCCGGCGGACAGATGATCAGGCGGACAGAAAGGAACGGACTCCCGGAGACTTAAGGACATCCGAAGTACAGAATATATTGAATAAATGAGTTTTACGGCTGACAGGGAAAAGGGCAGGAGTCCCGATCCTTTGTCAGCCGTTATTGTTTTCTGAGGATACAGGGAAACACATATTGACGATTGCCCGTAAAAAATAGTATGATATAATACATTCAGAGAACACAGAAAAAGCCGCGGCAACGGATAGGATGAGACCAGTGTCTGCATCGCGATAGTTTAACCCTGGTGTTTTGTCTGTACGAAAACGACCGGCTGCGGCGGATAAAGGAGCGGATATGGACAGAATAACAGTACAATGGAACGGAGAAGACGGGCTGAAGTGGTCTGCCGAACTGGGAATAAGGAACGAGGCCCCCTGTTTTATGACCGTCGGCTATGAATCCAACGGCAGCCTGGTACCGCTTTTTTCGGACGTGACGCCGCAGTTCAAGGTCATAACGGGAAAGCGGACAAAACACAACCCCCAGCGGGTCAAGCTGCTGGCTCCCGGGGAAGAGCCGGGATATCAGTGGGATACCTATTCGGACGATCCCATGAGCCGGCCCCAGGAGGTGAAGGAAGCCAATGAACGCTGGAATACCACGGAAATGGCGTATTCCAGGGACAATGCCCGTCAGACGGTCACCTTTGACGGACTTACGCTGGGGCAGTTTGCCGGCGGGCTTGCCGTGAATTTTTATGAAGGATCAAATCTCATAAAAATAGAAGCCCTTGCCTCCACCGAAGAAGACGGCGTTGCCTATCTGTATCACGGCGGGCTGAAGGGGTTTGAACCGAATAAGCTTTATTACGTCACCCCGAAGAGGCACGAATGTCTGGAGAACCCGGGTTACCATACTAACAGCGGTCCGGACAGGGACCGGCAGCGGGTGGACGCCAGAGGCCGTGTGCTGTCGCTGCAGTGCCGGAAAGGCGCTGTGGCAGTTATGCCAACGCCCCATCGTTTCTTCTGGCCGTGCCAGACAGAAAACATCGTAGGATACAATTATTACAACCTTGAAAAAGACAACACGCTCTCCATCGGCGTCAGACACAATAAGCAGCAGGAGCATTTCAACGTCCGCTGGCCGCTTTACAATGCCCAGCCGGGCACCCTTCAGCGGATGTCCTTCTTCCTGCTGGTCAACAGTGAAACGGTTTATTCTGCCCGAAGCATGGCTATGCGCTACACAAACTATGACCATCTGCGTCCGCTGGACGGCTATAAGCGTCTGGGGTCGCATATGCACATCGCCAGCCAGGCAGCCTTTGCCCGGGATTACCGGAAACAGCGTCCCTGGGAGCTTCTTTTAAAAGAACTGGGGTTTGATATATTCTCGCCCTGTGACTTCTGGGCGGAAGGCCGGAATGACGACAATAAGGAAGGCAGAAAGGCCGACATGGAGCGGTACGCGCTGGAGTCTCGTTATGTCAGTACGCCGGATTTCCTGCTGGTGACCGGGGAAGAACTGGCCGTAATGGGACCCGACAGCAGCAAACAGCTGATCCCCTATCATTTTATGATCTGGCCTTCAAAACCGCTTTTATATTCCCGCTGGCGTGATGATGATCAGGAATTTGCCGAAAAGCTTCCGGACGGGAGGACGTATTATCACCTGAAATCCGCCATGGACGTCATTGAAATGTGCCGCCGGGAAAACTGCTTCATTCAGATGCCTCATCCGGATACCAAAGCCAATGACGGACTGCCCTATGACTGTAAAAATGAGCCCTGGTTCACCGATGAACGATGGATCGGCATC
>JAFRVX010000011.1 GCA_017438305.1 Lachnospiraceae bacterium | reverse complement strand
GTTGGAGATAAACTGTCTTGCCATAATAATACCTCCGTATTTCATGATATCAGGGTCAAAATGTCGATCCCCACTCATGTGTACATGTATGTGGGGATCAGACCTTGGGACCCGTCCCACATGGAGCGCGAAGTGGAGATTTATCTCCACGAGAGTGCGGAATGTGGGAGGAGCGTGGTAGCACGTAGTGCGTAACGCTCCGGATATCACCTTTTGACCCCAACATCATTTCATTAATATTATCTTAATTATACGGCAGAAGAAGCCCTTGTTCAACGGGTTGATGACAGGGTGTTGACTGTCAAAACAGGGTATCTTGCGTGCGGCGGCATGTATTCTGAACGGCAGCACCTTCTGAACTGCCGCACACTCTGGGCTGCCGCGCACTTTGAGCCGCTGCGCACTCTGAGCTTCCGCTTTACAGGAAAAACAACCTTCTTATGATTAACAGACCCTTAACAGCCGTTCGAACAGGCGCAAAAAACTGCTGTTTAAGCTGAAAAACCGTCGTTAAAGGCAGAGTACTTGAAAATAATGATAAATGTGGTATGCTGAAAACGACCTGAAGAAAATAATGTCCAGTAATCGGTGCCGGAATGGACTGGTTGAAAGCTGGGCCGGAAAGGAATGCGTGAAACTTGGGCTGGAAAGCCAGGCCGGCGGATGCAGCCGGTGGGAAACGCCCGGGCGGGAATTCGAAAAGGAGGAGTATGCCATGAAAAAGATAAGATGGATCATCGCCGTAATGCTGCTGGCCTTCATGGCTTTCGGAAGCAGCTGCGGCAGCGGATCAGAATCGGGAGACAAACTTTTTGAAAAAGTCTCGTTATCCGGCAATTTCACGATAAGCCGTTACCAGAACGATCACTACGAACGCCTGTTTATCGGAGGTTCTTCCAAAGAAGAAACCGAAAAGATGAAACAGGAGATCCTGTCTGCTTTGAAAAAGGCCTCCTACAGAAGATCAGACCTGGCAGAAGAAACGAAGGAACCTTTCTATGCCATCGATCTCTATGAGACCCCGGAGGAGGGGACGTATCATGAACTGATCGTCGCTTATGCAGACGGGAAGATGATCTTTCCTGACGGGACTGCTTATCAGACAGACCTTGATTTTGAGAAGCTGATAAAAACCGGCGGGTATGAGCTTTATCCCTGGGAAAAAGAGAAGAAGGAAAGCGCCGGCGCCTATAACAGTTTTTACTGGCTGCTGAAAGAAAACGACCGCTTCCGGCGGGAGCTTCTTCGTACAGGGACCCGGTTTGGCGAGAATACCCGGCAAGTCCCGGAAGGCATCAGGCTGATCCCGGAAGGCATCTCGGAGGAAGGCGTTCTGAAAGCCTCTCTGGTGAATGATTCCGACCAGGAACAGACCTTCGATGCTTCAGACTATAACTACAGGGTGGATGTTCTGCTGGACGGCAAATGGTGCCGTGTGCCGACACTTCCGGACAGACGCTATACCCTGGAAAGTCTCCTCGTCGGCAAAGATCTTCCGCCGGGAGGCGCGCTGACCCGGACTTATCCCCTGCAGGAGGTTTACGGAAAACTGCCGCAGGGACGGTACAGGGCGGTGGAATATCAGACAGATCTTGCCATAGAGTTTGACGTTTCGGAGGATGGAAAACTTTCGCTGTCGGCAATGCCGTTACCTTCTTTTGGAATACTGGATGAGCTTGACATCGTCAAGAGCGATTTTGATGTCAGCCTGTATGACGGAAAAGAGATCCGGACCTACAGCATCCCGGCGGGGATGTATAAGGAAAGGCCCGGCCTTCTGAATGAACTGGCAGAATATCTTAAGAAGCTTCCGGCAGTTCCTGAAAAAAAACTGCCTGATACCCTTTCTTTTCCCCTGGTCAATATGACGCTGGTTTCGGAAAAAGTACCTGAATATATGTTCCTTTTAGGAGAAGAAGGGTATCTGATGCTCCGGAAGATGACTCAGAATCCCTATCGTTTTCAGGACACGGTTTACCGCTGCAGTATCGACTGGACTGCCTTCCTGGAGACCTTCGGCTATACCCTGAAGCAGACCGTGACTCCCGAAGATCAGGGTTGGGCAGGGAATCTTATGACCCGGTTTTATCCCTTTATCAGTGCCGGAGAAAAATGGCAGACGGCGTTATTGACGGAAGATGAGGGAGCAGAGGACCGGCTGAAAGACAGCCGCAGCACCGATCCGGGACTGTCCCTGAAAGTCTATGTTTCGGCGGATCATCCGGGAAAACTGATCGGGCGCATAGAAAACCATTCGGAAAATGCCTGGTCCTATAATAAGAACTACGCGTTTCCGATGCTTTCACTAAAGCTCGAGGATAAGTGGTATCAGCTGCCGCGTTACCCCTGGGGAGCCGTCCTGATCGATGATTATGCGGAGATCGCCTCCCTGGCCCCGGGAGAGTACCTGTATCGGATCTATGACATCGAGTGGGCTTACCGGAAACTGCTCCCGGGATATTATATGATATGGGAAAACGATGGTCCCTGTGTGGAATTTGATGCGACCGATGAAAACGGAAAAACGGTGATCGTCCCCTGATCTTTTCAGGAACTGCTTGCGGCAGGGGAATGTTTTGATGTATACTTTCCTTAAGAAGGAAAGTACGGAAATAAGGCGCTTAAGGACTTTTCCTTCGGCGCCTTTCTTTTTGGTTTTTATCGGACGTTTTTACTCCACGAGAGTGCGGAATGAGGGAGGATGGTGGGAGTGCGAAGCACGGAACCATCCGGAATCTACTTTTGGCGACTATATCATTATATAAATTTAGAAACATTTAGATGCAGAAACATAAATTGAGCAAAGCGGAGGAACAGTATTATGTTGAATCAGAAGATCACAAAGCCCGGCGAGCATATTGCGTATGAGACCGTGTTTACGGAAAACACAAACCTGCTTCCGGACTTCAGGGAAGAAGTGAAAAAAGCGCCGGAGGCTTACAGAGACCGTCTGCAGAACTTTATCGATTCTCACGAGTGTACAGGAGAGGCGCCGGAAAAAACAGGCCGTATCGAACGGTTTGAATATACCACCGCGGTGTACGAAGACGGCGTGACCTATAAAAAGTACGCCAACGTCTATCTGCCCTGGTGCTATGATCCGGAGGATAAAGAACGGAAATACAACGTCATCTACTTCCAGCACGGAAACACCGGAGACCCGGAATTCTTTAAAAATGAGTATACCAAAGTCCTGCTGGACCGGCTGTTCTATACGGAAGGCATCGATCCCTGCATCATGGTCTTTACAACCTATTATTTTGATGTGACAAAGGACGTGGAAGAACGCCGCAGGACCGGAAACGTGCCGGCCGGCGACGGAAATTATCCGGGGGTCAAACCGAACTTTTACAAGGAGATCACGGAAGATCTGATCCCCGCCGTGGAATCCGCCTACCATACCTGGCTTGAGGGAACATCGGCGGAAGAAGTGAAAAAAGCCCGGGATCACCGCCTCTTCAGCGGCTATTCCAGAGGCTGCGTGGCTACCTGGTACATGTTCCATAACGCCTTCGAATACTTCCGTTATTTCGTGCCCATGAGCTGCATGACCACCGCCGGAAAGAGCATTCAGGACCCGCCGTCACAGGAGGAGGTCGTCGAATACTTGAGCGCACCCGTAAAAGCGCATCCGGAGCTGCCTTTCTTCATCTACGGTTTCAATGGAGAACCGAACGACGTCCACGCCATGACGGAACAGATGAAATACATCCCGGACGCAGAGGTCTTCTCCTTCGGAACGGATCCTGAGAAGAACAACCTGTACTTTGCAATCTCCGATTACTTCCACGGCGACTTCTTCGCCCCCGCATACTTTTACAACGCCCTGCCGGTACTTTTCGGATGAAAGCCTCATCAGTCACCTTACGGTGACAGCTTCCCCAGAGGGGAAGCCAGAGCCTTCCCCGATTCTTTGCGGTGAGGCAGCCCAGGAGGAGAAGCCAGAGCCTTCCCCTCTGGGGAAGGTGGCGCGAAGCGCCGGATGAGGTCCGGAAAAAATAACTCCCTGACAAGCACATGAAAGGACCAATTGATCATGGCTGAGAAAAGAAAGAAATACCCCTGGAACAAAAGTATCCTGAACCTGTTCTGGAAACGTATTAACCGGCTTGAAAATGTGGGCGGCGTTTATGCCGGCCCGCCGCCGGAAGACAATGATGAACCGGCGCTTACGGTCTACGACGGCCCGCCCGCCGGTATCCAGGATCGATTCCAGAACCGCTTCAGCCAACTGAAAAATACAGGACGCGTTTATGCCGGCCCGCCGCCGAGAGAAGATGACGATGATGAACCGGCGCTTTCGGTCTACGACGGCCCGCCGGTGGAGCCTGGTCCGGGTCAGGAATTCCCGGTTTTTCCGGAGGAAGAGCCGGTGATCGACGTCTATAACGGCCCGCCGGTCGATCTGTTTGAGGAACCGGAAGTGTCTGAGGAACCGGAAGAAGAACCTGAAGAGCCTGAGAAGTCTGAAGAGCCTGAAGCGCCAGAGGATCCCGAAGACCCCGAAGCTCTATATGAAGCCGATCCCCTGGGTGTTTACAATGGTCCGGCAGTGCCTTCGGATGATAAAGGGATCTTCAGCTGGAACAGAGGGCCCCTGGCTCCTTGGGAGATTGCGGCGCCGGTCTATGCCGGTCCCGAAATGATGCAGGAGAGATCCTCTGCGATTCCGCCGGTGCCTGCCCCGGAAGTATATACCCCGGAAACATCTGACTCGGAAGCGCCTGCTCCGAATCTCAGTGAGGAGAATGGCTCGGATACTACTGCGGACGGATCAGTTTTCCGGGGAGAAACAGGCGAAGCAGAAAAAGCACAGGAAGCGGGCGGCCGTACAGAGAACGCTGAACCTATGATAAAGTGTCCCGGATGTGGCTTTGAATATCCGGTGTCATCCCGCTTCTGCCCGGAATGCGGGACGCCGAATCCCGGAAAGCGGTAAGCAGCTATGAACAACTATGGTAATTTCCCCTTTAAGCTGCGGTCCTGTGTCTGGGAGATCACCCTTTCCTGCAGCTTTAACTGCGCCTACTGCGGTTCCCGTGGAGGAAAAGCCCGGGAAAACGAACTGACAACAGAAGAGTGTCTGCGGGTCTGCCGGGAACTGGCAGCCATGGGCTGCCGCCGTGTTTCCCTGATCGGCGGGGAAGTTTTTATGAGAAAGGACTGGGCCGTCATCGCGGGCGAACTGACAGCCCGGGGTATCACCACCTGCATCATCACCAACGGCTTTTCCATGAATCAGGAGATCATTAATACCCTGAAAGAGATCGGCATTGAATCCATAGCGGTCTCCCTGGACGGGCCGGAGCGGGTCCATGATGCTTATCGGATGAAAGGAAGCTACCGAAAAGCGCTGGCCTGCATTCAGGCGCTGGCCGATGCGGAGATCCCGGTTTCCGTGATCAGTGCCCTTCGTAAGGACAATGCCGGGCTCCTTCCGGAACTTTTTGAGACCCTGAAGCAGTACCCCATCTTCGCCTGGCAGATCCAGGCCTGTTCCCCCATGGGAAATGCAGAGGACAACGGGGTGGAGACGATGTTCGACCCCGTCCCAGTCATGAAATTCATTGCTTCCGTCCAGGGGACAGTGCCTTTTTATCTTGCCGCGGCGGATAATATCGGCTACTTCACTCCGGAAGAAACATCGATCCGGGCCAGGAAAGGCTTTCATTTCGGCGGCTGCAGCGCCGGGCTCACCACCTGCGGCATCGATTCCGTCGGAAACGTCCGAGGCTGTGAATCCATGTACGATGAATGCTTCACGGAAGGAAATCTCCGGGAAAAGTCCCTGGAAGAAATCTGGACGGATCCGGAGGCCTTTCTCTATAACCGGGCCTTTGATGAAAGCCTGCTTACCGGGAAGTGCGCTTCCTGTCCCCAGGGGGCATACTGCGCGGCAGGCTGCCGGTCCTACAATTTCTTCACCACGGGAAAGCTTTATGAAAACTGCCTCTGTCCCGGCGGGAAGAGCTGAAAAGCACAGCAGGCTGCAGACTGAAAGGCGCGGCGGGGCTTATTGACTTTAAGATGATGACAGCTTATAATTCATATAAGCTGTACGGTTTACAGACACGGAAAATCGGTTCCGTTCTGTTACAGATGAATAAATCTTTATAAAAGATACAGGCGGACAGCGTAGGATGCGCGGAACCGCCTGTTTTTTGCCGCACGAGGCGAGAAATGATTTACAGCGCCGACCCAGTCATCAGGAAAGCAGGAAAATATGGATAAGCTGACGGAAGCAAGAGCAGTTATCAATGAAGCAGACAGTATCATCAGAGAACAGTTTGAAAAACGCATGCAGGCCGTGAAAGAGATCGCCGCCTGGAAAAAGGAAAAGGGACTGCCGGTTTTGGATACAGCCCGGGAAAAGGAAGTCATCGAAAAGAATTCGGAGAAACTTGAGGATCCGTCGCTGGCGCCTTATTATGTCTCGTTTCTGGAAAGCATGATGGCCGTATCCCGGGAGTATCAGGAGGATATACTCGCTGAAACGGAATAATCGTTATTCTGCCGGACAGGAGGTTTCAATGAAAAATTCGATGGGAAATGTTCTTATACTGACCCTGTTCGGGGAAAGCCACGGTCCTTACATCGGGGCTGTTCTGGACGGACTGGCGCCGGGTATGCCGGTGGATGAGGCCTTTATCCGGGATCAGCTTGCCTTAAGAAGGCCCTACGGAAAGATCTCGACCTCCCGGGTGGAGGCCGATGAATTCGTCCTGGCTTCCGGCGTTTTCAATGGGAAGACCACGGGCACGCCGCTGACCATCCTGATCCCGAATACCCAGCAGCAAAGCCGGGATTATGAAGAAAACCGGTTCCTTCCCCGGCCCTCCCACGCGGATTATACGGCTTATGTCAAGTACCGGGGTTTTGAGGACTACCGGGGCGGCGGACATTTCAGCGGCAGGCTGACGGCAGCTCTTGTAGCGGCGGGAGCGGTGGTGCTTCCAGCCCTTAAAGAAAAAGGGATCATCATCGGCACTCATATCAGGACGCTGGGAAAACGGGAGGATATGCCCTTTTCCGAGGACTCGGAGATCCTGGCCGGGCAGATACAGCGCATCAATGAACAGCGTTTTGCCGTTCTGGACGCCGATGCTGCCGATGGCATGATAAAAGCTATCGAAGAAGCCGCGGCGGACAAAGACAGTATCGGCGGCACCTTGGAGACAGCCATTGCCGGCATGCCGGCGGGGATCGGCGAACCCTGGTTTGATACGCTGGAGGGAGAGATCGCCAAATGGGTATTCTCCATTCCCGGCATCAAAGGAGTGGAATTCGGAAACGCTTTCTCCCTGACGGAAAAAACCGGCAGTGAATACAACGATGCTTTTTCGATAACAGAAGACGGTCAGATCATCACGAAGACCAACCACAACGCCGGCGTAAACGGCGGCATTTCCAACGGCATGCCGATCATTTTCCGGACTGCGGTAAAGCCCACGCCTTCAATTTTCAGGCCCCAGGAGACCGTGGATTTAAAGCGCGGGGAAAAGACCGTGCTGACCCTTTCCGGAAGACATGATCCGGCTATTATCCACCGGGTGCGGGTGGTGCAGGACAGTGTGACAGCCCTGGCCATGGCAGACCTGTTAAGTCTGCATTACGGAACGGACTATCTTGGAAAGTAATGATTTCGGTAAGGAAACAGCGTTGTAATATTTTCGGTATATTTTGGACTGGTTCCGGATCATTTCATACCGGAAAGACTATGCATTCGTGCCGGTGAATCAAACATTCGTGCCGGAAAAATGCAGATTCTTGCCTGAAATCGATTTGCTGTGCAGGAGTTAATGCTTTAATACTGGGAAGCCGGCCTCATTTTGAATTACAGCTTCGGAGGATAAACTATTCTCCCGGAGCAGAAAAGAGAAATGATCCTTCGGTCTTGCTGAACGGGAGATCAGATTGTACGGGTTCCGTAAAGGAAAAGATATGGATCTGGAAGATTTTAGCAGAGAAGAGCCTGAACAGGCCTTCGAAGCGCCGTTAAAAAAGAATATCGTACTTGCGGGAATGTCCGGCGCCGGGAAGACGACGGTCGGGACGCTGCTCGCGCGCCTTACCGGAAGAACGCTCGTCGATACGGATGCCCTGATCGAGGAAAAAGCCGGGAAAAAGATCCGGAAGATCTTTGAGGAGATCGGGGAAGCCGGTTTCCGGGAGATGGAAACGGCAGTGATCCGGGAACTGGAAAATACCGGTGATGCCGTCATTTCCACCGGCGGCGGGGCCGTGCTCCGGAGGGAAAACGTGGAATCCCTGAAGAAAAACGGCATCATCTTCTTCCTGGAAAGAAATCTTAAGGATATCGAACCCAGCGACGAGAGGCCTCTGGCGGACAGCCTGGAGAAAATTGAAGCCTTATACGCCTCCCGGTATCCATTATACAAACGGATCGCGGATGAAACCGTTCACCTTAAGGGGACCCCGGAGGATGCGGCAATGGAGATTTTGGAAAGGTACAGGGATAAGACATGAAGGTCCGCATCGAAAAGGGAAAGGCTTTTGGGGCCGTTGAAGCGCCGCCTTCCAAAAGCATGTCTCACCGGTATCTGCTGGCTGCGGCGCTCGCGGCAGCTTTCCGGGAAGAGACCTCCGTCATCCGGAACATGGCCTTCTCGGAAGATATCCGGGCCACCCTGGACTGCCTGAAAGTCCTGGGTGTGTCAATAGAAGAGCAGGCGGACCAGGTGATCATAAAAGGCAGGGGAAACGGTGAATATCGGAAAGACCTGCAGGAGAATATCCTATGCTGTCTTCCCGTCCGGGAGTCGGGCACGACGCTTCGCTTCCTGATTCCGCTGTGCCTTCTTATGAAACAGCCGGCCGTGTTTACCGGGGAGGAAAGATTGTTTCAGCGGCCGCTGTCCGTCTATGAGGATCTTGCCGCGGAAAAAGGGTGGCAGTTTGAAAAAGGCAGGGAGCGGCTGAAGATCAGCGGGGAGCTGACAGGCGGTATGTTCCGGATCCCGGGACATATCAGCAGCCAGTTTGCCTCAGGGCTTCTGTTTGCTCTACCCATGTGCAGGGAAGACAGTGTCCTGGAGCTTGTAACGCCGGTAAAAAGCAGTCCGTATCTTAACATGACCTGCTCAGTTCTGAAGACTGCCGGGATTTTGTTTTCAGCGGAAAAAACAGAAGAAGGGGGCGTCCGCTTCCTGATCCCGGGAAACCAGGCTTATCAGCCTCTTTCCGTGACCGTTGAGGGGGATCACAGCAATGCGTCCTTTTTTGAAGCGCTGAATCTTTTCGGCGGGCAGGTAAAGGTCACCGGCCTGCGGAAGGATTCCCTCCAGGGGGACCGGATCTTCCCGCAGCTTTTTGAAAAACTGAAGCAGGGCTTTCAGGAGATCGACCTGTCGGACACCCCGGATCTGGGACCGGTGCTTTTTGCAGCAGCGGCAGCCCTTCACGGAGGCCGGTTTACCGGAACAGAAAGACTTCGGGACAAGGAAAGCGACCGTCTGAAGAGCATGAAAGAAGAACTATTGAAGTGCGGTATTCAGTGCGTCGAAGAAAGGGACAGTTTTACGGTTCTTCCCGGCCTCCTGAAGGCGCCGGAACAGCCCCTGTGGTCCCATAAGGATCACCGGACGGCCATGGCGCTGTCGGTGCTTCTTTCCCTGACAGGAGGGGAACTGGAGGATGCGGAAGCCGTTGATAAAAGCTTTCCCGGATTCTACGAGCGGCTGAAGGCTCTGGGCATTTCGGTCTCAGAAAACAAAGGATGATAAACATTACATCGGCAGAAACACGTTACCGGATAAAAATACTTCATCAGGCAAATTCCCCTGTCATGACCTGTGTTTTTCCAGGCGTATAATTTGCCGGAATATGTGACTTATATTCAGCAGTCTGTTTCTGCCGGAATCCATTTTGATACAGAACATTTTTATTTTCAGAAAGAAGGGCTTTTAACATGCCGGGCACCACTAAGAGCAGTCAGAAAACCCTGATCAAAGACCTGACCACGGGTCCGGTCATCCGTCAGCTCCTTTCCTTTGCGTTTCCCATCATGCTTTCCAACCTGCTGCAGACGGCCTATAACATGGCTGATATGATGATCATCGGCCGTTTTGACGGAAGCGTCGGGCTGTCCTCCGTTTCCATCGGCGGCGATGTGCTGCACTTTTTCATGTTCCTCGGCATGGGCTTTGCCACGGCGGGACAGATCATCATCTCCCAGTATGTCGGGGCGGGAAAGAGGAAAGAACTGAATACCGTTATCGGGACCCTGTTCTCCAGCATCATCATTTTAAGTCTTCTTTTAATGATCATCAGCTTTGCCCTGTCAGGCTGGCTGATCCGGACCCTGAACGCGCCGGAAGAAGCGGCGCCCGGGGCCAGGGATTATATCCTCTGCTGTACGGCGGGCATGCTGTTTACCTTGGGCTATAATATGGTCAGCGCCATCTTAAGGGGGATGGGAGATTCCCGCCATCCCATGATCTTCGTGGCCATCAGCACCGTCATCAATATCATTCTTGACTATGTGATGATCGCACTTTTTCATATGGGCGCCTTCGGCGCTGCGCTGGCCACTGTCTTAAGCCAGGGAGTAAGTCTGCTGCTGTCGGTGGTGTATCTGGTGAAGAACCGGGAGGCCTTTTCCTTTGATTTCCGGCTGAAGAGCTTCATTCCGGACGGCCGGATAACCCTCTCCGTGATCAGACTGGGCGTCCCCATCGCCATCCAGAGCAGCGCGTCCAGTATTTCGGCGCTGTTTGTGAGTTCCTACGTCAATTCCTACGGGGTGGCAGCCTCTGCCATAACCGGCGTGGGAAACCGGCTCTCGAGCCTGGCCCTGATCGTGGCCAATTCCATGAACGTGTCCAGTGCTGCCATGATCGGCCAGTGCTTCGGCGCCGGCAAGATCGATCGGATCCGGCAGGCTTTCTTCCGGGTCTTCCTGGTGGACCTGGTGTTTGTCACCTCTCTCAGCATCGTTATCCTGTGCTTTCCGAAACTGGTATTCGGGCTTTTCAATACGGATCCCGAAGTGCTGAAGATGGCGCCGCTCTACGCGCCGGTGGCGGCCATCACCTTTATGGGGTTCGCGGTCAGAAGTCCCAGCCTGGGGCTGATCAACGGCCTGGGGCATTCCCGGATGAACTTTATGATGGGCGTCGTCGAAGGATTTATCCTCAGGATCGGACTGACTTATCTTCTCGGCGTTGTCCTCGGATTCGGCATTCAGGGCTTCTGGTATGGTTCTGCTATTGCGAGCTACGGCTACGGCCTTGTGGTATTCCCCTATTTTTTCAGCGGAAGATGGAAAAATGGAAGACGGCAGTCCGGTGATCTTCCGAAAAGTATTGATTGCGGGTTTTCATCGGGCTTAAGATGTAAAGTGAATCATAGGAGCGGGTTTATAGCCACAGACACTGTTCGTCATAAAGGAGAAGTCCTGGAAAAGGGGATGAAGAATCGCTTCCTGACAATGTGAAAAAATGGATTGCCGAAAGACAGCAATCACTCTGAAATGTTGAATTTCCATACTGAAAAAACTCCCGGGGGAGAAGGAAAACCTTAACCTCCGGGAGTTTTTTACAGGGCCTTTAAACCTGTTTCATAATCTCAGAATACTGTTGATCGATGGCTGAGATCAATACAGCCACAGTCTGCCCTGTTCTTCTTCGTCCTCATCCGGGATCCGGAAGGAGAAGGTACGAGGCGGCATATATTTGGTCAGCAGATCGTTCAGTTCATCATCATAGCCGTCCTTGCAGCAGGACTCACGGTCGAAGACCATGGTGGCGCGGCAGTCTTTCGTGAAGGGAACCCACTTGGGCATGCCTTCGTGGTTCGGATCACCGGTCTTCGCAAAAGCGACCAGTGCGCCGGCCATTTCGTCTTCGATCCTGTCGCCTACGCCTTCGATATTGCAGCAGCCTACACGGTAAGCATTGTGGAAGACATAGGGGATATCGGAGCAGTGCCATGCAGGCGTACCGCCGTTCAAGTCAAAGACCAGGCCCAGGCAGTAGCTGTAGCCGGGGGTCTCGGGATCGGAGGCGGCTCTGGCTTCCATGAAGTTCACGATGCCCTGGCGGCTGGAAAGCTGAGGCGTGGTCATGCCGGTCTTTCCGGGATAAGCCTTTTCAAAAGCGGCCTGGATCTCATCCTGGTGGCCCTTGAAGAATTCAGCAGGATCCTTGTCCTTGTTGCCGGCGCCCATTTCCGCGATAACGGAAGAGACGATGGTGGGAACCTTCTTCGCGTAATCCGAGAAGCCCACTTCCAGCGGATGGCCCAGATACCAGCCGTTGGCCACCGGCCGCCAGCCCAGCTGTTTGCCGACCTTGCGGCAGGCGCGGTTGTAAGCCTTGGTCAGGATGGAATAAGGAACCTTTTCCAGCTGTTTGACATTGTCAAACTGAAGGAGCTCCAGCATAACATCAACGATCTCGCTGGGCTTCACATCGTCGCCCATTCTCATGTTGCCGGCGCCGCCGGACATCATGATGGCCTTGTGGAACAGGCCTGCAGCTTCGGGGGTCTGTAAAAGGGTGCAGACTTTTCCGCCGCCGCCGGACTGACCGAAGATCAGGACGTTGTCGGGATCGCCGCCGAAGCCTGCGATGTTGTCTTTGACCCACTTCAGGGAGGCAACCAGGTCAGCAATGCCGGCGTTTCCGGAATTCTGGTATTCTTCGCCGTATTCGGAAAGATCCAGGAAGCCCAGGATGTTCAGACGATGGTTGACGGTAACCACGACCACATCGCCGTAATCCGCCAAAGCGTCGCCTTCGTAGGCAACCTGCTCGAGGGCGGAGCCGTTGGCATAGCCGCCGCCGTGGAACCAGACCACAACGGGTTTCTTCGCGTCTTTATCGATGGACTTGGTCCAGACGTTCAGGTTCAGGCAGTCTTCGTTTTCCGGCCAGTAGCGGTGAGGAATGCGGATCTCGCCGGCGGGAATGGGATTTCCCATGGTGGGGGAGATGCAGCCGTAGTTGGTGGCATCATAGATGCCTTCCCAGGGCTCGATCTCTTCAGGCATGTGGAAGCGTTTCGCTTTTCCGTACTTGATGCCCTGGAAGGTAAAGATGCCGTCCAGAACAAAGCCTTTTACCTTGCCCCATTTGGTCTCGACCACGGGGTAGTCAGGGGTGCAGATGAAATTTCTTCCCATAAACATTCTCCTTTTTAAATTTATTTGCTTATATTTTACCACATTTCGTATCGGATGAAGCAGGAGCGGCATGCAAGAAAACGGAGGTTTTTGACCTCCGTTTTCTTGCATGCCAGGCCAGCTTACCCGAATTGTTTTTTGAATTGTTTTGATCTATTTTATCCGGTATCCTTGTTATTTGTTCAGATCCGTTCTTATCCTGGCCGTGTCAGCAGTGTTTGACTGGCGGGGCGTGGTCTGCGGCATTTTCCTGTCGGGTCCCGGTCTGCGGTGTTTTGTCTGCCGGGGAGCTGATCAACGAAGTTTTTACGGCTTTTCATGGTGATAATGACCAGGATTTTTTATGGATTCCTGAGGCGGTGTTTATTGACATTGAGGCGGTTTCATGGTACTTTATACTTTGATTTACAATACGGATATTATGTCTGAATCATGAAGGAAAGGGGGTCAGCTTTCTATGATCAGCGATACCATAAAAGCCGTCCGTGACGCTGAAAATGCTGCGGAACAGCTGCTGGCGGATGCAAAAGCGGAAGCGCAGAAGATCGTCGAAGACGCTGAAAGCAGCGCTGAACTGGCAAAACAGGAAGCGCTGAAAAAAGCGGAAGAAGAGGCTGCCAGCCGGCTGAAGGAAGCCGGAAAGAAAGCCGAAGGCGCGGACGAAAAAACGGAAGAAGAACTGAAGGAAAAGGTCGCCAAACTGAAAAACAGGGCTTTTTCCCAGAAGGATAAGATCGTTAACGCCGTGATCGAAAAGATCACGGGCGCGTAAAAAACAGGAGTCGCAAATGGCAGTAGTAAAAATGAAAAAACTGACCGTCTGCGCCCTTAAGGAGAACCGGAAAGGCGTGCTGGAGTTTCTCCAGAAGCTGGGTGTGGTGGATGTCAAGCCGGGGATAGAGGCGGAAGGGACCTTCCGCATGGAGACCCAGACCGCGGAGCAGCGGTACGAACGGCACGGAAACATTGCCCGGGATGCCGTGGAGATCCTGAATGGCATCCAACCGGAAAAGAAGAGCTTCTTTGAGTCTCTGAACGGCAAAGCGGAAGTCCGGGAAGAGGAACTCAAACGGATCTCCGACAGCCATGTGGCGGTTCTCAATATCGGCCGGGCCATTCTCCGGCTGCAGAAGGAGATCGAGGACAACGAGGCAGATATCACGAAATACCGGGGACGGATCGAGATCCTGGAACCCTGGTCCGCCTACGATATCCCCATGAATCTCCGAAGGACAAGGACGGTGAGGATCCTTACGGGAACCCTCCCGAAAGAAATGACATCGGCGGATGTCAAGCAGCTTTTATCGGAAAAGCTGCCGGAATGCGAAAATTATGAAGTGGACGTTATTTCCAGCGGTTTCGGCGTAACGAACCTGGCGGTAACGGCCCTTCGGGAAGAAGCGGATGAGCTTGAGGCAGCCCTCCGGGAAGAGGGGATGGCGGAAGCCACCTGGAACCAGAGCGTATCCGTCAAAGAAGAGATCCGGGACCTGGAGGAAGCCATCAAAAAGTGCGAAGGCGTCATCAGACAGGACAGGGAACTTCTGGAAGCCTATCTTCCCGAGCGGAAGGATCTGGAAATGCTTTACGACTATTACCAGATCCGGGAAAGAAAATATCATTATCTGGGCGGGGTTGCCCAGACGGAAAACGTCTTTTTCATAGAAGGCTATGTTCCGGAAAAGTACGCCGCCCGGGTGGCGGACGTACTGGAGAAGGAATTCGATGCTTTCACGGAAGTGGAAGAACCTGCGGAGACCGACGACGTTCCGGTGCTGCTGAAGAACAACAGCTTCTCGGAAAGCGCGGAAGGCGTGCTGGAATCCTACGGACTGCCCCATAAGGGTGAGCTGGATCCCACCTTCTTCATGAGCATCTTCTACGTGGTGCTGTTCGGCATCATGCTTTCGGATGCGGCCTACGGCGCCATCGTATCCATCGGCTGCGCCATCGTCCTCTGGAAATGCCCGAAGATGGGCAAGAGCATGAGAAGGATGCTGAAGCTGTTCTTCTGGTGCGGCCTGTCCACCATCTTCTGGGGCGTGATGTTCGGCGGTTATTTCGGCGACGCCATAACCGTGGTGGCAAAAACGTTCTTCCATAAGGACGTGGTCATAAAGCCCCTGTGGTTCGCCCCGCTGGACGATCCCATGCGGATGCTCATCGCTTCCCTGGTCTTCGGCATCATCCATCTGCTCTTCGGCATGGGCCTGAAAGGCTACTCGATGCTGAAGGACGGAGACGTGACCGGCTTTATCTTCGATGTTCTCTGCTGGTTCATGCTGATCATCGGCCTCATCATGATGCTGGTGCCCACGGAGCTTTTCGCGGGACTTGCCGGAAAGCTGATCGTTTTCCCGGCCTGGGCCAACGTTCTGGCCAAGGTACTGGCTGTAGGCGGCGCCCTGGGCATTTTCCTGATGAGCGGCAGAAGAAAGAAGAATATCGCCTTACGGCTCGGCCTGGGCGCCTATGACCTTTACGGCATCACGTCCTGGCTCTCCGATATCCTGTCTTATTCAAGACTGCTGGCCCTGGGCCTGGCAACGGGCGTCATGGCGTCGGTCTTCAATCAGATGGGTTCCATGTTCGGAGGCGGCATCATCGGCGGCATCCTGTTCCTGGTGGTGTTCCTGATCGGACATGTTTTCAACCTCGGCATCAATATGCTCGGTGCTTATGTACATACATCCCGTCTCCAGTATGTGGAGTTCTTCGGGAAGTTTTACGAGGGCGGAGGAACACCCTTCGTACCCTTTGACAGAGAAACCAAATTTGTGGAATTCAAGGAGGAAAAACAACAATGAAAGAGTTATTCACCAACGGTATCGTCTGGGCACTTTTCGGCGCAGCACTTGCCAGCATTTTAGCCGGTATCGGCTCTGCCCTTGCCGTAGGCAAGGCGGGCCAGGCAGCTTCCGGCGTGGTCACGGAAGATCCTTCCGCTTTCGCGAAGGTCCTGATCCTGCAGCTGCTTCCCGGCACACAGGGTATCTACGGCCTGCTGGTCGCCTTCATCACCCTGTCCAAGATCGGCATCCTGGGCGGGGCTCCGGCTGACTTAAGCCTTTCTACCGGCCTGCTGATCTTCTGTGCCTGCCTGCCCATCGCCATTGTGGGCCTGATTTCCGCAAAGCATCAGGGTGACACTTCCATTGCTGCTATCGGCATCGTGGCAAAGCGTCCCGACCAGTTCGGTAAAGCCATGCTGTTCCCTGCCATGGTAGAAACCTACGCCATCTTAGCGCTTCTGGTATCTATTTTAGCCGTTTCCAGCATCCCCGTATAATTTAAGGAGGGATCATGGCCGGAATAGATAAAATCAGAGATCAGATTCTTAAGAAGGCCGAAACAGAAAAAGACGCGCTTATCCTCGAGGCTCAGGAAAATGCCGCCAGGATACAGGAAAGCGCCCAGGAAGAGATCCGCAGCCTGACGCAGGAGATCCGCGAGAAGACAGAGGTAAAGCTTAAGGATATGGAGAGCCGCAGCGCGGCTGCCGCCGAGCAGAAGACCAGGCTGACGCTTCTCAGGACCCGTCAGGAGGTCATTACCGGGCTGATGGAGGATGCCAGGAACGCCGTCAGGAACCTGGCGCCGGATCAGTATTTTAAGATCCTCCTGAAACTGCTTTCGGCCAATGTACAGAAAAACGACGGTGAGATCCGGTTCTCGAAAAAGGACCTTTCCCTTCTCACCGACGACGTCAAGAAACAGATAAATACCATCGCCCGGGAAAAGGGCGGCAGTCTTAAGATTGCACAGAAACCCGCCGATATTCAGGACGGTTTCATTCTGGTATACGGACTTATTGAAGAAAACTGCAGCCTGGATGCGGTATTCCAGGCTTCCAAAGATGACCTGACAGATCTGATCAACTCCATGCTGTAAAGGAGGCGCCATGGCAAAAAAGGATTATGTATACGCGGTGGCGCGGATCCGGGTGCTGGAAAAAGGCCTCTTAAGCGATGCCTTTATCGAGCAGCTGATTACGGCAGCGGATGCCCAGGCAGTCAGACGCCTGCTTCAGGAAAAGGGCTGGGAGGAGGATCTCGGCCGGGAAGAAGAGCGGATCAGGAAGACCATGGAGGATCTGGGCGCAGATCCCGAGATCTTCGAGATCCTGAATCTTCCGGACAGGTTCCATAACCTCAAGGCCGGCATCAAGGACGCCGCCTCCCGGGAGAGCCATCCGTCAGCCTATTACGAAGGCGTCAGCCCGGATCAGGATACGGTCAGGAAGATCATTGAAGAAAAGAACTGGACGGCCCTGCCGGATTACATGCAGAAGCCGGCGGAAGAGGTATATGAATACTTCGTCAATACCCTGGACGGCCAGCTGTGCGACGTCATGATCGACAAGGCCTGCCTGGACGCGGTCAGGGCATATGGGAAAGCCTCCCGGGTGCAGGTCATCAAAGACTACGCGGAAGCGGCGGTCGCTTCGGCGGATATCAAGATCGCGGCAAGGTGCGCCATGACCGGGAAAAAGGAAGCGTTTATTGAAAAAGCGGTGGCGAAGTGCGATACGCTGGACGCGAAACGGCTTACGGAAGCGGCTTCTTCGGGCCTTGGCAGCCTGATGAGCTATCTGGAGCTTACGCCCCATAAGGACGCGGCTGCGGCCCTGAAGGCTTCCTTCTCGGAATTTGAGCGCTGGTGCGACAATATGTCGATCGAGGCCATCAGGCCCCAGAAAGCCAATCCGTTCTCCGCAGGCCCCCTGTTTGCCTACATGGTAGGCCGGAAGAACGAGATCAAGACCGTACGGGTGATCCTGACCGGAAAGGAAAACGGCCTTTCGAACGATGCCATCCGGGAACGGGTAAGGAGGATGTATGGATAGAATTGCGGTAGTCGGCGATCATGACAGCATTTACGGATTTGCCGCGCTGGGTCTGGACGTCTTTCCCTGTTCATCGGAAGACGCCAGGGAACTGATCGTACAGCTCTCTTCCCGGGATTACGGCATCATTTATATCACGGAGAAGCTGGCTCAGGAGATCCCGACGGTGATCGGACATTACCGGGAACAGCTGAAGCCCGCCATCATCCTGATCCCCGGCGCTTCCGGAAATACCGGAGCCGGCATTATGGGCGTCAGGAGATCCGTGGAGCAGGCAGTCGGTTCGGATATTCTGTTTTCAAACAATTGAGTGATTTCAGCGCTGTAAAGCCGGACGCCGCAAAATGTCTGCATCCGGCAGAGAACAGACTTCCCGGAATACCCATCATGGAGTATGAAACCATCCGGAATCTGCTTCAGCGGCTGAACTAACTATCGAGTGATAATATACAGGAAGGATGATTCCTTATGAGTGTTGGTGTTATCAAAAAAGTAGCCGGTCCTCTGGTCATTGCCGAAGGCATGCGCGACGCCAATATGTACGACGTGGTCAGAGTCAGCAATGAAAGACTGATCGGCGAGATCATAGAAATGCACGGGGACGAGGCTTCCGTACAGGTCTATGAAGAGACCTCCGGCTTAGGCCCTGGAGAACCGGTTGAATCCACGGATCAGCCGCTTTCCGTAGAACTGGGCCCCGGTCTTATTTCGAGCATTTACGACGGTATCCAGCGTCCTCTGGACGACATTATGAAGGTTACCGGCGGCAATCTTTTAAAGCGCGGCGTTGAAGTGCCGTCCTTAAAGAGAGATATCCGCTGGGAATTTAAAGCCTCCGCAAAGGCGGGCGAAGAAGTGGAAGGCGGCGACGTGATCGGAACCGTCCAGGAAACCTCCGCCGTCCTGCAGCGGATCATGATCCCTCCGGACGTAAAGGGAACCCTGGTCTGGATCCAGTCCGGTTCCTACACCGTGGAAGAGCCCGTCGCAAAAGTGCGCCTGGCCAACGGGACGGAGAGGGATATTTTCCTGATGCAGACCTGGCCCGTACGCCGCGGCCGTCCATATCAGAAAAAGCTCCCGCCCAAAATGCCTCTCATTACCGGACAGCGTGTTATCGACACCTTCTTCCCCATTGCCAGAGGCGGCGTGGCGGCCGTTCCCGGACCCTTCGGTTCCGGCAAGACCGTTATCCAGCACCAGCTGGCCAAGTGGGCGGAAGCCGACATTATCGTTTACATCGGCTGCGGCGAGCGCGGCAACGAGATGACGGACGTTCTGAACGAGTTCCCGGAATTAAAGGACCCCAAGACGGGCGAATCCCTGATGAACCGGACCGTTCTGATCGCCAATACCTCCGATATGCCCGTGGCGGCCCGTGAAGCCTCCATCTATACCGGCATCACCATCGCCGAGTACTTCCGGGAC
>JAFRVX010000109.1 GCA_017438305.1 Lachnospiraceae bacterium | reverse complement strand
GGGACTTGTCCCTTGCGGGTTCTTAGGGCAGCGCCCTGAGCCCTCGGAGAGCTTTCCTGGTTCAATATCTACAGATTTTCAAGGTTCCTTAGAGCCTTTTTTCTTTGGCTCTGAGTTTTCATAGGTCACTTGACACTACCGAGGAATTCTTCCCTTCAAAGCCTTCGTACAGTTAAACGTTTCGCTTATTATCAAAAAAACACAGCCTGCCGAATTTTATTCCGGCAGGCTGTGATCGTTTTTGACGATGTGCTATTGTCTATTTGTACGTCAGTTGTTTTCATATCCGCTCACAGCGTCTGGCCCGGATCCTTATAAGATCCATTTTACTGATATTTGATTATGATCAGCGATTTTCCTTCCAGAAGCCTGTCAGTGTGCATATGGTTGACCTGCTTCACCTCGCGGATATATTCCTTCTCACTGACGTTATGATCCCTGCACATCGAACTGGCAATGGACCAGAGGGAATCTCCGCTCTGAATCTCATAGGAAACATAGTACTTTCCTTCGACAGGTTTCTTATCACTTTCCGCCGAAGTAAACAGTGTCATCGATCCGAAGACCGCAAAAGCCGCAATAAGCGCTGCGGTCAGAACCGTAAAACAAAAACGCCTCTGATTTATATTCATCATGTCCGGTGACCTCCTGAATTGCTTTTTTCCGGCAATCGAACAAAAGTTCGGCTGCATCATTATAGTACCACCAGAACATATGTTTGTCAAGAAGAATCGAACATATTTTCGGCTTTGTTCGATTTCTGCATTCACACTATTGTATTCAGACTGTTGTATTCAGACCGTTATTTTCATTCAGTTCCAACAACTGCCTCATTCATTTGGTTTGTTCAGAAAATGATCCCCCTTAGTCCCGGACAGTCTGAACATCCCGGAGGATTCAGGCACAGCCTTAAAACATTTCATGACGCTTTCGGAGAATTCAAGGCACAGTTTTAAATATTTCATGATGCTTCCGAAGATTTCAGAAACCGCCGAAGGCATTTATGAAGTGCTTCAGTTCTCCATCCAGGATGCTTATGACATCAAACCGACAGGGACGGTCAAACGGGATCCTGTGCTCCTTCAGATACCATTCCGCCGTCCGCATGATCCTCTTCTGTTTATTATAATTCACTGCTTCTTCGGGATAACCCTTCCGCAGGTTTTTACGGTATTTCACTTCGGTAAAGACGATGGTCTTTCCGTCTTTTGCGATCAGATCGATCTCACCGGTCTTCTGCCGGTAATTCTGTTCCAGGATCTCGTATCCGAGACTGATAAAAAAAGAAGCCGCCTGATCTTCATAACGACTTCCTTTTTCGCGATTATTCATGGGAAAGGATTCCTTCAATAAAAGTCATTCTGTGTATGGTACAGGGCCCGTATTGCCTCAGGGCTTCCATGTGCTGCTGCGAACCGTAGCCCTTATGGGACGCAAAGCCATATTCCGGATACAGTTTATCATATTCCTTCATGATCCGGTCCCTGGAGACCTTGGCGATAATGGATGCCGCGGCAATGGAGGCCGATTTGGCGTCTCCCTTGATGATGGGCACCTGATGAAGAGAAAGCTCCGGAATGGTCACCGCGTCATTCAGGGTGACATCCGGATAAGGCGTTAGTTTGGAAACTGCTTCCCGCATGGCGCGGTAAGTGGCCTGAAGGATGTTGATCTCGTCGATCACTTTTTCGGAAGCCATGCCCACACCTACAGAGACCGCTTCCTTCATGATCACGTCATACAGAGCTTCGCGTTTCTTTTCGCTTAACTGTTTGGAATCATTGACGTAAAGAATGGGATGATCCTTCGGCAGGATAACGGCAGCGGCCACCACCGGGCCTGCCAGGGGGCCTCTGCCCGCTTCATCTATTCCGGCGATCAGACCCAGATCAGCATATTTCCGTTCATAGATCATCATCTGATCAAGCCGTTTCAGCTCATTTCTGTAGTTTTCCAGCTTTTTTTCGTATTTTCTGACCAGATTCTTAACGGAGGTCCGTTCATCATCCTTAAAAGTCATGCAGGCGGCGTGAAGCTCCTCGTAGGGCGTGCGGCTCAGCAAAAGATCGATTTCTCTGGCATTCATGAATATCACCTATCAACGTTAACGGCAGGCCATCTGACAGGCTGACCGATTTATTTACGGGACGGTTTTGATCTTACAAAGGCTTACTTTTCGTAAAAATATAATTCGTTTTCGATTCGTTGTGATTGTCTGTATTTACGAAGCCTTCATTAAACATCAGAGACTGCTCGGTTTAATTGTCCGGCCGGATCACCATGATCTTATTCATGGGCCAGATCCTGATCCAGGCACGCCCCTCAAAGGCGGAAAATTTTACCGGCCCGATATAACGTGAATCCAGAGAAATATCCCGGTTGTCCCCCAGGACAAAGTATTCGTCTTCTCCGAGGGTCACCGGTTCCATGGCGGATGTGTAGCCGGCCATGGCGTAATGATCCTCTTCGAGAACCTTGCCGTTTATAGACACCTTGCCGTTTGAAATGCTGACTGTTTCACCGGGGAGGCCGATGATCCGTTTGATCAGGGAATCACCTTTTTCCTGACCGTGGCGGCTCTCTCCTTCCCGCTTGAAAATGATGACTTCAAAACGCTCGGGTTTCCGGAAATAATAAGTGATCCGCTCTGCGATCAGATTATCCTTATCCTCAAGATAATGCTCCATGGAGCTTCCCTCGACGACGCATCGGTAAGCCACAAAGCGGATAAACAAAAGGCAGATCCCGACGACCACCGCCAGATACAGTACGGTTTCCAGAATGTCCCGTTTTCTGCTTTTCGGTTTTTCGGCAGCATTCTCAACTGCTTTTTCAGATGTATTCCCGGCTGCTTTGACTGTCGGCATTTCTTTCCCCTGTTTTCCGGCCATAGCCTGGTTTTCACCGGCGGTCTGTTCTCCGGACACAGGCTGTTCTTTGGTCACGGCTCGCTCTCCGGCCGCATTGGTCTCATTGATAACAGCTTCCGGTGCATCAGCAATGCTTTCGGTGACCTTTTCCTCTTCGTTAATCATGTCGTTTCTTCTTTTCTTTATTCCGGCTGACAGCTTATTCTGTCTGAAGGGCTCTTTTCCGGATGCTTATCCTATAGATGTTCATCAGATAGATCCCCGCACTATTGATCATTTCACTTCTCCGGCTTTTCCAGCGAGATCCTGCCCAGCCTTCCGGAGCGGAAATCATCGATGATCAGTCCGGAAGCCCGGTCTGTATCCGCCTCGCCGCCCTTTTTCAGACAGCTTCTGATCCGCGCGATCTGCTCCAGCATCAAACTCCCGTTATCCATAAGTTCCAGTCCTTCATAACGGGCAGAAAGCGCTTCGGGATAGTTATCCTTTAAAACCACCAGAAGCTCTGATGCCAGTTCTTCCCTGTTTACGATCATATCGTTGACGGATCCGATGAAGGCCAGATGGGTCCCCACGGTCTCATCATCGAATTTCGGCCACAGGATGCCGGGCGTGTCCAGCAGTTCTATCTGCTTATTCAGCCGGATCCACTGATTTCCCTTCGTAACGCCGGGTTTGTTGCCGGTCTTCGCGGCCGCCTTTCCGGAAAGGGAATTGATAAACGTGGATTTCCCCACGTTCGGGATACCGGCTACCATTGCCCTCACGGGGCGGTTCAGAATTCCCCTTTTCCGGTCTCTTTCCAGCTTTTCCGAACAGGTGTCCATGACCGCCGTCTGTATGGCCTTAACGGCCCCTTTTGAGCGTGCGTCAATGGCCAGGCAGGGAATGTGCCGATCTTCGAACCAGGCTTTCCAGCTGCGGTTTACCGCCTCATCTGCCAGATCCGCCTTGTTCAGAATGACCAGGCGGTATTTCCCCCGGGCCAGGGTATCGATATCCGGATTCCGGGAGGAAAGCGGCGCTCTGGCGTCCAGAAGCTCGATGCAGAGATCAATGAGCTTCATATCTTCCTGCATGGCCCGCCTGGCCTTCGTCATATGGCCGGGATACCATTGAATCTGCATAAATAATTACTCCGTATGCGTTGAAAGGTAGGTCTCGAATTGCTCGGCCTTCATCAGGACGCGCCTGGGCTTGGTACCCTCTTCTTCGCCGACCACGCCGGCATCCGCCAGCTGGTCCACGATCCTGGCAGCCCGGTTGAAGCCGAGCTTGAAGGCCCGCTGAAGCATGCCGATGGAAGCTTTTTCCTTTTCGATGACAAGCCTTCCGGCATCGGCAAAATATTCATCTCTTTCCGAAAGTCCGGCAGCACCGGCTGCGGCTGCGGACTGTTCCAGATTGATGTCCCGGCTGACGGATCCGCCTTTGACCGGCCCCTTGCTGCAGATATAATCAACGACCTTTTTGACATCTTCATCGGAAACAAAGGAGCCCTGTACACGGATAGGTTTGGAAGCACCGGCAGGCGCATAAAGCATATCGCCCATGCCGAGCAGCTTCTCCGCCCCGTTCATGTCAAGAATGGTCCGGGAATCCGTTCCGGAAGAAACCGCAAACGCGATCCTCGAAGGGATGTTGGCCTTGATCAGACCGGTAATAACGTCCACGGAAGGACGCTGGGTAGCCAGCACCAGATGAATGCCCGCCGCCCTGGCTTTCTGAGCCAGGCGGATTATAGCGCTTTCCACGTCATTGGCAGCCACCATCATAAGGTCCGCCAGCTCATCTACGATGATCAGGATCTGGGGCATTTTCTGCAGCGGCTCGCCGTTTTCATCCACCGGGGCATCTGCGTCGACCATATGGTTGAAGCCCTCGGAATTCCGTACGCTGTAATCCGCAAACTGCTGGTAGCGCCGTTCCATTTCGGCCACTGCCCAGTTGAGGGCCGAAGCGGCTTTCTTGGGATCCGTCACCACAGGCAGCAGAAGATGCGGGATGCCGTTGTATACGCTCAGTTCCACGACCTTCGGGTCCACCATGATCATCTTGACCTCCGTGGGCTTCGCATGATACAGAATGGACATGATGATAGAGTTGATGCAGACGGATTTGCCGGAGCCGGTGGCGCCGGCCACCAGCACGTGGGGCATCTTGGCGATATCTGCTATGACCGTATTGCCTTCGATATCCCGGCCTGCCGCAAAGGCAAGCTTCGATTTGGTATTCTGAAAAGCTTCGGATTCCAGAATATCCCTCAGGATCACCGACTGCTTGACCTTGTTGGGGATCTCAATGCCGATGGCTGATTTTCCCGGGATAGGCGCTTCCATACGGATATCCGCGGCCGCCAGGTTCAGTTTGATGTCATCCGTCAGGGAAACGATCTTGCTGACCTTTACGCCGGAAGCCGGCTGGATCTCGTAGCGTGTTACCGCCGGACCGCAGGAAATATTGGTGATCTTCACTTCCACGCCAAAGGTCTTCAGGGTAGCCTGAAGCTTTGCGGCATTGTCTTTCAGTTCTTCCTGAAGCGCTGCTCTGGAAATGGCTGCGCCGCTGCCCCGGGTCAGGAGCCTGGCGGGGGGAATCTCATATTCTTTTTCGGGTTCTTTGATAATGGACTCTTCGATCTGCTCAGCCGTTCTCCGGTCTTCTTCAGGATCCGATCTAAGCTTTTCCGGCTTCGGTGAAACGCCGTTGTTTCCGGAGGCGGATCTTGTCTCCTGTCCGTTCTGATAAAGTTCTTCCGGTTTCAGATTATCGGAAGGTCCCTCTCTTTTCTCAGCCGGGGAGATCACCTTCCGGACATATTCATCCCCGGCGTTTTCTTCTTCAAACAAAGATGCCGGGCCGACTTTTTCCGGATTATCTTTCCCGCCGGAGATCTCCTTTTCCGGGATGACGATCTCCGTCAGTTCATCATCTTCTTCCTGATTTTTAAAATATTCCGTCGGTACGTGGATCTCCGGAAAATCTTCCGATCCCACGTCCTTCAGTCCATTATTTTTCTTATCTTCCGCGCCGGAATCGGCATACTTGCCGGCAGACGGCGTTTTCCCGGCCTTCTCTTTATCATCAGGCCGGTAAACGGTGGTCTCGGGTTCCGGATCGGTATCGGAAATCTTGGTATCGCCTATGCCGTAGACAGGAGAAAAACGGTCCCGGTTTTCCCTGAGACGCCGTTCGTTCTCTTCCACTTCCCGGCTTAATCTCATATTTTCGTCCCGGAGTTTCTCCACTTCCTCCCGGGCTTTGGCAGATTTCCTGAGTTCTGCGTTTTTCCGCTTCAGATTTCTCTTTTCTTCCCGTGCTCTTGCCCGTTCTTCCTGGGCACGGAGCGCTTCCTCCCGGGCTTTTCGGATATCCTCATCCTCTTCTTCATCGGGCTTCCGGAAGAAATCCGTCACAGAGTAATCGGTAAAAAGCACCACGCCGATGGCAAAAATGATCACATCGACCACATACATGCCGACGCTGCCCAGAACACCGTAAAGAAGAGAATGGTTCGCCCTTCCCAGCAGGCCGCCCGCTTCTTTGGCGATCGCTACGGACAGGATCCCCTGGAGGGCAAAAAGGCCGATCAGGCCCGCCAGGATCTTCCGGAGCATCCTTCCGTTTACAGCGGAGTACAGCACAAGGAACGCCAGGCCGATGATCACAAAGGGCATGACGTACATCATGATGCCGAAAACCTTATAGGAAAAATCCTTGAGCCAGGAAAGAGAATCGACAAAGCAGCTGACAAACATCAGGATCATGATGCCCGCGACAACGATCAGCGTGATCTCCTTCGCCCGCGCGATCCGCTGCTGCTTCTTCTTAAGCTCTGCTCTCTTCTGCTCTTCTCTTTTTCTGGCAGCGGCAGAACGGCCTCCGTTTGAAGAAGAAGCCGTTTTAGAGGTTGTTGTGTTTTTTGAAGAAGATGTTTTTTCCGGCATTTATGATTTCCTTTCGAGAACTTCTTTTTCAATGTAGACCGGCCGGTGCTTGCCCTGTATGTAGGTACGGGACAGATATTCGCCGATAATGCCCGTCATGATAAGCTGCAGGCCTCCGATAAACAGGATCACGCCGATGATCCAGCCTGCTGAAGAAATCGTCACGCCTGCCAGCACCAGGATCAGAAGCACCAGGAGCAGCAGGCAGGACAGCGTAAAAACGATGCCTCCGGCCAGAGTGGAAAGTCTAAGCGGTGCGGTGGAATAACCCACGATGCCGTCGATGGCGTAATTGAACAGTTTGAAAAAGGACCATTTTGAGTTTCCGGAATTCCGTTCTTTCGCTTCATAGGGGATAAATTCGGAACGGAACCCGACCCAGGCAAAGATCCCCTTGGAAAACCGGTGATATTCCGGCAGGTCCAGGATGGCGTCTATCATCTTACGGCGGCACATTCTGAAATCCGAGGCTCCCGGCATGAAGCGTACGTCGCTGACTTTGTTGATCAGCGCATAGAAAGCATCCTTGAAAAAGGCCAGGATCTTCCCTTCGTGCCGTTCCTGCTGAAAAGCGGCCACACAGTCCAGGTCTTCGTCTGCTTCCAGCCGGCGGTACATGGAAAGCGCTACGTCCGGCGTCTGCTGCAGGTCCGCATCGATCAGGCAGACATAGTCTCCCGTCGTATGGGTCATGCCGGCAAGAATGGCCGCCTCCTTGCCGAAATTCCGGCTGAACGACACGACCACAAGGCCCCGGTCTTCTGTTTTATTATAAAGATCTTTAAGTTTGTTCAGCGTGTCATCCGAAGAACCGTCATTTACCATGACGATCTCGCAGGGGATCCCTTCGGGATCAAAGGTATCATGGATGGCTCTGTAAACCGCTTCGACGTTCCCTTCTTCATTATAGCAGGGAATGACGAAAGAACATAATCTGGACATGGGGCTCTACTCCGGTCGATTCATTAGCATTCGTCTTGGTTCAGAGCGGAAACGCTTTAAAAGAGCCTGTCCGGAAACCGGCAGATCCTTTTAAAACGTCCCCTTTTCTGCCCTGAACTTTAACTTGAGTATTATACCATTAAATCCTTCTTCTGTCAAAAATGAATTATCTGCACATCTTGTCCGGATATCCTGCGCTGCGGCCCCATGATCCATCGGAACGATCCGCAGCGTTGCCCGGCGGAAAACCTGCGGGCGGTTACTCACCGGAAGGATCCAGATCAAAGAGACTGAACTGATCATTTTCCGGAATGCCCTTAAGGATGTTCATTTCCGCCATTTTCTGGATCAGCGTCTGGCTGACGTGGGTCCGGTTGCGGAAGTCGTTAAGAGAGGTGTAAACGCCCTTTTTGGAGGCCAGCTCCACCATCTCCGCAGCGGAATCTCCCATCCCGGAGATGGACATGAAGGACGGCATGATGCGTTTCTCATCCACGATGATAAAACGGGTCGCCGTCGCCTTATAGACGTCGATCGGAGCAAATTCATAGCCTCTGGCATACATCTCCTCAACGATCCTCATATCCCGGAATGTCAGGGCCTCTTTATCCTTCAGATCGTCCTTTCTGGCTTCAAAAGCATCCAGATTCTCCTTAAGCCGCTTCTCTCCCTGGCACATCAGCTCATAATCGAAGCCCGACGCCCGGATGGAGAAGTAAGAAGCGTAATAGGCCAGCGGATAAAAGATCTTGAACCAGGCGATGCGCCAGGCCATCATCACGTAAGCCGCAGCGTGAGCCTTCGGGAACATGTATTTGATCTTTTTGCAGGACCAGATATACCAGTCCGGAACATCGTGCTCCTTCATGACGGCTTCCCATTCCGGCTTCAGACCCTTGCCTTTTCTGACGGATTCCATGATATCGAAGGCCATGGCCGGCTCCAGTCCCATCCCCAGGAGATATTCCATGATATCATCCCGGCAGCAGATAGCCGTGGCGATGGTGGCCGTGCCTTCCTGGATAAGCTTCTGGGCATTTCCGGCCCAGACGTCGGTCCCGTGGGCCAGGCCGGAAATCCGGACAAGGTCCGAAAAATGCTGCGGTTTGGCCTCGATCAGCATGCCCATGGCATTGTCGGTGCCGAACTCGGGAATGCCCATGGCCCCCAGCGTGCAGCCCCGTATCGAAGAGGGTTCGATCTTCAGGGCGCTTAAATTCTGGAAAAGAGTCATGACTTCCGGAGAATCCAGCGGCACCTCCGTGGGATCCAGCCCCGTCAGGTCCTGCAGCATGCGGATCATCGTGGGATCATCATGCCCCAGGATATCCAGTTTCAGCAGGTTGTGGTCGATGGAATGATATTCAAAGTGCGTCGTGATGATCGGCGAATTCTGGTCATTGGCCGGATGCTGTACCGGCGTAAAAGTATTGATATCCTCGCCGAGAGGCAGCACCACAATGCCGCCGGGATGCTGTCCCGTGGTGCGCCGGACGCCGACGATGTGCCGGGCCAGCCGCTTCACTTCCGGCATCCGCTTCTCCATATGCTCTTCTTCCAGATAATGAAGGACGTAGCCTATGGCGGTCTTTTCCGCCACCGTGCCGATGGTACCCGCCCGGAAGGTCTGCCCCTTTCCGAAGATGACCTCGGTATAG
>JAFRVX010000108.1 GCA_017438305.1 Lachnospiraceae bacterium | reverse complement strand
CCCGAGGATGTCTTCGACCATCCGAAGAGCGACCGCACCAGAAGCTTCTTAAGAAGGATCCTTAAAGAAGAGGCGGAGAAAAAAGAAGAAGCGGAAGAAGACATATAAAGAGTCTTCCGTGACTTTATTGCACGTCTCAAAAACCTTCTTGGATTATTACCTGAACGTGAATTCTGAAATCAAAGAAATAAAACAAGGAATGCATCATGAAGATTGCGAATACCGAAATTTTTATGCTGAACGGCGGCCGGCCGGGCTGGCGGCCCATTGTGGTAAGAGTCAATACCGATGAAGGCCTTTACGGGTATGGAGAAGCCTCCCTGGGCTTTGATACCGCCGCGGAAGGCGCTGTGGGCATGCTTAAGGAAATGTCTCATCTGATCATCGGCATGGATCCCATGGATCATGAAGTGATCTGGAACCACATGTTTTCCGACTCCTTCTGGGCTCAGGGCGGGGGAGCTGTTCTTTTCAGCGCCATAAGCGCCATCGATACCGCCCTGTGGGATATCCGGGGAAAAGCCCTTAACGTGCCGGTGTGGCGGCTTCTGGGAGGAAAGATCAATCCCACTCTGCGGTCCTACGCCAGCCAGATCCAGTTCGGCTGGTCCGATAAAGGCATGGTCTTTGACCGGGGCGGCAGGACGGAGGATCTTAAGGAAAACGCCCTGAAAGCCGTAGAAGACGGCTATGATGCGGTCAAGGTCAATATCATCACCTACGAAGAAGACGGCAGCCGCCTGGGCTTTCTCCGGGGACCGCTTTCCCTTACCCGCCAGCAACTGATCGAAAAGCGCATAAAAGCTATCCGCGAAGCCGTGGGAGAGGACGTGGATATCCTGATCGAAAACCATGCCCGGACCGATCTGGTTTCCGCGGTGCAGATGGCGCATATCCTGGAACCCTACCATATCTTTTTCATGGAAGAGCCTTCGACCCCGATGTTTTCCGAAAACTGCGGAAAACTGGCCGAAGCTTCGCCTGTCCCTATTGCCGGCGGCGAACGGGTCTACGGAAGGTGGCATTACCAGGAACTGTTTCAGCAGCATGCCCTGGCGGTGGTCCAGCCGGATATTGGCACCTGCGGCGGCATTACGGAGACCAAGAAAGTCTGCGACATGGCTTTTCCCTATGATATTGCCGTCCAGACCCACGTCTGCGGCAGTCCCATCGCCATAGCGGCGTCTCTTCACATGGAAGCCGTGCTGCCTCATTTCTGCATTCACGAGCATCACGTCACAAACCTGTCTTACGAGAACTGTTCCCTGGGGCTTTATGATTACCAACCGGTCAACGGATATCAGACCGTTCCGGACCTTCCGGGACTGGGACAGGAGCTTTCCGAAAAAGCCATAAAGGAAGCCCATATTCATCTGATCGTGGAAGAATAAAGTAAGTAAAAGCAATGCGGCAGGAAGCAGTTTATGCTGTTTCCTGCCGCATTTTCAGAATTTCTTCAGTCTTGGTCCTTCAGGCACCTTAAACGGTCTTTATTCTACAAATCCGGTCTCCTTCATGACAAGATAGGCCAGAAGAACCGCTTCTTCCTGGGAGAGGATCTTCTGGAAATCCTGCTCGATGATTGCGTAATCCAGTCCCATCTGCTGGGCCTTTTCCAGAATATCATAGACCGGCAGTTTACCCGCGCCAGGCGCGCAGAGATTCGGGAAGTTATGGGGCGTATTAAACTGATACAGCTTCGTGCCGTCCATTCCCGGAAGAGCCCGGGATTTACGCGGGACGTTGCCTTCCATATAATCCTTTAAGTGAAGGGCAGCAAGGCGGTCTCCCAGAAGGTCCATGACCTTTACCGGATCCCGGTGTCCGTACATCGCCCAGCCGGTATCCAGTTCGAACTTCAGGTCTTCGGAGTTCTTCACCATCAGATCAAACCAGGCCTCTCCGTTGTAGAAGGTTAAAAATTCCGTTTCATGATTATGGAAGGTCACGTCGATTCCTTCTTTTTTCAGTGCCTTTGCCATGTTCTCCAGACCTTCCAGTTCTTCCATGGATTCATCGTAGGTGGGGAAGTGCTCCAGGACCCGCATGCCGATCTCATGGATCCTCATGGTGCTGCCCATGCACGCCGCACGATGAACGCCCAGCTTGCGGGCCCTTTCGACGATCTCCGGGACTGCGGAAAGATCCGGTTTTCCCATGGGCAGGCTGGTGCATAAGGGTTCCATCCCCAGATCCTTAAGACGGGCCAGGTTTTCGTCCGGATCGCCGTTTCTTAAGAACATATCCCCCATTTCCACGCCTTTGTAGCCGATGGCGGCGTATTTTTCCAGCACCTTAAAGGTTTCGTCCATCGATGCGCCAAAGGGCATGAAACCGATAAATCCCGCTTTCAGTTTTTTCATTTCATTCCTCCTGTTCATTGAAAGGTTTGTTTATCTGTGTTCTGCTTTGATTAAACCATCCTGCCCCATAAAAAGCAAGCCTTCATCTCAAAAATCAGTGCAGAACATAATAAGAATCCTGTTTAAGGACTTGAGCGACCGGCCAGGATGATTTCGGATACTTTTTATGCAGGATTTCGTCTGAAAAAAGATGCATTTAAAGCCTGAAAGAGTTCTTTTCAGAACAAAGGAGTTAAGGTATAATATCCTTATCCTTAATGCAGGCCGTCTGAAACAGACCGCAGCTTGACGGCAGGCGGAAGACCTGCGGCAGAGAAAAGATCGGAGAACAGCTATGAGAACAGAATTTGAACGAAGCACCCCTGAATCGGTGGGCATTCCCTCCGGATCCATCGAGTGGCTTTTAGACCGGCTGGAAGAGGGCTGGACAGAACCCCACGGCCTGATGATCATGAAACAGGATAAGGTGATCGCCGAAGGCTGGTGGGCGCCTTATGCGCCGGGTATCGTCCACGGTCTCCAGTCCCATACCAAAACCTATGCGGCAACCGCTGTCGGCATCGCCGTCCGGGAAGGCCTGCTTTCCCTGGATGAACGCATCATTGATATTTTTCCCGAAGAGGCGCCGGAAGAACCGTCAGAAAACCTGAGGCAGTTAAAGGTCCGCCATGTTCTTTCCATGGGCTGCGGTATGGACGAAATGCCAAAAGACAGTGTCCATTGGGTAAGGGATTTTCTGCATATCCCCGTCAATCATACACCGGGCACGGCCTTTATGTACAATTCCATGGGATCGACGCTCCTTTGCTCCATGATCCGGAAAAAGACCGGCCTCGGTCTCATTGACTACCTGACGCCGCGGCTGTTTGACAAGATCGGCATTGATCCCTCTCATCTTAAATGTATGAAGATGGCTGACGGGATCGAAATGGGCGGCGGCGGACTCTTTGCGACGACAGAAGACAATCTGCGGCTGATGAAATTGTATCTGGACGGCGGATGCGCAGACGGAGAGCAGATTCTTTCCGAAGAATATGTACAGCTTGCCACGACGCTTCAGAATGAGTCTTATACCGAGCGGGCGGTCAATCCGCCGGCAGAGGATAATTTCGTCGGCTACGGCTATCAGATATGGATGTGCCGGAGACCCGGCGTCTACCGGGCAGATGGGGCCATGGGTCAGTTTACCATCGTCTTTCCAAAAGAGAAAATGATCCTGGCTATTACGGAAAATGCTTCGGGTTCCACCGGCGGCGTGATCCCCCAGAAGGTCCTCGACACCATCTGGGCGTGGTACGACAGTCTGCCTGAGAACGCTGTGCTGCCGGAAGAT
This sequence comes from Lachnospiraceae bacterium, assembly GCA_017438305.1. GTDB lineage: Bacteria > Bacillota > Clostridia > Lachnospirales > Lachnospiraceae > UBA1267. The sequence goes on along the minus strand of JAFRVX010000108.1, from coordinate 638 downwards.
CCCGCTGCCTCCGGACATTTAAAAAACCGCATGGAAAGACTTGCGCTTCCCCGACCTGTGACCTCCCGGCCTTCAGCTTTGCAGCAGGAACTCTGCGGCAGGGAATTCAACCGGAAAGAAGGAAGCTTCTTCCTGAAATATGAGAACTTTTTCGAAGCGCCGAATCCCGATGATGTTTTCACTTCCTTCAGCATTTCCTTCGAACAGGACAGCCTGATCATAAGCGGGACATCACCGGATGGAAAACGTTATGACCTGAAAACGGCCATGGACGGTTCCCGGAAGGAAAACCTGGTGCCGGGTCTTGTCGGAAGAGCGCTGGCAAGCGCCTGCTGGCTTTCGGACAATCTTCTCCGGCTGACTCTCAGGATGGTGGAAACCTGCAACGAGCAGTACTATGATTTTACCTTTACGGAGGATCAGGTGCTGATCGAAAGCTATTCCAACCATACCCTCAGCCAGGGGCAGAAGAAGAGAGCCTTGTATGCATGCTGAGGATCGAGATAAATCCTTTTGTTCACAGACAAATTGATAAATGCAGAGCAACAGGAACGGAACTAAAAGAAAGGAATAATGGAATGAAACTGATCTCCTGGAACGTCAACGGCCTGCGGGCGGTTGTGGGGAAAAACTTTTAT
>JAFRVX010000107.1 GCA_017438305.1 Lachnospiraceae bacterium | reverse complement strand
TCATAGTCCACCTTGTGAGAAACATAGCTTCCCAGCGCCCGGGGACGATGTTTAAGCAGTCCCTCTTCAAACAGGGCTTCCACATCGATAAAGGCAGTCTCTCCCGCGTAGGATGAATAGGGCTGGTACGGAGAGTTGCCGTACCCCACCGGGTTTAAAGGAAGGATCTGCCAGATGTTCAGGCCCGCCTGTTTTACGATATCCATAAAATCGTAGGCGCACTTCCCGAAATCACCGATCCCGAAACGGCCCGGAAGCGTGAATACCGGGGCCAGTATGCCTCTTTGCTTTTCCATAATGCTGTCTTTCTCCTGACACAGAGAAAGCAGGATCTTTCACGTCCTGCTCTCCCTGTCTGAACGATTTTTCTATGTCAGTCAGAAGGTCCGGAAAGATCAACCGGTCAGTTGGTCAGTCCTTCACTCCAGTAAACCGAATTGTAAACGTCTTTTACGCGGTACATCATATTGGCATGGCCTTCATCGACTTCCTTGACGCCGATCTTCAGGCCTTCGCTGCCGACGACCAGAGGATCATCGCTGTCTCCGGTGGAGATCCGGTAGGAGTCTTCGTATTTTCCGTCATAGGTATAATAGTCAGCGATGAATTCGATCTTATCGCCTTCGCTTATGGCCATGAGGGATTTGGCCTGGAGTTCGGTCTCCCCGTTCTTATAGACAGGCTGGGCGCCGGCGATGTAGCCTTCGGGATGCTCGTTGTCAAAGACAGCGATCAGCCGCACCTGTTCACCGTTTAAGAGCGCCGGGATGTAGCCGGTAATGATGTATTCTTCGCCGTTATAGGCGCCATTTTCGTAGTAGTAAGCTACGAACTGTCCGTTCACGGTCATCCACTGGGCCTTTTCCGGCGCCAGCAGGTTGCCGTCTTTATCGAAGGAATAGACGTTGTCGATGCCGAGGTCGATATAGCCTTCGCTGTCGTCATAATACATGGACAGGGCCAGATCGGTCACCAGCTTCCACTGGCTGTCGGGCATCGTGATATAGAGATGTTCGCTGTCGTCTTCCTTCCAGTTGAGGTTGGCCGCGTCGAAAAGATTCCCTGCCGCAAGATACGCTCCCGTCTGTTCATTGGAAAGATCTCTTCCGGAGAAGAAGCCCGTATTGGAGGAGCCCAGGCCGCCGATGAGTGAGCCCAGATCCAGTCCGTTGGAGGAGGTCCCGCCGCCCAGAAGGCTGCCCAGGAGGCCGGAAATATCGCCGCCGGAAAGGGATGAGGAGGAGGCATTGGAGCCGCCGCCCAACATATTCAAAAGACCGGAGGACAGTAGTGAGGATCCGCCGAGTCCCGACAGGGAAGACGCGGATGCCGACGAACCGCCGCCGCCCAGGATCGAGCTGAGATCCAGTCCGGAGGACATGGCATAGTTGGACGTCGCCTGGCCGGAAACCTGCATGGAAGCATAGTTCTGAACCAGCTTGATATAGGAATCCTTTAAGCCGATCTTCTTATAAAGCTTCACCGCCTGATCCACGTAGGTGGAATTGGCCATGGGGAAGTAAATGGAAAGGCCGTAGGCGTTCGTGATGCCGGCAGAAGTCCTGTTGTACTTGATGGCGGAAAGGATCTTCGTGGCAAAGGCCGTGGCTTCGGATGTATTGAGCCGGGCCGCCAGATCCACCAGGTCCACCTGGTCCAGACGGTTGCCCTTGCCGAATTCATGAGAGGCCGCTCTTGAAGAAGCCACCTGTTTGAAATCAGAATTCACAGCGGTATTCGTGGCACCGGAAAAGATATCCAGATCATCCTGGATGGAGGAAAACTCCGCCAGATCGATCAGGGACAGGGTGGTTGCCTGACCGGGACACTTTCTGCCGCATTCGTCCACAAAGCCATCGATGATGTTCTTTCCGATCTCCAGGGAGGACATGGACGTATTCTTTGCCAGAGCGTCCAGCCAGGGGGTATAATACCAGCCCACGCCGGGTTCGGATTCTTCGGAAGCGATCATGTAATCCGCGAACTTGCTGGCTACATGAGCGGTTTCGTAGGTGGCCATCAGACAGGCGTCATAGCCGATGATGTCGAATTCCACGTTGGCGTTCTTCAGCGCTTTTTCAACGTTGTCCAGGCTCATGGCGCCCTGACGGGCGTATTTCTCGTCATACCCGTAGCCGGAAATGGATCCGCCGCCGTGATCCCAGAGGATCAGCATGTTGCGGTTGGCCGGGAAATTCTGATCACAGTATTTGATGAATTCAGTCAGAGTGTCCGGATTGGTCATGGACGGATTTCCGGCGTTCTCCACCAGCATGTTGATCTTTCCGTCTCTGATCTGGAAAGCCATGTTGTGCTGGGAAGAGACCACATTGTTCTGCCACTTGGAGCAGCCGCCGGTATAGACGATCAGGTTCAGGTTCGGATTTGAGGACGCGCTCAGCATTTCCTGCAGATCCAGGGTGCCCATCTGATATTTGGATTCCAGGTCGGTGCCGCACATATAGACCATAACGGTCACGACATCCCGGCCGTTTCCCAAAAGCTTCGTCCGCTTTTTAGCCGCGCCTGCGGCTACTTCCTGGTTCAGGACGCCGATATTATTACCGGCTGACCAGGCGCTGGAGGCCGATGCGGTCTCGCCGGACAGGTTAAAGGAGCCGGTGCCGGTGCCGCCCAGCAGGTTGGACAGGCCCAGGCCGGAAAGCACGGAGCTTAAGCCGGAGCCGGAAACCGGTGTTCCTACGTTAAAGCTGGTATTTTCCGAAGGAGCCGTCGGTACCGTCGGGGAAACAGAAGGCGCCGTCGGAGAATAATTTGATGCCGATGTGGCCGGCACGGGCGTTACGGGCTGATTCTGACTTCCGCCGGAGCAGCTCTTCCAGAGGAAGAACAGCGCGATGGCTGCAATGATCAGGATCAGCAGGCTGCCTTTTCTTCCGCCGCCGGAGGAAGAAGAACCGCTTCCGCCGCCGAACAGTCCCGAACCCAGTCCGGAAGACTGATGGGATGAAGAGGAGGAACTGGAACTGGTATTGGTGCTGAACAGGGAATCCACCAGTCCCTTATCGTCTGTTTTCTGTGAGGATGAAGGCCTCTGGGAGCTGCCGCTACCCGAAGATCCGGGTCTCTGCTGTCCGGAATTGCCGGAGGGTCTGGGGTTCGGATTCTGGGGCTGTCCGACATGAGTGCCTTCTGTCCTTCCGCCCTGGCCTACCGGTCCCGTTCCCAGGCCTTCACCATGTTTGTGCAGGCTGCCGCTGTCTGTGGCTTTTCCCTGCTCTCTGCTTTTTTTCTGAATAGCCATGGTCTTCCTTTCTTATTGTGATTTTCTGTGGTGATCCGTCGGTTCCGGAACCCTTTTGGGTTCCTTCACTCCGTTGTTCTTTGTTTGTTTGTCAGATAACGATCAGCCCGCCGGAGCCGGCTCCTGAATCGTTTTGCTCCGTCTGGTACTTTCCCCATCCGGCGCTTTCCACGTCCGTCTCCGGGTTAATCCGTTCGCATAGTTAACGTGTCCGGGTCAATCGTTTGCATAGTTATGGTGTCCGGTTTAACCGTTCGTATAGTTACCGTATCCGGTTCAGTCGTTCGTATAGTTGTCGAAATAACCCTGGATCAGGACGACGGGCGTTCCCTTGTCTCCGGAGCCGGAGGTCAGGTCGCAGAGGGAACCGATCAGGTCCGTCAGCTGTCTGGGGGTGGTGCCTTCGGAAGCCATCTGGCCCTTAAGGTCCGCATCCTTCTTCTTGATGGATTCGGAGATGGCCTGCTTCAGCTCATCGCCGGAAAGATCCTTGTAATCGTTGTCCGCCAGGTATTTCAGCTTCAGTTCGTTGGGGGTTCCCTTCAGGCCTTCCGTAAAGAACGGGGAAACCACGGGATCCGCCAGCTCCCAGATCTTGCCCTGGGGATCCTTGAAAGCGCCGTCGCCGTAAACCATGACTTCGACACGTTTGCCGGTCTTATCGAAAATGGCTTTCTGGATGCCTTCCACCAGGCCCTGGGATTTATGGGGGAACAGTTTGACTTTATCTTCCGTAGCCTTGTTGGAGCCCAGAAGGCCGTAGTCTTCATTATAGCCGGAGCCGTTGACAGGCGCTGTCATAAGGTCGTCCATACCATAGACGATCTCCGCACCGGCTTCCTTCAGGATCCGTTTGGTGCGCTTTCTGGTATGGATGTCGCAGGCCAGCACGTTCTTCGTATAGTTCAGGATGGCCTTTGCCTGGTTCGCGAAAACGATCTCCACTTCCGCGCCGCATTCCCGGATCAGTTCCTCATAGAACTGTACGTAATCCACGCCGGTAAAGGGATGGCGGTATTCGCCGAAAAGCTTCCGGTATTCTTCCAGAGACAGGACGTCGCTGTAAGGATTGACGCCGGCTTCATCGATCATGTCCAGGGTCACCAGGTCGTTGCCCACCTCGTCGGAGGGGTAGGAAAGCATGAGCACGATCTTTTTGCAGCCCATGGCGATGCCCCTTAAGACGATGGAAAAACGGTTCCGGGAAAGGATGGGGAAGATAACGCCTACGGTGCTGTCCCCGAATTTCTGCTTAACGTCTTCCGCAATATCCTGGACGGTGCAGTAATTTCCCTGGGTCCTTGCCACAACGGATTCCGTTACCGCGATAACGTCCCGGTCACGAAGCTCAAAGCCCTCTGCTGCCGCGGCATTCAGGACAGCTTCCGGGATCATCTGTGAAAGATCGTCCCCTTCCCTGAAGATCGGGCAGCGGATGCCCCGTGATACGGTTCCAACCAGTCTTTCGCTCATTCTATACCTCCTGCAGTAATGCTGTTTTCTTAAAATAATAAAAATCAGACGCTTTCCGCGCTGTATCAGAACCTGATCCCGATACCGCGCCGCAGCGCCTGATTTTTCATAAATCGGTCAGATACATTGTTATTTTAATACAAGTATCCCCTGATTGCAAATATTTCCTGAAGATTCGCGCAGTTTTTTGCACAGTTTTCTCCATGAGTCCGGACCGCTTTCCGCCGGATTCAGCGCAGAAACTCCCGCAGTTCCTCCGTACCGGGTACGATCTCGCTGTTCTTCATGGACAGCATTTCATCCCGGCTCACCCAGCGGTAGGCTGTAGTTTCATTTTCCTGCAGGCGGATGCTGTCCTTGGGAACGTCTGTTACGCAAAGGAACGTAACGTACCAGGTCCTCCGTTTCGGCACCGTCTTCCGGTCCACTTCCTTCATTTCGCCGGCCCGGATGCCGGTTTCTTCGTACAGTTCACGCACTGCGCCTTCATAAGGCGTCTCCCCCTTAAGGGCGGACCCCCCTGCCGTGGCTTCCCACATACCGCCCAGATGCTTCCTGGGGTCCCGCTGCATCAGAAGGAAGGTCCCGTCCTCATGCTGCACCAGGATATGGCAGACCAGATGGAACATACCGTCCGGGATCCTTTTGCCTCGGATCAGCCTTACGCCGGGGATCCTCCGGAATTCTTCATCATAGGCGTCCCAATATTCCGGAGGCCTTGTACTGCGGATCTCTGCATCCTTTTTCATCCCGTCACCTTCAGTATACGGTTTCTATGTTTCCTTTCAGACCATAGTCTTCACAAAATGCCTGAAGATCACTGTCATTGACAATAAGCGCTACTTCCTCGATATGACCCGTTTTCTTATTTCTAAAGCCCGCAGTCTTTTCACCGGTGCAGATGCTGCTTTTTATGACCGGTGTCCACAGTTCGGGGTCATAGGGAAATTTCTCCGGCTTCTTCTTCCCGAACAGAGAAAGTTTCATCGTTTCCCTCCTCACTTTAAACTGTCGCAGCTTCACATTACGACATCCTGATTCCGCGTTGAACATTACAGCCGGTATTCCGGCTTATACTGCCCGGCGTCTTTACCGAAGGTCCTCCGCTTCCACGATCTCTCCCACAAACATCCAGTGGGGTTCCCAGTTCTTGTAGATGCCGTTATTGATCTCGTCCGCCAGTCCTTCCCGGGAAAGTTCTCCCTGGAAAAGCTTTTTGCAGACGAAGGTGAGGTTGGCTTCTTCAAAACCGGTGCCGTTCCCCACTGCCTTTACGTGGAGCCCGGCAGCCCTGGCCTTGTCTTCGTCCCGTCCTGAGTGGGAGCCCATATAGTTCAAAGCTTCCCGGCAGGCTTCCGGGAAGAAGGAGACCGTAAAGGTATCGCTTTCCTTAAGGAAGTCCCAGGTATACCGGTCCGGATTGATATATACCGTCGCCACCGGCCGGCCCCAGAGGGTCCCCAGACTGCCCCAGGAGATGGTGCAGCCGTTATAGTGGGTGATGTCACCGGCGGTGACGACAGCCCACTGCTTGTTGTACATCTCAAAAATCTTATAATCTTTCTCTTTGAAATTCATGCTGTAACCTTTTTCCTTTCAAAGATACGCCGGCCCTGCGGGATCTGTTAAAGAAAGTCCCGTAAAAAAGCTCGTATAAGGAAAACCTGATACAGGCGGTATGTTAACAGCAGTCTGCTAACGACAGCCTCTTAACGACAGCCCCTTAACGGCAGCCTGTTCCGGGAAGCCTTATTAAGGACACCTCTTCAGGGCGGCTGGTTTACGGGAGGCATTTATTGCACTCTCCCCTGCTTCCGTATGTTTTTTCTGGTAATCAGTATAGCATCAGGCTCTGTCAAGTTCAATGAAGAATTCGGGAATTCCTTTATAATCACAGTCCTTTTACCCGAAGCGCTCTCATGGAGTTCAGAATACAGAGCACCGCAACGCCCACGTCGGCAAAGACCGCTGCCCACATGCCGGCCAGTCCGAAGGCGGAAAGCACCAGGATGCCGATCTTCACCAGGAGGGCGAAGGCCACGTTGGTCCTGACGATAGCCATGGTTTTTTTCGCGATCTTAAGAAGCTTCGGCACCTTTCTCAGATCATCGTCCATCAGCACGATATCCGCGGCTTCGATGGCGGCGTCGGATCCCAGAGAGCCCATGGCAAAGCCCACGTCCGCCCGGACAAGGACCGGGGCGTCATTGATGCCGTCTCCCATAAAGCCCAGCTTTTCCTTATCTTTCAGGTCCTTCATGAGCTTTTCGACCTCAAAGACCTTATCCTCCGGAAGGAGTTCCGCGATGACCTCGTCCACGCCGGCTTCCCGGGCGGTCTCCACGGCAGCCTTTTCATGGTCGCCGGAAAGCATGACCGTCTTTTCTATGCCGTTTTCCTTAAGGGCTTTTACCGCCTCCTTCGCGCCCTCTTTCAAAGAGTCCGAGATGGCGATATGGCCGCGGTACTGACCGTCAAGGGCAGCATAGACCGTGGTGCCGTGACTTGCCGTTTCCGGCACGGCAATGCCATTTTCCGTCAGCAGCTTCCGGCTGCCGAAAAGCAGCTCCTTCCCGTCAAGCAGCGCTTTTATGCCGTAGCCGGAGATCTCCGTGATCTCTGTGATCCTTCCGGGGACCAGGGTGCCTTCATAGGCTTCCTGGATGGAGGCCGCGATGGGATGGGTGCTTAAGGATTCCGCATAAGCCGCAGTCTCCAGCAGTGCTTCCTCGCTGATGCCCTCCGGGCTGATCCGGTTTACTTTGAATTCACCCCGGGTCAGGGTCCCTGTTTTATCCATGACCATGAGCTTAAGCCGGGAGGCCGCTTCCAGATAGTTGGAGCCCTTTACCATGATGCCCAGCTTCGAAGCGGCTCCGATCCCGCCGAAAAAGCCCAGCGGGACCGAGATCACCAGCGCGCAGGGGCAGGATACGATCAGAAAGTTGCAGGCCCGGCGGATGCCGTCAGCCCAGGACACTTTAAAAAGAAGCGGCAGCAGCACCGCCAGGAGCACCGCCCCGATGGTGACGACGGGGGTATAGACCCGGGCAAAGCGGGTGATGAAATTTTCAAGCTTTGCCTTCCTTGAGGAGGCGTTTTCCACAAGCTCCAGGATCTTCGCGACGGTGGAATCCTCGTATTCCCGGGTAACTTCTATGGTCAGCACCCGGTCCCGGTTGATGCAGCCGCTGATGACGGCGTCTCCCGGAACGGCTCGTCTGTGCACCGCTTCCCCGGTAAGTGCTGCAGTATCCAGGAAGGATTCTCCCTCCAGCACCACGCCGTCCAGCGGGATCTTCTCACCGGGCCGGACGACGATCCGGTCCCCGGGATGCACGTCCTCCGGGTCCTCTTCCGAGATACTGCCGTCCTCCAGAACAAGGTTGGCGTATTCCGGGGCGATGCTCATCATCTCCGTAATGGAACGGCGGGACTTGCCCACCGCGTATCCCTGGAAGAGTTCTCCGATCTGGTAGAACAGCATGACCGCCAGGGCTTCATTATATTCCCCTTCCCCGAAAAGCCCTAGTCCGAAGGCCGCCAGGGTGGCGATCATCATCAGGAAGTTTTCATCAAAGACCTGACCGTTCCGGATGTTTTTATAAGCCTTCACCAGAACATCGTAACCGATCACCAGGTAAGGGATGAAATAGATAAAGAAGACCAGTACCGGAGGCACCTTTGAAAAAGCGCCTGTGTGGTCCAGGATCAGGAGCACGATAAAGACCGCCAGCACGCCCAGGATCCGGTAAAGGGTCTTCTTCTGCTTTTTTGTCAATACACTCATGATTTTCCTCACTGTAAGTCAGCTTCACGGGCCGATCCGTTCCGGCACGGCTGCATATCCGGCCTCACATCCGGCCGGCCGCGAAAAAAGCCGGATCCCTTAAGGAGGATCCGGCAGTTTTTATTAATCGATATAAATGACCGTATCCGGCTCGACCTTCTTTGCGGTTTTCACAACGTTCTCCAACACCTCGGCAAATTTGTCATCCGGTGCGGTAAGGGTGAGCTTCTGGGTCAGGAAGTTGACGTTTACGTCTTCCACGTTATCCAGTCTGCGGATGGCGTCTTCCAGTTTTGCGGCGCAGTTGGCGCAGTCTACTTCACATTTGAATTTCTTTTTCATGGTCATTCCCCCTGTTCAATGTTCTTCAATATGGTCTTTTCCCTGGCCGATGATGGTTTTTACATGGTCATCGTCCAGGCTGTAGATTACCTGCTTTCCATCCCTGACCCCCTTTACCAGGCGGGCCGTTTTCAGGATCTTCAGCTGATGAGAAACCGCGCTCTGGGTCATGTTCAGGACCTCCGCGAGGTCGCAGACGCAAAGTTCGGATTCGGAAAGCGCGTAGAGGATCCGCATTCTGGTCGAATCCCCGAAGGCTTTAAATAGCTCTGCCAGGTCATAAAGCTCATCCTCATCGGGCATCTGGTCCCTGATCTTCAGCACCAGATCCGGATGGACCTCATGGATCTCGCAGCGCTCAACGTCATTAACCGCCATAGCTGATTCCTTTCTTTTATCATATGAGCATCTGTTCATATGTAGAATAGCACTCAGCCCCTTTTCTGTCAACTGTTTTCTGTATTTTTTTTGAACGATTTTTCAATGATTTCAATAATTCAAAAAAGACCCCGTACGGATTATGAACGCTTTCTTTTTCTTTACAAATCAGGCAGAAAATCCATCTGACGCCGCTCGCCTGACAAGAGATACATTATATGTCAAATCAGAAAGGCCGGCACCTGAAACCAGGAAAAAAGGACCGGCACCTGCTGCGGTGCCGATCCATAAACATGATAAATTCTTTATTTCCCAAAATCTTTTCAGAAAGACTGATACCTTCACTTTCTGAAACATCAGTCCAGGACCATCACGAAAGGATCCGCTTTGGTGCAAGGCCGCCAGGCTGCTTCTCCGGCCCCGTTGGGATCGCCGGTCTTCATAAAGTTCGTCCAGCAGTCCAGCATGCGGGCGGACAGCACATAGTCGTGCTCTTCCCAGGGCCGCCAGCAGCGTCCCAGGGTCCCCATCATGTACCAGAGTTCCGCCGAATGCCAGGCGCCCTGGGCGTCTCCTGGCAGATCCCGCTCAAAGCTGTACACAAAAGCGGGCTTCCGGCCGAGGGCTTCGAGCTTCTCCGAAAAAGCGATGCTTCCTTTATAAAGAGGCCGCTCCATGGGGTCCTTCATATCGGGAGACACCATAATATCGTCCTTGGTCGAACCCACCATGTAGGGAATATCCTTGATCTCGCCCTTGTCCATGAGTTCGTAATAGCCGCCGGAAAGCAGCCTGCCGTCCATGTTCGGGGTCAGGAAAAGCCCTTTGGCGAGGGGCATGGCTTTTCCCATAAAGGCGCCGGAAAGCTCGAAAAGCTTATCCGCCGGGATCTCTCTCATCTCTTTAAGGAAAGAAACCCCCAGCACCTCTTCAAAGATCTTTCCGTAGGACTCTTCCTCCTTAAGGGGCATGTCCCGGTGCAGGCCGACGCCGTAGGAGCCGCCGCTCTGCAGGATGGCCTTCGCGATCATATGGCCGGTCAGCGGGGTGGAGATCAGCGTCTGGGTGCTCATGGCGCCGGCGCTCTGCCCGAAAACGGTGATATTGTCCGGATCGCCGCCGAAGGCTTCGATGTTTTCATAGACCCACTTCAGGGCAGCGATCTGGTCCAGAATGCCGTAGTTGCCTGAAAAACCGGACTCTTCCGTAAGCCAGGGATGGGCCAGGAAGCCAAAGATGCCTAGACGGTACTGGATGCTCACAAAGATCACGCCGCGGCGGGCGTACTCCGCGCCGTCAAATTCCTTTTCCGCGCCGGATCCGCCCATAAAAGCGCCTCCGTGGATCCAGAAAGCCACCGGACAGCCGGAGGCTTCCTTAGGCGCCCAGATGTTCAGATACAGGCAGTCCTCGCTCAAAGGCTTTTCGAAATTCGGATCATCATAGAAATCCTTATCCCAGGGCGGAGATGAGCCCGTTCTCTGCCAGCACTTTGCCTGAAAGGCCGTGGCGTCGTAAACCCCTTCAAAAGGTTCCGGTTCCTGCGGCGCTTTCCAGCGAAGCTCACCCACCGGGGCCTTGGCATAGGGGATCCCCCGGTACTCTTCATACCAGCCGTGGTCGATCCCCGACACTTTTCCGTACTTTGTCTGAATCATAAGACAACTCCTCCAGAATTGATTTTATTGATGGATCTGATTATTACCGTAAATTAATACTTACCGTTTTTTTCCTGCCGCTTCTCAGCTTTTCCGAGTGCTGACCTTCTCTTTTTCACCTGTTTATCTTCCGGTCCCGGCCTGCTGATCCTTTGGTCTGATGACTTTCCGCTTTCCGGTCTTCTTGTCTTCCGGTCTCCCAGGCTCTTCCGTTCTCAGGACCCGGTATCCGGAATTCTATTTTATCACAATCTTCCGGTCTTCCCGGATTCTGATACAGAACTGAAAAAAGTATATCATAAGGTGCCTTCTTCTACAAGCAGAACCCTCTCGAATCATGCCCTCAAACCCTCCAGAATCATGCCCTCGGACCCTCCCGGATCATGCCCTCAAGCCCTCCCGGATCATGTTCCCGGACAGACGCTGAATACTCCCGAAAAGCCCTTGAAAAGATTCCGGGAAACCTATAGAAAAGATTCCCGGAATCCGTGAAAGTTTCTGTACATTTTCCCGGCAGTTATGCTATACTGGCGGAAAGAGAAATTACCACAAAATCAAGGAGCATCACATGAATACAAGAGAGATCACAAAGATCCTGAATGACACCGATTACGTCAGGACCGGCGGTACTCAGGAAGAGCTGAAGACTGCTGAGTATCTGGCTGACTGGGCCCGGAAATACGGCGCCGATGTCCGTATCGAACCCTTTGAAGTGGAAATGGCTTCCATAAAGAAAGCCGTCCTTACGGTCGACGGAAAGGAGATCCCCTGCAAAGCCTATCTGAACTGCGGTTCCGGCGAAGCGGAGAAGGAACTGGTATACCTTCCCAACACCGACCGGGCATCCCTGCTTTCCGCGAAGGATAAGATCGTCCTGATCGATACCGGCTTAAGCTACTGGGTCTATAAGGACCTGACGGAAGCCGGCGCCGCGGCTATCATCACCTACGACGGCAACGTCAATTTCCGCGACAATGACATCGACCAGAAAGAACAGCGGGGCTTTGGCCGGTAAGCTGCCGAAGGAAAGAAGACCCTGGCAGTCAACAGCAACGCCAAGGATGCGGTTAAGATCGTCAAAAACGACCATACCACCGCGAAGATCGTCATCGAACAGGACGAATACACCGGCGAATCCCGGAACGTGGTGGCGGAGATCCCCGGCTCCACCGATGAATGGATCGTGCTGACCGCCCATTATGATTCAACTTCTCTGTCCCACGGCGCTTATGACAACATGACCGGCTGCATCGGCCTTCTGGGCATTATGGACGAGCTTTCCGCCTCCGCCCCCAACCGCTACGGTCTCCGCTTTGTTTTCTGCGGTTCCGAGGAAAGAGGGCTGCTGGGCTCCAAGGCCTATGTGGCCGCCCATAAGGAAGAACTGGACAAGGTGGTCCTGAACGTGAACCTGGATATGATCGGCAGCATCATGGGCAAATTCATTGCCGTCGCCTCTGCGGAAGAAAAGCTGGTGAACTACTTAAGCTACATTTCCATGGAGATCGGCTGGGGCATCGAAGGCCGCCAGGGCGTTTATTCCTCCGATTCCACTCCCTTTGCCGATGCCGGCGTGCCTGCGGTTTCCTTTGCCCGTATCGCCGGCGGCACCACAGCGCCCATCCACAACCGCTACGATACCAAGGCCGTGGTCTCGGCGCCCCAGTGCAAGGACGACATCGATTTCCTGGCCTACTTCTGTGACAGGATGGCCAATTCCGTCGTCTGCCCCGTAAGCCGGGAGATCCCTGAAAAGGTGAAAGAAGATCTGGATTACTACCTGAACCGGAAGCGCAGGCCGGCAAACCGCTGACAGGCGCAGTCCTGCAGAAAACGAGCAAAGTAAAGATTACTTTGTTGTTTGATAAAAAACACGAAGCGTGTCTGTCCCGGTGCGGCGGACACAGGGGCTTCTTAACCCGCACCATAAAGTTATGAAAGGAACCCATATGGCAAAACAGTTTATCCTGAAGACCGACTGGCCTCTGGCCCAGACCGACAAAGGCACCCTCCGGGGCTATTTCTACGACGGCGTCTTCCGCTTCCTTGGCATCAAATATGCCGATGCGGGCCGCTTCGAACAGCCTCATGAGACCGCCAGCTGGGAAGGCATCAAAGATGCCCTGGATTACGGCCTCAACTGCCCCGGCACCGAAGGCCCCAAGATGCGCCAGCCCAGAGGCGAAGTCCGTACCCCCCACCGCTACTGGCCGGAAGGCGAGCACTGCCAGTTCTTGAACGTCTGGACCAACACCCTGGACCCCAACGCCAAAAAGGCCGTTATGGTCTGGCTGCACGGCGGCGGCTATTCCGGCGGCTCCGACATCGAGATCCAGTATTATGACGGCGACAACCTGGCCAGGAATGAAGACATCGTCGTTGTTTCCCTGAATCACCGGCTGAACGTCCTGGGCTTCCTGGACGTTTCCGACTACGGTCCCCAGTATGAAAACTCCGTCAATGCCGGCATGGCAGATATCGTGGAAGCCCTGAAATGGGTGAAGCGCAATATCGCTGCCTTCGGCGGCGATCCGGACAACATCACCATCTTCGGACAGTCCGGCGGCGGCGGAAAGGTCTCCGCCCTGGAGCAGATCCCGGCGGCAGCAGGCCTGTTCCAGAAGGCCATCGTCATGTCCGGCTCCATCCCGGATGACGACGGCCTGGTCTATACCACGGCTCCCGGCAAAATGATCGCAGAAGCCATCATGGACGAGCTGGGCGATCCTGATCACGATTTCAATACCCTCCTTACCGCCCCTGAAATGGTGCTTGAGATCGCCACTGGCCGTGCCCTGAACAATCTGAAGAAGCAGGGTTATGCCATCGGCTGGGGCCCGCAGAAGAACGGCTGGTACGAAGGCTATGTGGCCTACAACGGAGTTTCCGAGCATTCCAAGAACATCCCCACGATCTTCGGCACCGAGCTCTGCGAATTCGGCTTCCTACCCTATGCCGATCTGAACGCGATCCCGGAGGAAGACCGTCCGGCCATCATCAAGGAGAAATTCGGCGAAGAGAACGGTCAGAAGCTCATCGAGCTTTATGAAAAGGCCTATCCCGGCGTCAATATCTTAAATGTCCTGGCCCTGGACGTGATGTTCCGGCCCACCACCAAGGATATGATCAGACGGCGTGTAAAGGAATGCACCGCGCCGGTCTATAACTACATCATGACGCTGGAATTCCCCATGGACGGCGGTAAGCGGGCCTGGCACTGCGCGGATATCCCCTTTGCCTTCGGCAATGCACTGGAGACTCCCATCTGCAATATCGAGGGCGGCGTGACCGAACACGTTCAGGAGCAGTTCTGCAAAGCCTTTACGAACTTTGCGAAGACCGGCGATCCGAACCATGACAAGCTGCCCGAATGGAAGCCTTGCACCGAAGAGGAACTCGCCACGATGATCTTCGATACCGACGCTGATCTCCGGGTGAACTTCGACGACGAGCTGCTGGCCTTCTATGACAGCATCGCTCCGAAGTTCAGAATGCAGTTCCCGCCCAGGGAAAATGATCCGAAGCGCTGGCTTTACTGATCGGATGCGCCGGCTCTATTGAGCGGATGTGCTAATTCCTACAGATCGGATGCATCAATCTTTGCCAATCGGAGACACCGGCTCTACTGAGCGGATGTGCCAATTCCTACAGATCGGATGCATCAATCTTTGCCGATCGGATGCGCCGGCTCTTATTGATCATATGCATCGGATTTTCTGATCTGAACATTTAACATTTGACAATGGAGCGCAGCCCCGCTGCGCTCCTCCCTCACGAAAAGAGACTCTGTCATGCCTAAAATCAAACGTACCCATCTTCTGGTCCTGGTTGCTCTGTGTCTGTCCATCGGTTCCAGCGTCGGACTCATCACCAGTATCGGAGGGCTGTTTATCACTCCCATCGCCGATGAATTCGGCGTAGGCCGCGGCAGCTCCAGTCTGAATATGACCATCGTCAATCTGGCCTGCGCCCTGGGCGGCTCACTCCTGCCGAAGATCATGACCCGGAAGACCTTCCGGCCTGTCCTGATCGGCGCGGTCATTACGGCTGTTGCCAGTACCATACTGCTGTCCTTTACCAGGAGCCTCTGGCTCATGTACGTGCTGAACGGGATCCGCGGCTTCGCCACAGGCTTTACCGGCCTGATTGCCGCAACGGTCATCCTGAACAACTGGTTCCACAGGAACACAGCCCTTATCACCAGCATCGCCATGGCGTTTTCGGGAGTAGCCGGCGCCATATTTACGCCGATCTTTGCCTCCATTATCACAAAGAGCGGCTGGAGCCGGGGCTATCTCGTATCCGGCATCCTGATGGCGATCCTTTTCCTGCCTTTATTCCTGTTCAGGGTCACCCTGGATCCTTCCGATGCGGGTGAACTGGCCTACGGAGAAGAACCCGGCGTAAAACGGGCGGTCTTCACGAAAGACCATCTGCCGAAGGTCTCCGGAAAGATCCCGGCATGGCTGTTCATCCTGGCCGCTTTCTTTGCGGCGCTTTCCGGCTTCATTCCCTCCATAACCCCCCACTTTACCGGTATTTCCGTAGCTGCAGGCTTTTCGGAAGGCGTCGGCGCTACCATGCTCTCCATCACCATGGTCATCAATACCGCCGGCAAACTGCTGCTGGGCTTCCTGATCGACCGGATCGGCATCCGGAGTTCCATGCTGATCTATATCGGCGCTATACTGGCGGGCCTTGTGCTGATCATCCTGGTCAGGAGCATTCCGGTTTACTATGTAGCTGCCGTCCTGATCGGCTTCAGTTCTTCCACCTGCACCGTCGGCCTGGCCATGACCTGCCGGGAGGCTTTCGGCATCACCCATTACACAACGACGTATCCGAAGATCTCCCTGTTTTCCTCCGGCGTCTATGCCTTTGCCACGACACTGAACGGCCTGATCTATGATATGACCAAAAGCTATACCCCCATCTTCTATATCATGTTTGGGTGTACCATTTTAACGGCCATCTGCGTTTCCATAATCACGGGAAAGAAAAGAGCCTTCCGCTGAACTTCAGCGGCAGGCTCTTTTTTTGATATGGTTTTTCCAAATCCCCGATAAGGTCTTTCAAATCCATAATTATACCTCTCCGGTCCGGTCTTTTCGGACCTCTTTTTTCGATCCAGTTTTTTCAGTCCGGTCTTTTCAGTCCGGTCTGTATGTCAGTAACCCCAGGACAACACTTTCCATGCACCTCCGGACTTCCGTCCCAGGATCCACATAAAATCCGTATAAAGAGAATCTTTTGCCACAGAGTCATCCCCTCCGCTTCCGGTGTAAAAATCGGAATAGAGCACCATAATCTCATCCATATGGTAATGATTCCACTGGCCGGTTTCGGTAAGCCGGCGGTTCTGTTCATCTCCGCAATACCGCATATCCCTCAGTTCCCATCCAGGAAAGTGCTCAGAAAACGAAGCTTTTGCAGCCGACAGAGCCTCCTCAATATCCTCCTGAGAAAACAAACTTTCCCTGTTCTCTTCCGAACTGTCTGTCTTTCCCTGCTCTTCTGACTTCGAAGGTCCCTCCGTTTTTTCCGTTTCCGACTGCTCTTCTGTCCTCTCCGTTTCCGACTGTTCCTCTGTCTCTTCTGTCACCGATCGTTCCTCTGTCCTCTCCGTTTCCGACCGCTCTTCTGTCTTTTCTGTTCCCGACTGTTCTTCTGCCTTTTTTGTTTCCGATCGTTCATCCGTCTTCTCTGATGACGGCATACTGTTTCCGGGTTCCTCCTGAGGTTTCCTTATCCGGAGAGGGTCCAGGATGATGAACAGGACGATCAGCAGCGCCAGGCCGATGACCGCTGCCGTTTTCCCGGCCGCAGGGCGGTTCAGAAAACTATTTCCTGCCTGGGTTTCGTTCTTTTCCTGCATCTCCTTCTTTCTCTCCAGAATCATTTCCAGCATTTTTTCCTTTTCTTTTTCCCCGGGCTTCATCTGTTCAAAACAATTCCTGATCCTGTCATGTTTCATCGATATCCTCTCCCAGCTCTTTCTTCAGCAATCTCCTGGCCTCTGTCAGATAATTCCGGATCGTGGAGGGCGGCCGCCCCATGATCTTTGCGATCTCTTTCCCGGAATAACCCTCGTAATAATACAGATAGATCACTGCCCTGTACTTAGGGGCCAAAGTTATGAGTGCGAGAAACATTTCCAGTTCTTCCTGATCATCCCAGGTCCCCAGGTCGTAGTGTTCTTCCAGAGGATCCTGATCGGTTTTCCTTCTCTTCAGCATCGTAAAACAGACCCGCTGACAGGTTTTCAGCAGCCAGGCTTTTTCATGATCCTCGTTTTCAAAGGACGGACCTCTGTGGATCATACGCATAAAGGTCTCCTGGACCGCATCCTCGGCGTCCTGGGCGTTTTTCAGCAGGCTGCAGGAAAGACGATAGACTCTGTCCGCCTGCCGTCCGTAGATCTCTGTTATGATGCTGTCTGAAAGATCGTGTCTTTTCATCGCGATAAGATCCTGTACTGTTTTTGCCCCGAAGGATCCGGCGCTCGTCCGTGCCGGCCGGGTTTTGCCGGGGTGTTGCCCGGCAGCTTTTATCCTGCGGTTTTGTCCGAAAGGGGTCTCCCGTTGAATTTGTCCAACGAGTTTCCTCTGATGTTTTTTCGGGGCCTTCTATAATATAATACCTTACAGATCCGGAAAATGCCGGACTTTTTCAAGATTTTTTCACATCTTTCTTATTTTCTCCTTTTTATTTTCACATTTCGGACACGAAGTTCAGCTATTCTTCTTCATCATAAAAAAATATTTTTCACATAATTCATTTTCGTTTTCGTTTTACATCAACGTTTTCATTTTATATTCACCTCGAATATAAAGATATAGTCGCCAAAAGTAGATTCCGGATGGTTCCGTGCTTCGCACTCCCACCATCCTCCCTCATTCCGCACTCTCGTGGAGTAAAAACTCCACTTCGTGCTTCATGAGGGGCACGCCAAGAAGTCTTTCCTCCACTGG
>JAFRVX010000106.1 GCA_017438305.1 Lachnospiraceae bacterium | reverse complement strand
TCCCTGTCCTTATAATATGGATCCGACTTCCCTCCGGGCACAGTCATAAAGCGGCTGAATTTCCACAAGCTTATACTGCCCTCACGCTTCAGAAGAAGATACTCGATGTCTTCCACCCCTTTAATGCTGTACCATCGGCAGCAGCTGCTGTTTTCTTCCTCCGGCGTAACCTTAACGGGCCACTCATCGAAAAGGTCCGATACCGTCAGCTCCTTATCCGTTTCCACCAGCAACTCTCCTGTATATTTATCCGGGATTTCCGGAACAGCATAAGCCTCCTTTACATAAACCGCCATCCTGCTGCCCACATGAATATACGCGGGGACAGCAACAGCAGCGATATCCAAATCTTTGTAATAATGCAGAAAATACTCTGCTACGCCGGATTTTTGCTTTTCGGCAGCAGTTTCTCTTTCCTGTTTCTGCTGACAGGCCGGGAAAAGGGAAAACAGTGCCGCAATCAGCAGGATCACCGTTATTTTTCTCATTATCTCTCCCTTCTCTTCACTGTGCTATACAACTGTATTCGTATATCTCTTTCTTCCACTGCCCGGGAGACACTTGCCAATAACCCAAACTAATGTTAGCATGTGTGAGTTTGCTTGTCTAGATTCCTGAAAAAATTAATTATTTTGTCATTATTTTAGTAATATTTTAACAATTTGACCATGTAAATCATGACATCTTCTTCTGTTCGGAATTCTCAGTCCGGCTGCTGGCCGTCATGTGCCTTCCAGGCGCATTCGGAGATACGCATGTCGGTAAATACCGCCTTAAAGCTGGATTCCTCCGGCTGAAGCGATACCACATGATCTTCACATCCGCCGAAATGGCCGTGGTCGCCCAGTCGGACCAGCCGTTATTGGTCACTACAGAACGTTTCCATCTGCAGAACCGGGGCATTGTCATTGCGGAAATGATAATACGTTCTCTGCCAGAGGTCCGTATGGGGTCTTGTGGTGATCTCGACCCTGTCAGGACCGATCTCGAAGCTGAGGGGTTCTCTTGTCCATTTCATTTCAGTCATATTCATTTCGCCATTCTCCTGTTCACTGATTTACTGCCGGATGCCGGGCTGCCAGGTTTTTTCTGACCTGTCCCCCCGGTGAAGCATGAAAGAATTCTATCACGAAGATTTCCGAATATCAAAGCAATTTGCCCTATTCGCGGTCTCTTTTCCCCCGCAGCCTGACTATACCACATCCGTATTTTAAATCAACTGCTCTGACTCGAACGGCAGGAATTCAGCCTAAACGACAGGGTAAAGCTTGACCCTGCTTCACTCTCCGGGTATGATATTGTTGAAGAAGAAATACAGCCTGCATGATGCGGCTTAAATCAATCTATGAAAGTTGATACGGAGGTTTCTATGAATTACAGACGTTTGGGAAAAACAGGCCTTATGGTCTCGGAAGTAGGTTTTGGCGGCGAATGGATCAGTCCGACGGATCCTTCCCATGCCGAAAAACTGCTTTCCTTTGCTGAAGCAAAGGGTATCAATATCTTAGACTGCTGGATGTCCGATCCCGGCATCCGGAAAAACATCGGCAGCGCCCTGAAGGGCCATCGGGAAAACTGGATCATCCAGGGCCATATCGGCTCCACCTGGCAGGACGGGCAGTATGTCCGCACCCGGGAGATCGATAAAGTCAGGAAGGCTTTTCAGGACCTTCTTGACCTCCTTCAGACAGACTATATCGATCTGGGCATGATCCACTACGTGGATGCGGAAGCCGACTGGGAAACCGTTATGAATACGGAATATATCAGCTATGTAAAGTCTCTGAAAGAAAACGGCACCATAAAACATATCGGTCTTTCCACCCACAACCCGGTCATTGCAAAAAAGGCTGTGGAGACCGGTTTCATCGAAATGATCCTCTTCTCCGTGAATCCGGCCTTTGACCTTCTGCCGCCCAATGAAGATCTGGGCGTCGCCTTCGCGGAAGAATATGACGCCTCCTTAGGCGGCATCAATAAGGAAAGGGCGGAGCTGTACGCTCTTTGCGAAGCGAACGACGTGGGCATTACCGTTATGAAAGGCTTTGCCGGCGGCCGTCTCTTTGATCCGGCCCGCTCGCCCTTCGGCGTAAAGCTGACCCCGGTTCAGTGCCTGCATTACTGCCTTACCCGACCGGCGGTGGCTTCCGTCCTGGCAGGCTTTGATTCCGAAGCGCAGATAGAAGAAGCCGTCTCTTACGAAACCGCTTCCGATGAAGAAAAAGATTATGCTTCCGTCCTGGCCAGTGCGCCAAAGCACGCTTATACTGCCGAGTGCACCTACTGCGGCCACTGCAAACCCTGCCCGGTGAATATCGACATCGCCATGGTGAACAAGCTCTATGACCTGGCCACCATCCGGGAGGAAGTTCCGGACTCTGTCCGCTCTCATTACGAGGTGCTGGAGGTCAAGGCCGGGGACTGCCTGGGCTGCCGGTCCTGTGAAGAAAGATGTCCCTTCGGCATAAAGATCGCCGACAGAATGGTAAAGACCGCCGAACTCTTCGGCGCATGATCCATAAAAATCGGCCCCGCCTTAACGGATAACCGGTAAGGCGGGGCTGTTTACTATTCTCGGTCTTAAAGCTCTGTCTTCTGAGCCCCTTTCTTTACAGAGCCTTACGGCTTTTGCAGCAGGCTGATCAGCTCTATCATTTTATCTTCCGGTACATCAAGACCGCTGTCCAGGGTGCTGATACAATTGACCTGCGGGTAGATGCTCATACTCAGGCGGAAGCCGTCGGTATTTTCCAGCAGCAGGTTTTTACTGTCCTTATCCCAGAGCGCATAGGCTGCTTCCTCCAGCTCATTCATCTCCGGCCAGTTGAATTCCTCCCAGGCACCGGTATCATCGGAATCTGTTCCATTGTGAATGATTGTCTGCGCTTCTGTACCCGGATAAAATTTGATGGTCTGGCTTGCCTCGTCAAACTGTATCTGGTCATTTCCGTAGGTTTCTTTCCACAGATTGACCATCCGCCGGTTCACCTCGCCAAGTCCGATATTGACGCCGGAAAGCAGCAGTTCAAAGACCTTTTTCTGCGTTTCCTTATCTTCTATCTGATAGAGGATATTCTCCTCCCGCTCTTCCCAGATGGACATGGCCTTGCAGCTGTCCGGAAAACCGTAGGTGCGAAAAGTTTCTTCCAGTGTGCCTCCGTCGGTAAGATGGCTGATATAGCCGTAGGCATGGTAGAGTTTCAGGCTGCCGTTCTGATCCAGCACACAGAAATTCTTTCTGCCGGGGGTTTTGCTGCACTGGTAGACGGACAGCCCTACCGCCTGTTTGTCGTCGGCGTCTTTGACCTTTCCCAGCGCTTCCCCCAGGTCTTCCTTCGTAATCTCGAACCGGATCCCACCCGTGCCGTCGGTGGAATAGGGGAAATTATAAAGGGAAAGGGCGTCAACTCCGGCCGGATAATAATAAACTCCCGGAAAAACGTCCAGTATAATCCATTCGCTGCCGGCAGCCATCTGCGCGCCTCCGGGAGAGGTGGTCGTATTCTCCTGCCCATGGTTTTTCGGCAGGAAACGGATCGCGGCGGCCAGAAGCAGGAATGCTGCCGCAATGCCGAGGACTGCCCACAGGACTTTCTTCCGGTTTCCGGAATGCCGGGGCTCTCCCACCGTATGCAGGGCTTCCTTCCCGGCAGGGGCGGTCTGTCTTTGAAGGATCATGTCTTCCGTATGGCTGAGCAGGGTATCATCCAGGTTTCCCATGGTTTCCAGAATATCGTCAGCTTTCATAGTTGATAGCCCTCCTTTTCAAGATATGCTTTCAGTTTCCTGCGGATCTGGAACAGCCGGTTCTTTGCCTGATCCTCCGTCATTTCCAGACAGGAGGCGGCATCTTTCAGTGTCTCAAAGAAAAAGTACCGGCTGATGAACAGATCTCTGTTCGTGACGGAAAGCGTGTTCAGAAAAGCCTGTATGGATTCCGTCAGCAGTTTGTATTCCACCACTTCCTGGGGATCGACTCCTCCGGGAAGGGTCTCTTCTATTTCCGACAGACATACGGTATATTCCGATGTTTTTCGCTTCAGGCTGGAGCGTTTTCTCACCTTGTCGATGGAGATGCTCCTTACCAGTCTGGCAAGAAACAGGGAAAGCCTTTCCGGCTTCACTTCAGGCACTGACCGCCAGGCCGCCAGGTACGTGTCATTGACGGCTTCCCGGGCATCTTCCGGGTCTCCCAGAATATGCTCCGCTATGGTCGTAAGATACCGGCCGTATTCTCTTTCTGCCGCGCGCACGGCGTTTTCGTCCTTATTGCAGAACAAGGCCACAATTTCGGAATCGCTCATCTGATCTCCTCCTTTCCTGATGCATTCCAGGCGCCTCTACCCTATAGCTCGTAAATCACGTCCTGAGGTTAGATGGGGATCGGGTTTTCAATAAGATTTTTTTCGGGTTTTCATAACGGTCCTCCCGGAGGTCTCGGCCGCTTTCATGGGTTTCGGAAAATCTCAGCTGTTCTTACTGTATCACTCAGACTCCTGCTGCTCAATCGAAAAAAGTCAGAGGTCCTTTATTTTTCCCTTTTCTGCATAACAAAACGCAGCTGCCTTTATCCTGACAGCTGCGTCCTTTTACTGTTCTTCTGTTTTTTCTTATTTCTTATTTCCCCGGGGCTTTTCCGAAAAGCCGTCTCAGACCTTACTTCCCCTCTTTGCCATCACCGCCGATACGATATTCACTACCGCCAGAACAGCGCAGAGTCCGGACCAGATCTTAAGATCCGAATAGCTTCCTGCCATCATAAAGCCGACCAGGGCGGCCAGAACAAAGAGAACCGCCGCTGCAATGGAGCCGCCTTTTCCTTCCTTTGTCCGTGTGGCGATCATGACGATCCCGCCGACCAGCAGGAAGACGGCCACGATCACACCCGCGCTTCCGCTCACCTCTCCGTTTTCGGAAAGCGTATTGGATAATCCGGCAGCGCATGACTGGAAAACGACGAACGCCGAAAGGATAATACATAAAATGCCTGCAACAAGTTTAAATACTTTCATGATCTCCTCCTGACAGTTTTCAGATCTGTATCTCTTAGTTAAATTCCAGGGTTACCGGATCCGTATCGACCAGCGTATCCCAGCTTTCTGAATTGTAGATATGGAATGACATCTCTACGGTTTCTATTTTTTCGATATCATTATCCTTAAGCGATGAACTTAAGAATGTCATATCGCTGACGTCATGTTTTCCCGGAAGAACCGTCGCCGCGAACACAGCGTCCAGCATGAAGCCGTTCACCGACACATTCCTGGCGGAAGCGGTAAGGGGGGCTGAAGTGTTATTTTCAATATACATACCAAGCCCTGTTCCCAGAATGGAATCTTCAGAAATACCCTTAGAGACTATTTTTACCTCATTTCCTTCGTAGACCACTTCTCCGGAATCGTCGAACTGCTGTTTATAGGTGTCAAAAGCAGCAGTCTTCAGGGAAATCAGCTCTGTATCCAGATAGTTGTCCCAGCTCTCCGAATCGAAGATGTGAAAAGCCATCTCGATCTCTGCTATGGTATCTATCCCGCAGCGCTTAAGGACAGTTGACATAAAGGTCAGATCCGCATTAACCTTTTTTCCGTCCGCCACCGTCTCCGACAGCATGTTTCCTGCCATATAGCCGTTGATGCAGGTATTGCTGCACTGGAAGGTTAAGGATTTTCCGGAATTATTTTCGATCAGAAGCTTCAGTTCCGGACCAAACAGGGCCTTTTTATCCAGACTCCTGGCGGTAATGACCACCCCTGACTCATCAAGAAGCACGGTTTCCTCTATGCTCTCCTCTGCTGCCTGTTCTGAAGTCTTCTCTTCCTTCGATGCCTCCGCTTCGGAAGTCACTTCGGCCTTTTCCGTTCCCGCAGCTTCTGTTTTGGATTCTTTTCCGTTCTCTGCCGTCCGGGATTCTGCCGATCTTCCCGACGGAGCAGAACTTCCCGTGCAGGCCGTACATGCCGCGGCAAGAATCATGGCAAGAAATATCACAGCGATCTTTTTCATTTTCGCCTCCTATGAGATTTAGTCAGCTTATTCTATCATCTGCGCCTCTGTCCCGTTCCCACCAAACAGGGGGAATTTCGGCTTCGATCCTGAAAGTACTGGTCAATCAGGGATTTTTGCTATAAACTATATCCGAAAGATCTTCGGAACAATATTAGAAACTTTACCCGGAGCTATATACGGAAACATCGAGCTCACGCCTTGAAATAACTCCGCTTTAACGCTGCCCGGCTGTCTGTCCGCCGCGGGGTAAAACAGATACTTTACGATAGCTTGGATTACCTTACGAAAACTCACCTGACTTACTGAGATCTGGAAGGATGTCCTTTCCGGCCTCAGTAAAATATGAATCAGAGGAATTAAAAAAGCCGTGACACTGGAAGAAAGAAGCCGTTTATCCTACTATAAAGAAATCTCCGTTCTGAACGGACCCCACCGGGTCTTTCTGGTTCAGCATACGGAGAGCGGCCGTATATTTGTCAAAAAGACCCTGCAGGTTTATGATCTGCCGGTGCTGACTCACCTGAAGGAAAATCCTGTTCCTCATATCCCCCGGATCTATGATCTGTTTCAGGAGGACGGGACCCTGATCCTCATCGAAGAATACATCAACGGCACGTCCCTCCAGGATCTTCTGGATACCTCCGGCCTTCCCGGCCGGGAAATCTCCGTGAATTATGTGCTGCAGCTCTGCCGCATCCTTTTTGATCTTCATCACTTCCGGCCGCCCATCATTCACCGGGACATCAAGCCTTCGAATGTTATCGTTTCGGAAGACGGCAAGCTGACGCTCATCGATATGGATGCCGCCAAGTATGCGAAGGATGAACAGTCCCGGGATACGCATCTTTTAGGGACACAGGGTTATGCCGCGCCGGAGCAGTACGGCTTCCGCCCTTCCGGTCCGGAAACGGATATTTACGCCCTGGGGGTACTTTTAAATGTTCTTTTAACGGGGCGGTTCCCCCAGGATCTTATGGCGCCTGAACCGCTGAAGACCATTGTGGAAACCTGTACGAAAATGGATCCCGAAGAACGTTACCGGGATACCGATGCCCTGGCCCGGGCGCTTCTCGCTGCAGTAAACGGATCTCCGGCAGCTGCTCAGACCAGGACTCCGCCGGGCTGGAGGCGGTTTCTTCCTCCGGGATTCAGGACCGGGAAGATCTGGAAGATGATCCTGGGCGTTCTGGGTTATGTTGTCATATTCATCGTCGCCCTGAGCTGGCGCCAGGAAGGGGCCTCGAAAACGGTGCATATTATCAACCGGATCGGCTGTCTCGGCATGTTTCTTTCCATTGCTTTCTTTTCCGGGAACTATCTGAGCATTCAGGAAAAGCTGCATCTTAACCGTGTAAAGCATCCGGCGCTCCGGATCGTCCTGGTCGTCCTGGCGGACGCCGCTCTGATCCTGGCCTGGGTTATGGTCATCGTTTTATTAAGCGCGATATTTGTAAAGGAGACGTGATGAAAGAAATAAAGACCACCGGGACTCTGACAGATATTCTGTCCGGCACCCGGCCTTCGGATTTTTCGAAATTCCAGGAAGAAAACCGGGATAGCCTGATAAACGGCGAGCAGCCTTTTTCTTCCTTTATGAGGGAAACCATTAAAAGCAAGGGCCTGAAACAGCAGGATGTCTTTCTTACCGGAGATATTTCCGAAGGTTACGGCTATAAACTGATCTCCGGAGAAAAGCATACCAAAAAACGGGACGTGATCCTGCGGCTCTGTCTGGGCGGCCGGTTTGATCTTAAGGAGACCCAGACGGCGCTGAAACTCTACGGTT
Organism: Lachnospiraceae bacterium; assembly: GCA_017438305.1. Classification (GTDB taxonomy): domain Bacteria; phylum Bacillota; class Clostridia; order Lachnospirales; family Lachnospiraceae; genus UBA1267. Next base: position 32,703 of record JAFRVX010000106.1, on the reverse strand, counting down.
TTTCGCCGCTGTACGCGAAGATCGATCGGGATGCCCTTCTGATCATCGCCATTAACAACGGGATCTATGACATCCACGAAATAGACCGGCTCCTTCAGGAAAACCATCTGGAACCGGTCTGTCCGGTAAAAAGTATAGAAGAGTAACCATTCGGATCTGCTGCCCGTCATTAATGGGCATTTGGATTCTGAAGACTATAGCTGCTCAACCATGACCACCGGCAAAACCGGTGGTCATGATGTTTTTGAACCTTATTTGCTGTGCAGGGACAGCCATTCGAGGATGGAAACTTCCTTGCCGTTATAAACCACGGGCTTCTTGTCCAGATCCAGGCGGCAGTCGTCGTTCAGCGTGGGGACCCAGGAGAAGTGGCCGTAGTATTTATAGGGCTTTCCGTCCACCGGCTCGAAATTGCCGTGGATGTCTTCAATGACGTCCCACATGGTGCAGTGCACGTCCGGCGCGCCGGCTGCCTTTAAGCGGCGGTAGGTGGCCACCGGGCATTTCTCCGGCGGAACCGTGGTGTCTTCTTCGCAGGTCACGAACCAGATGGGGACGTTTTTGATGTTTTCGATCTGCTCATCGGTAATGGTGTCGTCCGGAACCGCTTCGCAGACCGGGAAAGCCGCCGTCCATCTCTCCGGGAAATCCAGGACCAGACGGAGGGTCATGAAGCCGCCGTTGGAATCGCCGCCGATGTAGATGCGGTTCTTATCGATCCCGGGGTTCTTTTCGATGAACTCGTCGATAAGGGCCAGAAGGGAGGGCGTATATTTGGTCTTCCCGTTAAATTCGATGCCGCCGGAACCGGAATCCATCCAGTAAGTCGGGCACTGGGGCGCCAGCACATAGGCGCCGCCGAAAAGATCCTGGGCATGCTTCTGGGAAAGAGCCACCACACGGTTTGCGGAGTAAGCCGCCTTGGGGTCCTGGCCGCCTTCGCCTGCGCCGTGGAGCCAGATGACCAGGGGATGCAGGCCGCCCTTTTCCTGGGGAACAAAATAGCCGTATTTCAGCGGCAGCTCTTCATAGGTGGAAACGGAATCGATCCAGCCGTAAAGATCCGGCTGACGGTTCTCGATCTTCTTGTCATAGACCAGGCCCACGATCACATCATCGCCGTCCACGATCTCTTTCTTCTGGGCGATGGTATGGAAGGTGGCCACATATTCGTTGAATCTGCGGTATTCCACTTCCGCGGTCAGGGAATAGACCGGACCGAAAGCGGTCTTCAGGGTGATGTACTCGCCCTCTTCCTTTTTCTCGCCCTGAAGGTCGGAAACGTAAGCGTCCCGGATCTCGATATAGCCTTTCCGGGCAGCCTTCTCCACCTGCTCTCCCATAAATTTGGGACGGCGCTTGTTGACCATGACCGGATTGCCTTCCATGTCATATTTTTCCACATAGACCGTAAAGGTATCCTTGTCCACAGCCCCCTGTTTCAACGTCCTGCCGACGGGCAGGATGAACTCGGTTACATAAGGCCCGTTGTCTGTTACACGGACCACGGCGATATAGCCTCTTGCCATAACTGTTCTCCTTTATTTTATTTTAAGGTTAAGTCCCTTAATAATCTCTTTAGTTCTGTGTTTTTACCGTCCCCGGAATTGGGCCAGGGTCAGTTGCTTTCTTTATTTCCCGGTCCGGAAATGGTTTGCGCTGCTTTTCTTATCATGGTTCCGGCAGCTATCTGATTATCAGTCAGGCTTTCCTGCTGTTTTTTCAGAATTCTTCACGGTGATTTACTTTACCAGCCGGATGCCGCCGATAAACGGAAGCTCCTTTGCTTTCCCCTGGACAACATTATAAATGCCGAGGACCGCAAAGACCAGGCATATGGCCTGCAGCACGTACCGGATGATCCGGAAGATCAGGCCGATAACAGGGATCGCGCCAAGAAAGCCGAATACGGCCCACACGATGATCTCAAGAACACATAAGACCGCGCCCTGGTTCACGTGGAAACGGGTGAACGGTGACTGCCGTGACGAAAACAGCGGGATCAGCACCAGGATGCCGATATAGGATAAAAGCGCCATGATCTTATTGGATTCGATATCCGCGGGATCATAGACGTCCGTCGTATCCGCTGTATTCGTCAGCTGGTTCAGCGTGTCATTCAGAGTGTCATTTAAGTTGTCGTTAAGATCTGCCATTTTGTTCTCCTTCCTTTACATGTATTATTATTCAACATCAGTGCCCTTTCAGACTTTCAGTTTTTTCCCGGATCTGCATAAAAACCTTCGGCTCATACAGAAGGCAATTCCTTCCCTTTCTTAAACAGATACCAGGCGTGCACCAGGCTTTCATAGCCCCAGTCCTTCAGTCTTTCATAGGGCAGTTCATAGTTCTTTTTCCGATGATGCCCCGAATACACTGCCCGGATCCAGTACTGGAGACAGGCATCGATCTCATGGAGGCTTGTATCCGTGGTGATCAGGGGAAAGTACCAGCGGCACCAGGTCAGATCATTTTCGTTGTCTGCCGCAAAAAACTTGCGGTTCATGGCCCGGATCAGGCCTTTTACCGCCTGCTCGTCCGCAGCGCCTTTCCTGATCTGCCAGCGCTTTATGGCTCTTGCGCGCCGCCGGATCCGGTCTTTGATCTTTTTCAGGGAAACCGGTGATATATCCACCGCGCCGTTCTCATAGGAAAAGCCCAGAAAGCTCCATTTTTCCCCGGGACCGGTCCTGACCACCTTCCCGGGATTTAAGAGAAGTCCCGCTTCCTGTATGGTCTTTTCGATAAAGGCGGCCTCCCTGTCCCGCTGTTCTTCGGTTTCGGCAAAGAGGATGATATCATCCGAATACCGGGCATACAGCACCGGATGCTTCTCCATTTCCTTATCCAGAGGGTCCAGATACAGATTGGCCAGGAAAACGGAAAACGGCGATCCTGCCATCACGCCCTTATCCATTTCCCGGACCGTGCCTTCATCCAGCACCCGGGGATCTGTCAGGACGTCTGTAAGAAGCTTCAGGCATTCCGGTTCCTCCGAAATAGTTTTCTCCATAAGGGGAAGCAGGCCGGGTATGGGGATCGAGTTAAAGTAGTCGCTGATATCAGCCTTGTAGACATACCTTTCCCGGATGCCCGGCACACGGATCAGTTTCTTGACGGCCTTTCCCGCGCTCTGTCCGATCCGGAAGGAATACAGGTCCTCTGAAAAAAGGGAATCGTATTGCCTTTCCAGAAGCCACGTCATCAGCTTCAGAACATAGTTTTCTTCCGGCGGGAACAGAAAAACCGTTCGTTTCTTTTCCGTGCCGCTTTTCCGGATCTTCTTCAGTTCGGGAACCGAAAAACCGGCTCCGGTCTCAAGGCTGTTCATAACCGGAAGCCAGGCCTTTTCATCAATAAACGATCTTAAAGCTTCCGTCTCTTTCCGGGAAAGATGCTGCTTTTCCGTTTTACAGGTAAAATAAGCCTCCCAGGTTTCTTCTTTTTTCAGTTGATCAAGAATACCCATGTTCAGGTTTTTATCAGAAAGGCCCCGCCAAAAAGGCGGGGCAAAAGCTGAAGGAATCGGGTTTGAAAACCGGTATCCGGTTTTACGGAACCGTACGGAAACCGCTCCTGCAAAACGGTCTGTGACTTATCGTTTCCGCTGGGTTCTTCACAGGGCATAAAGCGTTCCTTCAGCAGTTGTCCTTAAACAGGTCCTGCGGCATCAGAAAAGCGTTCTGCTTAAACTTTATAAATACGCCGCAATACGTCCCACCACATAGGCCGGAGCGTTTTCAAATTCCTGCATAAAGCGGATCGCCGGAATTCCCTGATCTTCACAGATATTCATGGTATTCACTACCGCTGCCAGCCGGTACTGGTTTTTGGCGACCAGCATGACCGCCAGTTTTTTGCCGCCGGCGGATGTCAGAAGCAGGCTGATATTCCTGTTTTTAGCAGGAACTTCTGAAGTGATCTCCGCAAGCGGAACCTCTTCCTGAACGGAAACTCCCGGCAGATTCTTTTCGATAAGCTCCCGGAAGTAGGCATTGCTGCCTTTATCCTCAATATCACTGGGAACGGCATCTTCCCTTAAGGAAAACTGCTCATTCCGTTTGTGATTTAATACGACTGCCTGGGGCTCTTTAAAGCCGGCTTCCAGGGCTTCCCCGGCTGCGTCCGCAGTCTCCTGCAGCTCCTGAGCCTGGCCGTTCAGGGACTCTTTAATGGAGTCCGCGCTGGTCCCCTTCTTGCCCTCCTCAATACCGCTCTTCAGTTCATCTATGGTGTCATTGATCTTTTTCGTCGCATCCTTAACCAGCTCATTCATTTTCTTCTGAGCTTCCTTACTGAACAGTTTATCCAATAATCCCATGGTACTTCTCCTTTCTGTTCATTTTTCTGCACGATTATTTCAGTTATAACCTACTATAATGGATAATTTACCATTTGGCAAGAAGAAAATAGGCGGCAGCCGGATCAGCTGCCGTCCTATAAGCCTTCCCCTCTGGGGAAGGTGTCATGCGAAGCATGACGGATGAGGCAAGCCTTCCCCTTTGGGGAAGGGGGACCACCGAAGGTGGTGGATGAGGGCCTCATCAGTCTGCCTGCGGCAGACAGCTTCCCCAGAGGGGAAGCCTTGGGGTTACTTGTACCAGAGGGGAAGCCTTGAGGGCCTCATCAGTCACCTGCGGTGACAGCTTCCCCAGAGGGGAAGCCTTGGGTTATTTGTGCAGCAGTTCGTAGCTCACGAAAGCCAGATGCCTGCTGTCTTTTGCCCAGGAGTTGACATTGATGGTCCCCTGGCCGCCGAACAGGGTAGTGAGTTTCTTCTTATTCGAGCCGTCCCGGTCCATGACCCAGATCTCCACGGTCATATTGGCCAGGTGCTCGGTGGGTTTCAGATGGCCTTCCATGAAAGTGATATAGGCGACCTTCTTCCCGTCGGGGGAGACATGGGGGAACCAGTTGTTGTTGGTGTCCGTCATCCGGACCGCCTCGCCCTTATCGTTCAGGTAAAAGGCCTGCATCAGTCCGTCTCTAGTGGAATGGAACCAGAGCTCGCCGTTATCCGGAGCGTATTCTGACCCGTCGCAGAAGCCGATGTCATGAGTCACCGGGGTCTCTTCCCCGCCGTCTTTGGAGATCTCATAAATATCCGCCACATTTGCCCCGCTCTCCGGCCGGAAGGCGCAGTAGGCCAGTTTTTCGCCGTCCGGCGACCAGCCGTGGAGAAAACTGGGCGATTTTTCCGTAATCTTCTTCGGTTCTCCGCCCTCTATCGGCAGGGTATAAATATAGGAACTGAATCCGGTGCCTTCGCCGCAGCTGATGCCGATGTACTTCTCATCGGGGGAAAGCACATGGTCATTATTGATCCGCACGCACCTGCCGGTAAAGATCTCCTCGCTCGTATCGGTATCGATATAATATTTATACAGATGGCCGTTGGCGTTATAGATCATCGCATTCTCGCCCTTCAGCCAGTTCGGGGCTTCGATGGCGCCTTCAAACACATGAAGGACCTTGATCTCGCCGGTTTCAATATCTACCGTATTCAAATAGCTGATGCTGGGATCCCGGCCGTTCTGCAGCCCGGAGGCGATGCGCATCATTTCCTTAAGCTCGGCAAAAGCATCCGTATAAACATCCTGGTCAAAGATCTGGGAAAGACCGTTGGCCCGGGCAAACTGGAGGCACGCCAGCGCATCGATGGCGCCTTTTCCGTAAACACACTGGGTCGCGGCGTCCGCAGCGTCCGTCATATCCTTATAGTGAACGGAGGAGATGATGGCCTGGTTCCGCCACAGGAAGGCTTCCGGATCTTCTTTTCCGTTCAGCACCCAGCCCACGTCCACCTGCATCTTCACTTTTCCGAGGCAGGCTTTGACCAGCCATTCATAAGCGGTCATGCCGTTGATCTTCGTTTCGATCTCCGCTGCATTATTATGAACCGCCACCGTTATGCCAAGGTCCTGAAGCGCCTCCGCTGCCGCCATGTATTTGAAGGCGGTCTCCGTCAGGTTTTTCCGGGAAAGATCCTGAGGGACGCCCAGCACCACCTGGGTGAAGGGAATGACTTCGTGCATGGCGCGGATCTGAGGTATGGCAGCAAGTACATCCGCCGCAAAGGCATGGAAGGACTTGATCTCCAGTCCGAAGGCTTTCATTTTTTCATATTCGCGGACACACTCCTCCGCATTCCAGAGGACCTTTTCAAAGCCGCCCAGTTCTCCGAAAGCCACCACCGGCTCCACATGACTGAACCCGGCTTCCTGAAAAGCCCGGTAAAGTTCCTCCGTGTTTTCCCTGATCCTGTCTCTTAAGCCAAAAAGCTGAATTCCGTAATACATTCCTGCTCCTTTTTTTCTCGTATTAACTGTTGATCTCGCCGGGTCCGCCGCCCGGCAGATGGTTCTCCGCCACATTGCGTGGCTTCAGAAAGGCTATATCAGCAGGGCAGAAGTTGCTGCCCTGCTAAATCACTATCCTGCTAAGTCACTGCTCTGCTGAAGCACTGCCATGCTGCCGGCTGTTGACAAATTTCCCGAGCCGGCTCCTTTTCAGACGCCCTTTCCGGAAATCCGGCTGATGTTTATCATCACGCATTCCGGGGAACGTTGTCCTTATAAGCGTCGGTCCTGGGAAGCCACTTCATGAAGCTTTCCAGCTCCAGATCCCAGAAGCGCCATTCATGGCCGTAGCCTTCCCGCTCGTTCCAGGTCACATCAGCGCCCCGCTCCTTAAGCATTTCGCAGAAGGCCTTGTCCGGCCCGTACAGCCCGTCCTTCGTTCCGCAGCTCATATAGATCTTCGGATAGGCCTTTCCGTCCGCCTTCACCTTATCCATAAGGGCGTAGGGGTTGATATCCTTCCGGTATCCTCTGGGATACGGCCGCATGCCTTTCGGATTCGGCATATAGTACTCCTGGAGGCCCTCCGGATCCACCGGGCACTGCTCCGGATTGATGCCGGCGGAAAAAGCGCCGATGGCATTGTATTTTTCCGGGAAGCGCAGGCCATGGACCAGGGTACCGAAGCCGCCCATGGAAAGACCGGCGATGTACGTGTCCTCGGGGCGCTTTGAGATGGGGAACATGCCCTGGAGGAAGTTCGGAAGCTCTTCTTCAATAAAGGTCATGTAATCATCATCCCCGTTGTCCACATAGTCCCGGTTTTCCGCCGACATGCAGACAATGGCCACCTGGTATTCCTCAGCATACAGCACCGCCTTGGTATAATCGGGCCAGATACCGTGGTTGTTGCCGGTGCCGTGAAGAAGGTACATCACCGGATACGGCGCCTTGGGCGTGTGATCCGGTACCGTGGTCATGGCCTCCGGGAAAGTCATGGAGGGGATCACCACCGTGATATCCACCGCCCGCTTCAATACGTAGGAAAAAAAGTTCACCTCGAATTTTGCCATTTCGTTCTCCTTATTTTTCTTTTTCTCAGATCGGTCTGCTGTCGAGTCCAATATAAACAACCCTTTTTTCATGAGTTTGCTCATGAATTCTGTTTATATCAGAATATGCTCTTATTGTATAATACTTCCGCTGAAGTGTAAAGCATCCTCGGGAAAAAGCACAGGGCTAACGTGAGGAAAAGCATAGGGCAAACGTGAGGAAAAGTATAAGGCTGCCGTACGGAAAGGCATAAGGCTGCCGCGCGGAAAAGTGCAAGGCACACAGGGAGAAAAGCATAAGGCACTCCACGCTGAAAAACGCAAAACACACAGCTCGTCAAAGCGTAAGACACACAACCCGAATAAACATACCGCCGGAACCCGGAAAAAAGTCAAGGGTCTTTCTTCATCCCGGGAAAGGATATTGAAAACCCGGAAAAAGTTGTGTAATATAATGAACAGAAGACGATCAGCCGGACAGCTTCTTCTGTCCGGTACGGAAAAAGACTGTAAAGGAGATCATTATGCCGAAAAATCCCAATGCGGATTCCATAAAAATCGCCCGGAAATATCTGGATTCCCTGGTGCTGGAGAGCCGGCTGTTATCCGCAGGCGTCCCGGACACCTCCGTGGAGATCCTGGGGACCACCTTTGACACCCCCGTTATGACCGGCGCTTTAAGCCACCTGAAAAACGGTATGGGCGCCTATGCCAAAGGAGCTGCCCTGGCCAACGCCCTCTGCTCCATCGGCATGGGGGATAATGACAGCTTCGGCGATGCCCTGAAGAGCGGCGCCAAAGTGATCAAGGTCATCAAACCCTATGAAGACCGTAAGGAGATCTATTCCCGGATCTATTACGCGGAAAGCCACGGAGCCTTCGGCGTCGGCATGGATATCGAACATGCGCCGGACGGAGAGGGAAATCTGTCCTCCGTCTGCGCCGGCATGCCGCTTCTTCTGCCCTCGGCCGATGAACTGAAGACCATGATCCAGTCTACGCCTCTTCCCTTCTTTATAAAGGGCGTCTTAAGCGTACAGGATGCACTGAAAGCCAAAAGACTCGGAGCGGCAGGCATCATCTTAAGCCATCACAACAGCATCATGAGCTGGGCTATTCCGCCTTTTGCTCTTCTTAAAGATATCCGGAAAGCTGTGGGAGAAGACTTTATTGTGATTGCCGACGGCGGCATTGAGGATGGCTTCGATGCCTTCAAAGCCCTGGCCCTCGGCGCAGATCTTGTCAGCATCGCCCGCCCCCTCATGGGGCCTTACAATGAAACCGGTGCGGAAGGGGTAAGGGACACACTGCTGCAGTTTACAAAAGAGCTGAAGGCGGCCATGGTCCGGACCGGGACCAAAGACCTTAAGACCATCGATCCGACGGTCATTCATGAGGCCTGGTGGCTGTAATACTTTATAAACCCTGTCCTTTCCCTGTCCGCAGGCAAGGCTTTAACACCTGGGCGCTGACACGGCCTGATGATAGAACCTTTCCGGCCCTCAGGAAAGGCTTAATAACAGGGAATGGCAGTTCTGAACAAGCTGTTGAATCCTTTTGACGGCCTGCTCCCAATATGCTAAACTATTGACAACTAAGGTGAAAGTGAGGAAATGATCATGACCCCTCTTCGGCATCTTCCCCTGGAAGGACTGGAAAACGCCCGGGATCTGGGCGGTTATGCAACCAAAGACGGCGGTGTGACCCGGTATGGCGTTTATTTACGGAGCGAACTGCCGGAAAACCTGACCGAAAAAGACATTCAGATCCTGAAGGATTATCACGTGGTCCGTTCTCTGGACTTAAGAGGCGCCTCCGAAACGGTGACGGAACCCAGCGCGCTTTCCAACGTGGAGGGCATAGAATATATGAATATCCCCATGTTCGACACCGCTGCCGCTGCCGGTTCTGAAAGCGAAAGAAGAAAACGCCCGGAGCCGCCCAAGGATTTCAAGATGCCCGACTGGGACGTGACCTACATCCGCATGCTGGAGGATCACAAGCACTGGGCCCTGCAGATCCTGGAACCCTTATCCACGGCCGATGGCTGCGTGCACTTTAACTGTTTTACCGGAAAGGACCGCACCGGCATCGCCTCCGCAATGCTCTTTACCATTGCCGGCGTTTCCCGGGAAGACATCTGCGCGGACTACACTTTAAGCATGGCCTATCTGGGCCGGCGCTATAAAGCCATGGCCGAAAGGATCCCCTTCTTCCCGAAGGAAGAGGACGGAAGGCCGAACCTGGCGGGAGGCTTCTTTGCCACCCTGCCCACCTATATGCAGAAGATGCTTGAATATCTGGACGAACACTACGGCGGCATGATCCCCTATCTGAAGGCCTGCGGTGTTACCGACGACATCATGAAGCGCATCAAAGACAAGTTCGTAGAATACTGATACAAAATCTGACTGCCCCTCCGCGCGACGGTTGTCCCGCTGCCGGAGGGGTATTTTAAAGGAGGATCCCCATGGCAGATGATGTGACCAGAAAGTATGAAGAAATGAGAAAAGCCCAGCTGGAATTCCGCAGGGAATTCGGGCCGGAGATCAACAAGGCCATTCCGCTTTACGAAGATCCGACCCGTTATCCGGTGGAAGATCTGGTAAACCTTTTCCGCTTCCAGATGAAATTCCGCAGGCCGGGGCTCACGGATGAAGAAAAAGAGCAATTGAAACAGCGGTTTTCCGAACTTCGGGACGCGATCTGTCCGCTTCCCGATGCGCCGGACAGGATCTATCTGTTCACTGAAGACAATATCCCTGAAGAAACCGATTATACCGACAACAGCCGCTTTGAATACGATCATGACCCGGATTTCCGGCCCTATTATCTGGAAATGCTGATCCCCGAAGATCAGAACCCCGTCGGCGGGATCGTGCTGGTGGCGGGCGGCACCCACGGGGCAGGCACCATCAACGAATGCTGGCAGATCGGAAAAGAATTCAATGCGCTCGGGTATCAGTGCTTCATTCTCCAGTGCCGGCCCAACATGGGACCCTGGAGCCGGAAAGAAACCGCCGCGGATGCCGCCAGATGCTTCCGCCTTATCCGGTCCTGCTGCGAAAAATACCGGCTGGATCCCAATCATCTGGCCTACGCCGGCTTCAGCAACGGCGGTGTGACCGGCGATGCCTGCATCGAATTCTATTCGGAAAACCAGAAGATCTCCGACTATTTCCCGGAATACAAGGAAGATGAGACGGACAGCTTTTACGGCGCGCCGAACGCCTTTCTCTGCGTTTACGGAGCCAGGCATCTGGGCACCGAGCTTTCCCGGGAGGATTTTTATTATCCGCCGGTTTTCTTTGCCATCGGCCGGAAGGATTTCGGCTACATCGCCAATATGAACGGCCTTGTCCCCTGGCTTCTTGAAAAGCAGGTCCCCGTGGAGATCCACACCTTTGCCGGACATCCCCACGGCTATGCCGGCTGGAAGATCATAGACGGCAAAGGCGATTACAACTTTGACCTCTGGGTCACCCACGCCGACGTTTTCCTGAGAGATCTCTTTACCGGCTACGATCCGAAGCTGGAAGGATGAGAGCTCGGACGGAAAGATAAGAACATCTGACCTGAGTTTTCTCTCTATAGACCGAGAACTCCGGACCTTTACCCCTTAGAAACTTGCGCCGCAGAGTGTATCCGTACTTTCAATTATCGGAAATCTGCGGCCTTGAGCTTATAAAAGGACACCGGGCTTCGCGGCCCGGTGTCCTTTCATAAACAGACGTTTTCAAGAATAGCCTGTAATTCTTCTTTTTTCATCAGACCGCAGTTTGCTTTTTCGATGATGCCGTCTGCTTTCTTCAGGCTGCCGTCTATTTTTCAAAGCCGGTCAGCTTTTACCTGAAACTGCTGTCCGGCTTTTCCTTCTCAGGGTTTGATCCTGACAAAGGGTTTCAGATCCTTGACCGCGTCCTTTGCCACGATCCGTTTTTCATCGTTATCCAGATCGATCAGCACATAACGGTCGTTGCCCATGCCCAGCTCCTTCATATAGGAAAGCTGTCTTAACCCGTGGCGGCTTTCGATCCGCTCCACCAGGTCATGGTGTTCCGCTTCCGTCATGGCGTAGATCATATCGACCGCAGCCGAATCGATGGCCAGGATATCCGTGGAGGCTAAGATACCGACGTTCGGCGTCACTACCGGGGCCGCTGCCACGCCTTCACAGTCACAGGAAACGGACATGTTCCGCATCAACGTGACACAAGTGACGTTCTCCCCGAAATAGTCGATGGTGGCCTTCGTGGACTCGGTGAATTTCTCGCCCAGCTCTTCTTCCACAGTGCCCCAGGCATTTGTCTCGCTCGCATGGATCCATTTCTTGCCGATCTTCCCGTCCGCGCAGCCGATGCCGATGTTCTTGTTCGCGCCGCCAAAGCCGCCCATGGCGTGGCCCTTAAAGTGGGTGAGCACGAATAAGGAATCATAATTCACCATATGGGAACCGTGGGACATTTCCGTAAACCATTTTCCGCCCTTGACCGGCAGATTTACGGTGCCCTCTTCATCCATGATATCCACGGGGCAGAAAGTCCAGCCGTTCACTTCCAGGGTCTTTCTGTGCTTTTCCGTGGTGTCCCGGTCGCCGACATAATAGGTATTGGTCTCAACGATCGTCGCATCCGGCAGTTCTTTCTCCATAAATTCCTTTACCCAGGAAGCCGGCGTAAAGTTCGGGCCGTTCTGTTCTCCGGTATGCAGCTTGACAGCTACCTTCCCGGTCATTTTTTCCTTAACCTTTTCATAGGCTTTCATCATCCCTTCCGGAGAGATATCTCTGGTAAAGTAGACGATGGACTCATTGCCCTTACGCTCTTCGTAAGGCACGTACTTGTTTCCGTTTTTTCCTGCCTGCGGCATATTCTTTCCTCCTTGGATTTTTTAAGGATCGTTTCATGCGATCCGTGTTTTTTGCGGATGTTTTTCTATAGCTTTTTGAAACCTTTATTCTGTCAATCCTTTTCCGATCATTCCGTCAATGCCTTGAGGATCCCTGCCGCGCATCCTACGCAGTCATTGCAGGTGCGGCTTCCTTTCAGGAGATCTCTGCATTTTAACGAACCGAATTCCTGAAGGAATGCCTGGTCAAACTCTGCTGTCTTTTCGGATAATCCGAGTTCTTTCAGGATCTTTTCTGCCGACAGGACCGCGCCGCATTTGCCCCCTTCGCTTCTGGGGACCGGCGCCCCGCTTCCCTTCGTGTTTAGATCAGCATAGGCTTTATACACGGCGCCGGCGCAGCTGTATCCTTTCCGATGAAGTGCCCTGGCCTCCTGTTCTCTGTCATTCATTGGCTTTCCTCCCTGTTCCGAGCCTTCTGTGCTTTGCTTCTTTCCTCAAGCGTTCCTTCCTGCTGTGTCTTATTCAGCTTCCGCTGTGTTTATTCGGCTTTCTGCTGTGTTTTCAGCCTTCAGCATCGGTCTCTTCCGTGTCATCTTCTATATCCCGGATCTTCCTGGCCGGCACGCCTGCCACAACACAGTTGTCCGGAACGTCGTGGGTCACCACTGCGCCGGCTCCCACAATGACGTTGCTGCCGATGGTAATGCCCGGGAGTATCGTCACATTTCCGCCGATCCAGACGTCGTTGCCGATGGTCACCGGCTTCGCAATGCCCAGATGCTTTCTTCTTCCCATGGGAGACAGGGGATGATTGACCGTTGTGATCAGGGTGTTCGGGCCGATCATGACATTGTCCCCTATGATTATATCACGGATATCCAGCATGGTGATATTATAATTTCCGGTAAAATTATCACCGATGAAAATATTTTTTCCGTTATCACAGTTAAAGGTCTTCCCGATCCAGATCTTTTCCCCGGCTTTTCCCAGATGCTCCTTAAGCATCTTCCGCTGAGCTTCATAATCCAGCGGGTCCAGCGCGTTATATTCCCGGCACCAGAGAATGGCCTGTTCCTTCAGGGCATCCACCTCGGGATCATCATAACAGTATTCAAGTCCGGCTTTCAGTTTTTCCAGTTCTGTCATCTTCTCCTCCTTTGGTTCCGGGCTACGGTATTTCCTCTGTGACCCTGCAGACCCGGACGTCCACCTGTCTGCTTAAGATTATACGTTCTGTTCCGGCAAAACACAGTCGTTTATCTTAAGAATAACAGTGGCATTTTTTAAGATTCCGGCCTATAATAAAGCCGGCAGACCCCTGCATATGAACGGATCGGCGCTGCCCTGATATGGAAAGGATGAGATCAGCACCGCCCATAATAACTTGAAGAACAGGACCGGCACCGCCCACCATAACGGTAGGATGGAATCAGCGCCGCACCTAATAACGGCAAGCAGGGATCGCTGCCGTATTCTTAATAATATCGAAAAACCGGGAGCAGCTATGACAAGAGAACAGACTTTGAACGAATCCATGGACATACTGGCGGAAGCCTTCAGGCATCTTCAGTGGGACTACCCCGAATTCACCGTGCCGTCAGGATCCGAGAAGATCCTGTACTGGCCGGGAGACCCGGAGGAAGATATCATGATCTGCGTGCTGAAAGACCAGGACTTTATGGAGGATCTGCACCGCCACGATTTCTTCTTTTTCAATTATGCCTATAAAAACGATTACGAAGCGGAAACCGAGCAGACAGACAACATCATATCGATCCGGGAAGGGGAATGCTATATCGGCCAGCCCTTTACCGGCTACGGTCTCCGGCAGCATAAAGAAGATCCTGCCGTTGTGATAGGCGTACTGGTCCGGAAAAACATGTTCTACCGGGAGTTTCTTCCCATTATCGCCTCGGACCCTGCCATTTTCCGGTTTTTCCTTGAACCCCGTACCAACATGTTTTCCGAAGACTTCATCCATTTCTACCTGGACCCTCATTCTGCTGTCCGGGATCTTCTGGAGATCATGGTCATGGAATACGCCCATAAAACGGCCGATACGCAGCTGGTCTTGCGGCCGCTGGTAAGCGCGCTGTTCTTAAACATCGCCAGACTCTACCGGGCACGCATCCGGAAAGAGACCGGGGAGTTCAGCCTTTCCGAAAAGATCCTCCGCTATATTGCCGCTCACCCGGAAACCGTATCCCTGAACGATCTTTCCCGGCAGTTTTCCTATCATCCCAATTACCTTTCCGGCCTGCTGAAAAAAGAAACCGGAAAGACCTTTTCCGAAATCGTTCTGGAAATGAAAATGGAGAGGGCCGTCATGCTCCTTAACGGAACCGCCCTCTCCACAGAAGAGATCGCCCTGATACTGGGCTATAACGATAAAAGCAGCTTTTTCAAAGCCTTTCGGAAATTCTACGGAAAGACGCCAAGGGAATTTCAGGCAGTATGAGCCGTCCCCAGAAGACCGATCTCCTCCGCATGCTCTCTCATCCCGTCGATGCAGATGGCGGCTACTTCCGAAACCTCCATTCCCAGCATATCGCAGCCCTTCTGAATGGTCTCACGATTGCATTTCGCGGCGAACCGCTTATCTTTATACTTCTTCATGAAGCTTTTCAGCTCCAGGTCCGATATGCCGTTGGGACGCATCCGGGCACAGGCCTGGATGATGCCGGTGAGTTCATCCACTGTGAACAGGCTCTTTTCCATGTTGGTCTCGGGCTTTACGTCGGTGCAGATCTCAAAGCCATGGCTCATGATCGCCCGGACGTCTTCCGGAGAAACGCCCAGAGCCAGCAGCTCCTTTTCCGTATGCTGCAGATGCTCTTCGGGGTATTTTTCATAATCGAAGTCGTGAAGATATCCCACTGCTTTCCAGTGCTCCGCGTCTTCACCGAAATGGTTCGCCATGGCTTCCATGGCATAGCAGACATTCAGGGAGTGAACGATCAGATGCTCCTCCGTCACCATTTCCTTATTCAGTTCCTTTGCTTTTTCCAGTGTCAGATCCATCGTCAGTTCCTCCCGTTAAGTCCTGCATCCCTGGCCTGAACCGTGTCCCGGCCTTTGAAGAAGTGGGTCAGGGCTTCCCATGTTCTTCCGGCCGGGATCAGGCTTGTATCATTTTGTTCCTTAGTTCTTTTTTACGTTGTCCTGTCGGGTCAGTCAGTCCATCCGGCCGATGCCAGGATCCCTTCCCAGATCTTAAGGCCTTCCTGCCTGGCTGCTTCCCGGATATAGCAGTTGAAGTAATAAAACGTTCTGCCCTGTTTGACGCAGCAGGTTTCCCCGTACATCCCGGTCCCCTGGGCTTCATAGGTATAACCGAAGCTTTCCGCCTTCAGCGGCCCCGCCTGTCTGGTTCCGAAGCCTTCGCTTTGGTACCCCAGTGACTCCATGGCCTTCCGGACATTGTTTTCGGAAGCCTTTGCCGCGTCCCGGGCCTTCAGGAGCAGGGAGGCCAGGCCTCCCACGCTCTTCCAGCCGATGGTAACGATGATGTGATGTTCCGGGTCAGCCAGCGCTTCTCCCGGTCCGTTCTCAAGAAAACGAAGGGTTTTCTTTTCCTCCTCATCCATCACATGAAACCCTTCCGGAAAGGTAAGGGTCAGTTTTTCGTTAAGTCTGATCGTTTTTTCCATGTGTTCTGTCTACCCGGGCCGCGTTTTCAGCAGACGCCTTTGTTTTCCGGTGTGGTAAGAGGCGCTGCGGAATATTTCCTGACGCGCTCGTCATTGATCACGCCGCTGTAATTCATGCCGTAGGCAAAGTCGTACTTATGGCCGACGGAATCGGTATAGCATTCCATATCCCGGGGAGTATCCTCCATCTGCCGCTCTACGTCATCCATGTCTTTAGGCATCTGCATGGGCAGCAGGGCGCTGGGTTCGTCGCAGCCTGCCACGATGCGGGCCAGGGCTTCGGAGGAACCGGAGAAGGTTACCAGGATGCCGTCCACGGCGGGTTCAAATTCATGGAAGCACAGGGGTTTTCCGGTGAACATGGCGACGACGGAGGGAACGCCCACCTTCTTGGCCATTTCCGCGGCTTCCAGGATCTGATCCAGCTGCTCTTCATTGGTGGTCAGGGCTGTCTGTCCGAAGTAGGACCGGTTCTCCTTCGTGCCGTCCGGCAGGATATCGCCGGCGATGGAAACCTTCCGTACATAGGGACCGTCCGCGGTATAAGGACGATACTGCCTGGTCAGCGGCCGGAAAGCCGTATCCTGGGCTTCAGCCCGCTGCTCATCGGAGGTTTTTGTCACGTTGGAATTGGGCTCGTAGCCCTGGGCGGATTTTCTGCCGTCCTGGGGGCTGGAGTTTCCGGGATCCTGGGCTGGGATCAGCACCAGGTCGATATCCTTAAGCTCCTCTTCCGTAAGCCGGGTGATATTGGTTCCGTCCACCTTATCCGTCACCACGTCAAAGTACTTTCCGGCAACTTCCAGGCTGAGGGGATAGCTTACCAGGGGTTCCGTGGTCTTGGCGGGCTGGAAAGCGGAAACCATGTAGTGAGGCGCTTCGTAAAGGGCGGGAATATAGACTTTCAGCCGCTTCTCGGCCTTCTTCACAGCGCCGTGTTCATTCTTCAGCATGACAACGGCCTTGACCTGGGCTTCCAGGGCGGCCGCCTGCTTGTCGGCGGAATTGACGTCCGCCAGGGCTGCCGCTTCATCCAGATAGGGATTCTCGAAGAGTCCGGTCAGGAAGTAACCCTGCAGAAGTCTCTGGGCGGACTGGGCAAAGGCCTTGTCCATCACTTCTTTGCCGACTTTTTCACAGCCGAAACGATAGGCGTCCATCAGGACGTCCGGATCGGAGCAGCCGCCCATCTGGTCCACGCCGGCCATGATGGCGATGAAAGCTCTCTCACCGGGCTCCACTTCGGGATCCTCGATATGAGCGCCCCAGCCGCAGGAACGTCTGCCTTCCTTGATGCCTTCGTTTAAGACCATCCAGTCGGTGCAGACCACGCCGGTAAAGCCGTAACGCTTCCTTAAGAGCTCCTTGATCTTGTATTCGGAGAAGCTGGAGCCCACGACCTCGCCCAGGGAACCGTCGTCGGTATAGGCTGCGGAATAGCTGGACATGATGGCCTGGGCCGATCCGGTCTTGCCTTTTAACTTAAAGGCGCCGTCCACAAAGGGGATCATCAGCGCTTCGAAGTTGTTGTTGGGATAAACGCCGTACTTGCCGCCGTCCACATGGGCTTCGCGGCCGCCTTCACAGGAGCCTTCACCGGTCCAGTGCTTGGCCATGGCGGTCAGGGAATCCTTGCCCCAGCCTAAATCGTTGCCGTCTTCGTCATAGGTGGACTGCAGGCCGTCGCAGAAAGCCCGCACCATATCCCGGGAAAGGGCCGGATCCTCGCCGAAGGTGCCGTTGTTCCGGAACCAGCGCGGATCGGAAGAAATATCCACCTGAGGCGCCAGGAAGCAGGCCACGCCCAGATCACGAAGTTCCTTCGCCTGGCATTTGGCGGATTCCAGCGCCAGCTCCGGATCAAAGGTCGCCGCCAGGCCTAAGTTGCCCGGCCAGTCGGACACGCCGCGGCCGTTCCGGGGGTCCGAAGAAAAGTAGCAGGGAATACCGAAATCCTTGCCTTCAACATAGCGCTGCATGTTGTTGGACCAGGCGATCTGCACTTCGTCGGGGGCAGTGCCGCCGGCGGAATTCAGGACGCTTCTCAGATGCTTGTTCAAAAACGTCTTCTGCTCCTCGTTCACCTCGGCGGTGATATTGAACTGATGAGCGGAAAAGCACATGAGTCCCGCCACCTGTTCAACGGACAGCCGTTTAGCAAGGTCATCGGCCCGCTCTTCCGCGGGAAGACGCCAGTCTTCGTAGGGCTCCAGCTTGCCGGTGCCCAGGAAATCCTTAAAGGCAAAACCATCTTTTTCGATGATCTTCACGCCGGATTCCGGGCTATAGCCCAGGGTCTTTCCGCCTTCGTTTTCAATGATATTGAAACGATAGGCTGTTTCTTTCTCTTTCCACATAAAATGCTTTCCTCCTTATGGCATCTATGATCTTTTTCAACCGGTCATCCTCTTGTGTCCGGTGTTTTTTCTGCCGGGGCTGTCTGCTCCGGTGTTTTTTCTGCCGGGACTGTCTGCTCCGGTGTTTTTTCTGCCGGGACTGTCTGTTCCCGGTGTTTTACTCTGCCAGGACCGTCTCCTCCTGGGCAACCCAGAACCCGTCTCCAATAAAGCCTTCTTCTAGAGGCGCGGGCCGCTCCATGGAGGTGGTCATTGCATAAATGGAACCGGTCCGGATGCTTTCTTCGATCCCGAAAGCGATCTCCAGAAGATGCAGGGAAAACGCCTGCCCAAGCCTGAGCGCCTTTGTCCCGCTTGCGCGCCTTTGTTCCGCCTGCGCGCCTTTGTCCCGCGTTCCGTAAGATACTTCAGGAAGTGCTTTCCGTAAAATACTTCGGGAAGTGCATCCTTCCGCTCAGTTATATCAATCATATCATAAAAACGGCAGTCCGGGGAGCGTTTTCTGTACGCAGGGGCTGAAAATCTCTGCAAAATCTCTGCAACGCAAATTTCTGCATATCATTATCACGGCAGCCTGCCTCAGCATAGTCCGACGTCTCCGGCTTACCATCTCTCCATATTCCTTTTAAACTTTTCGGAATAGGACTTTTTCAGTTCGTCGGCGGAGATCCCGTAACAGAGCAGCACGTCGTTGTAGTACATGAGAACATCCGCCAGTTCCTCCACCAGGCTTTTTCTGATCTCCGCGTCCGTGCAGGCTTTTACGTCTCCGTTTTTCTTTACGATATCAACGACCTCTCCGATCTCTCCGATCATCCAGAGAAGTTTGTTTTTCCCGGTCTCCGGGCCGATGGGCTCCCATTTGTTTTTATACTTTTCCTGCAGGGTTTTTTGCATTTCCTGCATCTCGTTTATCGTAAAATCATCCATCTGAATCCTTTCTTTGATCCGCTGTTTCCTGATGTATTAAATCAGCCTGTGTTTTTACGCTGATATATTACTGCAGCCTGTGTTTTTACGCTGATATATTACTGCAGCCTGTGTTTTGCGTCGATATGTTATAGCCGGCAATGTTTCCTGCTGATGCGCCTATTCGTCACCCTGTACAGAGTCTTGCCTCCACACTTTCTCCAGTGTTTCATACACATGCATATTCGGATTCGCCTGAGTGAAATATCTGGAATTATCCCCGCCCAGCATCTTCAGGGCAAAAGCGCCCACCGCCCTGGACCGTGACTGCCCGGCATAGCAATGGATCAGCAGCGTATCGGCTTCTCTGTTCTTTTTTATAAAGTCTATGATCTGCTTCGCCATCTCTTCCGTAAAAAGAACGGCGCCTTCCACTTCACGGACAATATCATCAAAATAAAGTGTCAGTACGTCCCGGCAGTGCTGATTGGGCGTGAAGGCAATTCCGAATCCGCCGGTGTGGGTATCCTGGATGGAAATGACAGCATAGGTATCGGAACGCACCGCCTCATCCTCCAGTCCTGCAGGATAGTAATGATCCATCACATATTCAAATGCATCAAAAACAGATCTCACCATCACCCGTTTCATGTGCGCTCTCCTTTCGTGTTTTTACCCTGATACTTTTATGCTTCCCGGCCGATACAGCATTTACCGTTTCCGGAACAAATCCTGCCGCTGTCTGCCTGCCTTTGACGCTGCACGGTCAGTAAAGCAGCTGCCGGACAGCCTGCCTCTGTACTTCCCGGACTCAAAAGCCCTCTGAAGCGCCCATGAATTCTGAAGCTGTATACTATCGAATCATATCGGAATTCCAGGTGCAGCAATATACATGATATACCACAATTTAAAGAATTAGTAAATCATGAGCTCCCATTTCACAGATCTGCAGAGCCCCGACCTGTCTAGCTTTTCTTTTCTTATGGTCGGAGGTTTTCGGCTCCGGGAGGGTGGATTTTTCCTGCATTCTCCGACCCTGTGCGTCTTTTCCCTGTCCGTGTCGGGGTTTTTCCAGATCTGAAGGAATAAATACGACGTAATACTCCGCCCTAACTTGCTTTTCTCTTTTCTTAGTCGGAAGCCTCCGCCGCCAGGGGAATTAAATATAACTGAAATACTCCAACCTAATTTGCTTTTCTTTTTTCTTTGTCGGGAATCCCCGCGCCTGAGGAATTGAGAGAACTGAATATGCCTGAAAACAGATACTCCTGCATATGAAAACAAAAGTTCCCGCAAACCCGGTTTACACCGGGACGATTTTAAGATATAGTAAAATGTATGAAGTGAGAAATTAAATCTTTGCAAGGTTTTCGCAGGAATCTTGCAGAAATAAGGGAGGATTTCAGAAATGAACTATCAGTTTGATGAAGTTATTGACAGGGCTCATGATCCCTATAGTTTTTCCGGGAAATGGGGAAACTGGGCGGCCAGGTCCCTGGGGCTGGACAAGCTGCCGGACGATGCCATCTGCCTGCAGACGGCCGACATGGATTTTAAGACTGCTCCGGAGATCATTGAAGATCTGAAAAAGGTCGCGGAACACGGAATCTTCGGCTACAGCATGATGGACGATCGGTATACCGATGCCGTAAGAGGCTGGTTCCATGACCGTTTCGGCTGGGACTTCCCTGCAGAGGATATCGTCTATACCGCCGGGACCCATACGGCGGTGGCGGAATGCGTGAAACGCCTCACGAATCCCGGTGAAGGCGTGATCGTCACGACGCCCTGCTACAGCTATCACGGGGACATTGAACCCAACGGCCGTGTCTTCGTAGGCGTACCCATGCTGAAGGATGAGGAGAATTATTATACCGTAGATTACGACGCTTTCGAAAAAGCCTGTGCGGTACCGGAAAACACCATGTTCGTCCTGTGCCATCCTCACAACCCTTCCGGGCGTATCTTTACTCCGGAAGAACTGACCCGGATGACAGAGATCTGCCGGAAACACGGGGTGATCGTGGTTTCCGACGAGGTGCACTGTGACATCGTCAGAAAAGGCGTGGAATTCCATCCGCTGATGGAAGTGGTGGGACCGGAAGGCGTGGTCGGCTGTACGGCCGTAAACAAGACCTTCAACCTGGCGGGCCTCGCCATGTCCAACATGGTGATCTCGGATCCTGTCCTGAAAGAGCGCTTCGGACGTTTCTTCTCCCTGCCGTCGCCCTTCGGCATCCAGGCCGTGATCTCGGCCTACACCAAAGGCGGCCCCTGGGTGGAAGCCCTGAACGAATATCTGGATGAAAGCCTGGATTACGTCGTCAGCTTCTTCCATGAAAAGATGCCCAAAGTAAAGGTCCGGATGCCGGAAGGCACCTATATTCTCTGGCTGGACTTTTCCGGCTACGGCTTAAGCGACGAAGATCTGGAGCAGAAGTTCAAAGACCAGCATATGGTCATGTCCTTCGGCAGGGGCTTTGACGTGGAGAACGGCGGCCAGTGGCTCAGGATGTGCCTGCCCTCCGCCCACTCTGTGATTAAGGAAGCCTGCCGGAGGATCTATGAAGCTTTTGAAGGATAAATAGAACTGTTGATCCGCTTCAGTTGATCATCTGCAGACTATCTTCGAAAGGAGCCCTTATGGGAATCTATACCCTTACCTTCTATTCAGAAAACCTGAAAAGCCGCGTTTCCGTCAATGTTACCGTCCCTAAACTGGTCAATACGGATGACGCTTCCCGCACCTTTCCGGTGCTTTATCTGACCCACGGAAATACCGATGACCGGAGCGCCTGGCTCAGAAATTCCTCCGCCGAACGCTACGCCGATGAATACGGCCTGATCACCGTCATGACCTCCACCTGGTCCTCCTTCGGCATGGACATGTATTATGGGAAGAAGTATTTCAGCTATCTTTCCCAGGAACTGGTGCCGCTCATCGACCACGTCTTCCCCATCGCCCCGGGCCGGGAGAATCATTTTGTTGCCGGCCTTTCCCTGGGCGGATACATGGGCTTTAAGCTCGGCCTGGTGCTGAACGATTATTTCGGGGCCATCGGCTCCTTCTCCAGTCCCGTGGACATGGTGGATACCATCAAGCAGTTCTATAACGGCGATCCCTCCACAGACAAGGATTTCTATGAATGCTTCGGCAGCCTGGAATACATGTCAAAATGGCCCAACGACTCCCTGGCCATCGCCAGAGATATCGCGGAGAACAAAAAACCGATGCCCCGCTTCTATCAGGAATGCGGCACGGAGGACTTTACCTTCCCCTTAAACGAAGCCTGTTATAAGAACCTGACGGATATCGGCTACGACATCACCTATGTGAAACGCCCCGGCACCCACAACTGGGAATTCTGGGACGCTGCCCTTCAGCATTTCCTGGAATGGACGGGACTTAAGAAGCTTCAGTTCCGTGAAGCGCCTGGCCTTGAACTTCCCGCCTCCATCGGCCTGTCAGCCGTACCGGGCCTGGACGTCCGGGCGGATCTGGAATCCATGGCCGCCCACGGCTCCCTGGACTGCGAATTCATCTTCCCGAAGGAAACGAAGGACGATCCCTGGAAAAAAGTGAAGATCCTGATCCATCCCGCAGACGACGACTTCACCTACTGGCAGCGGAAGAAAGATCTGGAAGAGATTGCGGAGCAGGAACACATCGCCATCATCTGTCCCCAGCTTTACGACAGCCTGGGAGAAGACCAGGTCCACGGCCGGCCCTTCGGCGTCTTTGTCCGTAAGGAACTGCCCCATTACGTACGATATCTCTTCGGTCAGAACCGGGAGATCGAGGTGGAAGTGACAGATACCCTGTAAACAGCAGCGGCTGCCCTTATGAATGAGAGCGGCCGCTGTGTTTTGAATGAGGGAGAACAGCTGCTGTGTTTTGCAGGACGGCCGCTGTGTTTTAAATTGACGGACTCCCGGCAGTTTGATATAATCATATCAAATATAATGTTGTGATGAACGGACGAGATATCACATTCTGCAACGGACACTGCGGCGCTCTGCACTTCTGCTGTGCGTTCTGCGCTTCTGCAGCGCCTTCAGCGCTCCTGCGATACATTCTGTGCTCTCACAACACTGAACCCGAAGAACCATTAAGATGAAAGGAGAATTCTTATGGCAGTTATCAAAATGAACTTTTTGTCACAGGCTCTGGGTATGCAGACCAATGTTACCATCTGCCTTCCCAGCTACAGCTTCGCGGATCGTCTGGCCGGACGGGAAGAAGTCTATGTCCCGGGTATGAAATACCAGGTCCTCTGGCTTCTGCACGGCGGCTCCGGCGACGACAGCGATTACGTAAACTTCTCAAACATCACCCGTTACGCGGATGACAACAAACTGGCGGTCATCATGCCGGCGGATTACAACGCCAGCTACGACGATGATCCCTCGGGCCGGGCCAAATACCGGACCTTCGTGGCAGAAGAACTGCCCAAGGTCCTCCGGGCGCTGTTCCCCCTCTCCGACAAACGGGAAGACAATTTCATCGCCGGCCTTTCCATGGGCGGCGGCGGCACCGGCAAGATCTCCATCAACTATCCGGAAAACTACGCGGCAGCACTGATCATGTCCTCCGGCGGCGGCCTGAATGATCCCCGTCCCAGGGCAGGCGCTCCGGCCATGCCCGCGCGGGATCCCAAGGGACCGGAAAATCTTCGGAACCTGGCTATCGAAAACATCAAGTCCGGCAAAAAGGTACCGAAATACTTCGTCACCTGCGGCGGCGATGACTTCGCCCTGGAAGGCGCTAAATTCGCCCGGGATTTCCTGACAGAGCAGGGCTACGACGTGTACTTTGAAGAGATCCCCGGCTACGGCCATGAGTGGGACTTCTGGGATCTGACCTTAAGGAAAGCCATCAAGGAATGGTTACCCATCCGCCACAGCGTGATCTACCCCGGCGAGGAGTAAGCTCCGTCGCAGCACACGAGCAAAAAATATAGATCAGTTTGTCGTTTGCTGTAGTTTAACAAGATCCGGCACCCGTCCGAAAAGCGGTGTGCCGGATCTTTTTCTTTTCCTTTTTTCTTTTCGGCTTTTTTCTTCATATGCCTGATGACAGCTTTTCTGCCGATGACTTTTCGCCTGATACTTTTACTGATGATTTATCGTTTAATATCTTCCGTCAATATACCTTGAAACCGGCCGGTTTTCGCGATATGATACAGACAGCAGCTCCATCCAAGCTGCTTTTATATTATAAGCTGGGGTCAGAATTTCTTTTGCTCCCGAAAAATAAAAGGAGACTTTATGAACCGGTCTTTTCAGCTGTCCTGCGAATCCACGGTAGATCTGCCTTATTCTTATGTAAACGGAAGGGATATTTCCGTTCTTTTTTATTCTTACATCATCGACGGAAAAGAATATACCGATGATATGCAGAGGGACCCGGAGGCGCTTCCCCGCTTCTATCAGTTTATCCGCGAGGGGAAGCTGCCCTCTACGTCACAGATCAACGATTACGCCTATGAAGCCTATTTCGATGCCCTGCTCCAAAAAGGGGACGTCCTTCATATCGCCTTTGGAACCGGGATGACGCCCTCTGTGAACAATGCCTATACGGCCCGGGAGCGCCTCAGGGAAAAATACCCTGACAGAAAACTCCTGATCGTTGACTCGCTCTGCAGCTCTTCCGGTTACGGCCTGATGGTCGATTACGCCGCCGATATGCGGGATGAAGGCAGATCCATGGAGGAGATCGAATCCTGGTGCAATGCCAACGCAAGATCCATCCATCATCAGTTTTTCTCCACAGACATGACCATGTTTCACCGGAGCGGACGGGTATCCGGGGCCACGGCTGCCATAGCCAGTGTGCTGAATATCTGTCCGATCATGAGGCTGGACGATAAGGGCAGCATCATCGCCTATGATAAGGTCCGCGGAAAGAAAAACGCCATAAAACGAACGGTGGATACCATGGAAGCCCATGCCCGGGGCGGCAGTGACTATGACGGCAAATGCTTTATCTGCAACTCCAGCTGCAGGGATATCGCGGAAGAACTCAAAACAGCCGTTGAGGAAAGATTCCCGAAGCTGAAAGATAAGATCATGATCACAGAGATCGGCACTATCATCGCCTCCCACAGCGGCTGGGGGACGGTGGCCGTCTTCTTTCTGGGAGATGAACGTACGCCGGACGGGAAACAATAAAAATGGATCAGGCGCTGCAGTTCTTGCAGCGCCTGATCTGTCTGAACAATGTTTCTCAGACCGGTCCCTGGTGCCGGGACTTATTCCTGCCGGGGCCGCTTCTCTCCGGAGCTGTTGCGACCGGTCCCTGGTGCCGGGACTTATTCAAGAGGAAACGTTCCGGACATCGCTTCTTCTATCATAATTCGTGCATGCTCCGGAAGCAGATGCCCGTGGGCGATCATTCGCTGTACCGATTCCTTTACCTTCTCAACATATCCCTCACGGCTTCCATAGAGGGTCTTCAGTTCTTCTGAAGATAAGTGCCGGAGGATCATCCCGGAAGCGTCCGTGACTACCAGCGGGCAGTCAGCATAGGGCGATCTTACGCCGCCTTTGAAGGCTCCGTATTCATCCCTGGCAAAGGTCATTTCCGGATACTCACCCTCCATTTCTATCCAGGGAACAATCTCCGGGGCAGCTCCTGTCAGCATCCATTTGATCAGGTTGTCGATCATGGCGCAAACGATAAGATGCGCCGGAAATTCCAGCATCTCCCCCCGGACAGGACCCGGGCCTTGCGGGCGGGTTCCGGTTTCCATTCTTCCTGTACCGTCGATAAGCGGCCGCCCTCCGGGGCCATTCTGCCGTCCTTCAGCACCGCCAGGCTGCTCTCCGGAACTGCCCGAGGCTCCGGTTCCACCGGGCTGTGCTTCGGGACCGCCGGGAACGCTCTGCCGCTCTCCGGGGCCGGCAGGTCCGCTTCCGTGTTTCGCGCCGAGGGCTTTCTCCATATCCTCTTTACAGTTTCCGTAGGGCGCCGTATATTTCCTGCCGATGCCGGCGCCGGCAATTTCGATAAGCCTGAGATACCGTCCCTTCTCATTGGGTTGATACCGGTGCCACAATGTCGACCAGGAGG
The DNA here is from genome assembly GCA_017438305.1 of Lachnospiraceae bacterium. Classification (GTDB taxonomy): domain Bacteria; phylum Bacillota; class Clostridia; order Lachnospirales; family Lachnospiraceae; genus UBA1267. The sequence continues at coordinate 6,513 of JAFRVX010000106.1, read as the reverse complement.
GATGCATCGTATCTCCCAGAAGATCCGCTACGGTATTCAGATGGATGAAGGGCACTTCGCTGTAGTAAAGATCCCGGAAATCAAAGGGATCCAGCATATAGCGGGAGTTGTTTAAGAATCCCGGGGCGCCGGTCATGAAGATCAGGAAGCCGTCAAAACAGGGCGTTCCGTCCGGGAGTTTCGTAATGGGATGCACGGCAGCCACATAGGCCGAAAGATCCCCGCCGGTGGTGCCCTGAAGCATGATCTTCTTAAAATCATATCCCGCAAAGGGAGAATCCTCTCTGCCGGACTTGATCAGCGCCGCCGTCTGGCTGTAAAAATCATACTGAAGCCCGTTTTCCGTCTCTTCATCAATGGGATTGCCGTCGAGCCACACGGACGCCGGCATCCGCTGATCCTTCGGGATCGGATTCTTAAAACCCAGTTCGCCGTATCTTTCCGGATCAAACCGCCGAAGCCCCTTCATGGAAACCTCCGACATGGTAAAGCTTATGCTGCCGTGTCCCCTGGACATCAGGTATTCATGGCACGGCGCCCAGCCGGCGTTGGACCGGTCGAGGCCGGAGTTGGGATTCATGAGTTCACAGTGGATGATACCGCTGAATTTCTTCGGATCCCGGGGCTTTCTCACGATCATCCTCGTGCAGTAAGGCGCGTGGGAGAAAAGGATATGAGGATATCTTTCATTATCCTCCCAATGATAAATGTTGGCATGGCCTTTGACGATGTATTCTTCCTCCACATAGCCATAGGCTTCCAGATCGATGGGGGTCATCATATGCCTTGAACCGCCCAGAATATGCGACGTCTCCGTCTCGGGCACGAACCGGCACGCTTCCGGCGGGTAAGCCGTACTCAGAATTTTAGGGGTGTTCATCCAGTGTCTCCTCGTTTTGCATTGTCATAGTCTTTTTGTTTGATGTGAGCTTTGAACCGGTCAGGATCGGATCTTTGAAGGCTCTGCTGTTAAGACAGAACGGTTTCAATATTCCGGTCAAAAAAGCCGATCGCCGCAAATTCCGGATCGTCAAAGCTGTTTCCTGAGCGGAAGACCAGCATTTTCCCGCCGCCATGCCAGACGGCCTCTTCACACTTCCTGAGTTCAAATCGGTCGATGAGGCTGATGAGCCGCCTGACCTGTCCCCGGTCCAGGGGCCGGTCATAGTGCGCAGGCAGAATACGTGTGAAATCAAAGGTATCCAGCCGCTCCAGCGCTTCTCTGTAAACGCGCAGGGGCAGATTGAGCAGCACCCGTTTTAAGACCGCATCGCCGGAGATCAGCCAGCCGGTCTTTGAATCCAGCGCTGTGATGCTGCCCCGGGTATGTCCCGGAACCTCGATGATCCTGAGCGTCCGGCCGCCCAGGTCGATCACATCCCCGTCCTTTAAAAGACGCCAGATATAAGGCCCGCCGTTTTTCACGGCCTCATCAACGCCGCCGGGGATCCGCTCATCCGCCGGAAAAGCCGGTTTATCCAGGCCGTCCTCATGCTCGCCGATCCACACTTCCTCAAACAGCGGATTGCAGCCGTTATGATCCAGATGGTTGTGGGAATTCACCGCCATCACCGGCAGATCCGTCAGCTTCTGCACCAGGGCCCTGATATTCCCGTTTCCATAACCATTATCCCAGAGGACAGCCTTCTCTTCTCCCTCTATGAGATACGCCATGACATGGCCCGTGCCGGGCACTTTTCCCGGACCGAAGCTTTTTCCCGGCGTTTCAATAGCCGTGATACCCTCAGCCACGCTCCAATAACCAAAACTTCTGTCAAAAGATTCCATTTTCATCCTCCAAAATACTCCAAAATCATTCTGAAACTGTCCGTAAATACCCTGTCTGTTATAATCCCTCAAAAAAAAACGTTCTGAAACTGTACGTAAATACCCTGTCTGTTATAATCCCCGAAAAAAACGTTCTGAGACTGTACGTGAATATCCTGTCCGTAAAGATTCCGAATATTTTCCGTACATTTCCTGCAAATACGTTTGTAATGAAGCTGATGCCCGGATTTTTCCTTATTCAAACAGCGTCAGGCTGATGATCTCCAGCTGATCGCTCTCTGTCATGCGAAGCCGAAGTTCCTGCTCAGTACTGAAATTACCGGAACCCGTGAGGACTATCGTTGTTTTTCCGCTGTCACGGATGCTGGCTTCGCCGACCTTCTGATCATCCAGAAGAAGCTCCACAAAGCCTTTTCCACGGCATTCCAGCTCTGCACGGTGAAAGCCTTTTTCGCTCTTCACATAACGGAACACTGCCTCATCCCCGCCGTGAATGTTGGTCAGACACTCGCTGCCCGTCTCATCCGGCGCGATAAACAGTTTTCCGTGAACCTCGCAGGCCTGATAGCCCCAGAGGGTTTCGGCGCTGCCGAAGGGCTTTCCGGGCCCCTGGGAAGTCATCTTCACCTCCGGGATCGTGCCATCGGGCAGGATGGTGATGGGCTCAATACAGAGCCTCCGGTACAGTTCCCGTCCCCGGCTGCAGCGATGATAGAAGATATACCACCGGCCGTTTACGCATTCGATGGAGCCGTGGTTGTTCCAGCTGGCGCCGTCGCATGGAGCATTGTCGATGATGACGCCACGATACGTGAAGGGGCCAAGGGGAGACTTGCCCGTGGCGTAACCCAGGGATGTGGGCTTGCCGTGCTCGATGTTGGCGTAAACGTAGTAATAAGTATCCCCGATCTTCCGCATGGAAGAGCCTTCATGGAAGAAGTGCTCCTCTTCGGTTACCAGATCATCTACGATGTTCTCTGGATCGAAGGAGACCATATCCTCATTCAGCTTTACTCCATGGGAGAAAAGCTGACCCCAATAATAATAGGCGCTGCCGTCGTCATCGATAAATACAGCCGGATCGATGCCGCCGACGGGGAGCTGGACCGGGCCGGTAAACGGCCCGGTGGGCGAATCGGAAACTGCCACCCCTTCACTGTCATCCGGCATGCAAAAGTAAAGATAGTATTTTCCGTCCTTGTATGCGCAGTCCGGTGCAAACAAAATCGGAGGTTTTACTGTGTTTTCCTGGTTTTCGAACTGCTCCTTCATGCCGTCTGCTCCCTTAGCGGCAAGCATTTTCCGAATGAAGGGCGTGGGATGTGTCCAGTCGATGCCGGGAAATTTAGGCGCGTCGGGGTCATTGAACCAGGGAATGTCCTCCCCCCGCAGAGAAACCTCGTGCACCTGCCAGTTCTGCATATCCGCCGTGGATACCACATGGTATTCCTCACTGCAGTATACATCATCTCTGTTGTCATAACTGCCGTAGATATAGAGCTTTCCGTCCGGCATCACATGGGCCTCGCTGTCCGGAACATGATGCTCTGGGGGCAGGATCGGGTTGTGTGTGTTATAATATGATTCAATCATGCGTGTCTGTCCTTTCCCTGTAATTCTTCTTTCCGCTTTTTTCTTTCCGTTTTTCTTTCCGGCATTTGTTTCCGCTGTCGTTGACCGGCTTACTGTATATTACGTGTACATCTTGTTCTGAGTATATCATAAAACTCAAAATTCCGCGAGACTGCAAAAACGTCCGTATATTTCTGGAAAGAAGCCTTTGTATCTCGTGAACATAAAAGGCATCTGCAGTTCCTGAACCGGAACAGTACCGACTGTTGTTTCGCAGAAGATACCGCTGACCTGCAGAAGATACTGTTGATCTTATCGGCATTGTCTGTTCCGATCAGGCCGGGCCATTCCGGCGGAAAGGATCTTTCCTCAGATCCGCTGAAAATTCTTACCCATACATTCCATAAATTTATAGTGGTACATTGAGCTTTTCGGTAATGTGTGGATAGTATCGCGGGCATTTTTCGGGTATTTAATGACTGATTTATTATTTTTTTCTTGACTATTGGGTATTTTAAGGGTATTCTATTCTCAAAAGGAGGTCTGCCATGAACATAGAGGATATGAGAAAACTTAAAAAGGAGCGCAGCCTGACCAATGCCATGATCGCTGAAATGGCCGAGCTTCCCTTAAGAACCGTTCAGAAGATCTTTTCCGGGGAAACAAAGCATCCCCGTTATGAAACCCTGTCTGCTCTGGAAACGGTTTTCCGAGCCCTGGACATAAAGATCCTGGAAGAGGATACGCCCCTCCCCTGGTACGGAGAAGACAACGCTGCTGTCAAAAAAGACCACTACAGCTTCCGGCCTATGGACATCCAGACGGTGGCTGAGCCTGCCTGGAATTACGGCACTTCAGCTTTACAGAATCCAGGGCCTTTTACCATTGATGACTATCATCACCTTCCCGACGGGGAGCGGGCCGAGCTGATCGACGGACAGCTTATCTATATGGAAACCCCCACCAGGATCCATCAGCTCATTGCCGGGGAAATACACCGCCAGATCGCGAATTTCATCTATGATAACGATGGAGATTGTATGCCGGGAATCGCTCCTATGGGCGTACAGCTGGACTGCGATGAAAAGACTATGGTGGAACCGGATGTTCTGGTGGTCTGCGATCCGGAAAAAGTCAGAGGCCGGGACGTTTTTGGAGCGCCGGACTTTGTACTGGAAGTTCTCTCCCCCACAACGTCGAAAAAAGATTTCTACACCAAAAGCGAAAAGTACCGCCGGGCGGGCGTTCGGGAGTACTGGATCCTGGATCCGCTGGCCGGAGTGCTGGACGTACGGCCCTACGGTTTTTCCGAAGAGCCTGTCATGTTTGATATGACGGAGCCCGTCGCGGTCCGTATCTACGGCGGAAGTCTGAAAATCGATTTCAAAAGGATCCTGCCCTGGATCGAAGAAGAACGGGAGATCAGCGGAAAGGACACCGCCCTCCCCGGGATATATCCGCCGGCATCCATGAGGTCGTGAATCCACGGCATCCCGGACCTGTAACATCCGGAAGCCATGACCTCCGGAACCTGCGCCAGTCTGAACCTTTAACCTCCAGAATCTGTGAACCTGAGACAGCCTGAAAGGAACTATAAAACAGGAGACCGGGAACAGTCCCGGTCTCCTTCAGAAAGGATTTAAGATGGCTGTTATATGTTAACGATTGGTAAATGCTTCCACGATGTTCATAAGCCTCTCGTCCAGGTACTTCGGAAGCTGCTGCTTCAGTTCTTCCGGAACACCGTAAAAGGCTTCCGCTATCCCGCCGGCAATAGCTGCCAGGGTATCACTGTCCCCTCCGATGGAAATACAGTTTCTGATCACGTCCTCATAGCTTTCTCCTTCATAAAAGCACTGGAGCGCTTCCGGCATACTGACCTGGCAGGTCTCGTCGCCATGGCCTCTGATGATATCCCTGTACTCATCGACGGTGTATTCCGCTTTGTAGTAATCCCGTTCCATTGCTTCCCGGATCTCTTCTTTACTGCAGCCCTGCCGTGCCATGACTATGGCGACCGCCGCGGCTTCAGCGCCTTTCAGCCCTTCCGGATGATTATGAGTAATGGCGGTCACCTTGTAAGCAAGTTCTTTCGCCTGCCCGATATCCTCCGCAATGAATCCGACCGGACTGACACGCATGGCGGCGCCGTTTCCGAAACTGTTGTACGGCTTCGGATCGTCGGAAAACATCCACCGCCAGAACATCCCGCCATAACCGCAGCCCGGGTACTGACGGCCGATACGATGCATTTCTTCCACCGTTTTCTTTTCAAGTTCTGTATAATCACCGCGGCATGCCAGAAGAGCAGACGCCACAGCGCAGGTCATTACCGTATCATCGGTGAAACAGCAGTCTGATGTGAACAGTTCAAAATCTTTTGTTTTAATGTTATGGAATTCATGTCTTGATCCGATGATATCGCCTAAAACTGCTCCGATCATATCGTTCTCCTCCTTATTCGGCTAAACTTTTTTGATCATATCCCTGATCATATCTCCGGTCATATCCCTTCTCAAAGGAATTGGCCGCCGGTCCTTCTATACAATTGACGAGGTTATCCCTTATCCCGCCGGTCAGTCAAACCAGCTTGATTTCGGCATTTCGTAAAAAACGGCAAATCCGGATGTTTTTTTCTGTCTTCCGCAAGTTTCTCCGCCTCTTTCCTGTAAGCTTCCTTCTCTTCATCATTCAGTTTGACGGTGCATTCCTCTGCTGACAAACCCTGATTAAGGCTTTCGTAATAACAACACCAGTCCCTGTAAGTAAAAGTTTCAAAAGCTCTCATCAATGACCTCCCTCCGAATCACCTTGTGATCTCATCCGAAAAGCCTGTGCCGCATTCCGGCTCTTTACTCTTCGCAAGGGCTCCTCAACTCCTGCATGATCATCATACTGCATTCCGGCAGGCATGTGGTCGCGCGGGAAGCGACACTTTACCGGAGGTCTTAAAAAAGAGACCGGGAATGGCGGGTGCTCATAAGAAAGTTTTGTATCAAAACGACTTTGGCATCTGTCTGAGCGGGTTGACAAACAAAAGCGGATTGTTGTTTTACAGCAGTCCGTTTTTTGTTGCCTATTATCTCAAAATGAGTTGCGGGTATTGTTATGGACGATACTTCTTGAAGTGTGAAAATCACACTCAAATAATAC